>JALHPV010000279.1 GCA_022842285.1 Kofleriaceae bacterium
CACCACCGCCGCCGCGCATGACGCAGCGAGTGCCTTCGGCCGCCACGCCCCCAGGAGGCGTCCCGATCGTCACGCCCGCCTCCGGCGGAGCGCCCCCCGTCGCCGTCATCGGCGCCGCGCCCCGGGCCATCGTCGACCAGAAGAGCGCCCCGGTGCGCGTGATCCCGAGCACCCCGGGTGCCGGCCGGCCGGTCGAGGCAGCTCCGCGTCCGATGACCGACCACAAGTCCGGTCCGATCCGCGCCGCCGTCGAGCGCTCGATGCCAAGCGCGGTCGTCGATCAGAAGAGCGGGCCCGTGCGAGTGGTTGTCGATAACAAGAGCGGGCCGATTCGCACGCCCGCCGCGCCCACGACCCCGATGCCTTCGGCGTCGCGCGGGACGGGACCAACTCCCGTCGTGCTCCCGCCGACTGCGAAGGCTAGTTCGAGCCCCACGTCGCCGGTGCCGCGGGTGGGCACGAAGCCACCGCCCCCCGTTCCCAGGTACGACACGCCGACGTCGCAGGGGAACCTCGACACCGCCGGCGGCGCGGTCGACGTCACCGCGCCGACGGAGACGCCCGAGCGCGCGAGCTCCCCGCAGAAGGTGATAGGTCCGATCACCGATGCCGCTGATGCGGGGCAGATCGACGAGTTGCTCGACCTGGGTCGGGTCGAGGAGGCCATGAACGCCTATCGCCTCCTGGCGAAGAAGTATCCGAACGACCGCAACTTCCGCGCGGGCATCGAGCTGTGCGAGGGCCTGAACGCCCTGGCCGCGCGAGACCGGCTGGAGGCCGCTCAGCGGTTCGAAGCCGCGCTCGAGATCGATCCCTCCAACGAGCGCGCCGCGCGCGAGCTCGCCGATATGCGTCGCCAGGCCACGAACGAGCGCAAGGGCCTACTGAGCCGCCTCATGGGCAAGAAGGAGCCGTAGCGTGTCGCGGATCATCGGCATCGATCTCGGTACTACCAACTCCTGCGTCGCCGTTCTCGACGAGAAAGGCGTCCCCCAGACGCTCGCGCAGCCGGATGGGGAGCGCACCACACCGTCGTGGGTGAGCTGGTCCCCGCAGAACCAGATCACGGTCGGATCCCGGGCGCGGCGCCAGGCCGTCACGAACCCCTCCGCCACGGTCTACGGCGCCAAGCGTCTCATCGGCCGCAAGGTGAACGCCGACGACGTCTCGTGGTTCGCGCGCCTCGCGCCGTTCCGCATCGTCGCCGCGCCGAACGGTGATGCGTGGGTCCGCATCAACGGGCAGCCGGTCTCGCCGCAGGAGGTCGCCGCTCACGTCCTGCGTGCCGTCCGCAAGGTCGCAGAAGACGCGCTCGGCGAGCCGGTCACGCGCGCCATCGTCACGGTCCCCGCCTACTTCGATGATGCCCAGCGCCAGGCCACCCGCGACGCGGGATCGATCGCTGGTCTCGATGTCGTGCGCATTCTCAACGAGCCCACGGCGGCCGCGCTCGCGTACGGCGCCCACCGTGTCCGCGAGGGCCGCCGCATCATCGCGGTGTTCGACCTCGGCGGCGGCACGTTCGACATCTCGCTGATGTCCGTGGACAACGGCATCTTCGAGGTGCTCGCGACGGGCGGCGACAGCGCCCTCGGCGGCGAAGACTGGGATCGCCGGATCCTCGAGCGGATCGTCGACGAAGTATTCGACCAGTACCGCGTCGATCTCACCGGCATCCCGATGGCGATGTCGCGTCTGCGCGAGGCATGTGAGAACGCGAAGAAGGCGCTGTCGGCGGCGAGCGAGACCACGATCCAGCTCGCATTCCTGGCGAACGACCAGCACGGCGCGCCCATCAACTACGAGCGGACGCTCACGCGCGACCAGATCGACGCGTACACCAAGGACCTCCTCGAGCGCCTCGAGGCCCCATGCAAGCGCGCACTCTCCGATGCTGGTCTCGAGGCCGCACAGATCGAAGAGGTCCTGCTCGTCGGCGGAATGACTCGCTGGCCGACGGTGCAGGCGATCGTCGAGCGCATCTTCGGTCGCAAACCCAGCAAGGGCGCGAACCCCGACGAGGTCGTGGCCCTCGGCGCCGCGCAGTACGCGGGCATCCTCGCCGGCGAAGCCGATGACGCCGCCCTGCTCGACGTCACGCCGCACGACATCGGCATCAAAGTCGGTGACTCGGCGTTCGCCGTGGTGGTGCCGCGCAACTCGATGTTGCCAGTGCGGGCCCGCCGCCTGTTCGCGACGACGTCCGAGAACCAGACCTTCGTCACCATCGAGCTGTGGCAGGGCGATGCCTCCGAGGACGGCGCCGCCCAGCTCAAGCGCAAGCTCGGTCAAGTCATCCTCGACGATCTGCCCACAGGCTCGGCGGGCTCGGTGCGCGTCGAGCTCGTCGTCACCGTCGACGTCGAGTCGATCCTCTCCGTCACGGCGCGCGAGCTGCGCACGGGACGCGAGGCGAGCGTCACGATCCGCCCCTCGGGTGGTCTATCCCAGCGCGAGGTCGTCGAGATCATCGCGCGCCGGCGTCGCGAGACGCACTCGGTGCTGTCGCATCTCAGCGAGGCCGGTGGTGCGGTGCGCGTGACCACGCGCGAGCACGCGCTGTCGGAGCCGGACGACCCGCTGCCGAAGAAATGACCGTCGATCCGGCTGTCCTGAAGGTCGCCGATGCGGTGGGGGCGCTGATCGAAGCCTGGGGCTTCAAGCGCAACATGGGCCGGATGTGGACGGTGCTGTATCTGGAGGAGAAGGCGTTGACCGCGCCCGAGCTCCAGGAGCGCCTCGGACTCTCCGTCGGCGCCGTCTCGATGCTGCTCACCGAGATGCAGCAGTGGGGCGCGGTGAAGAAGGCGTGGGTGGTGGGTGAGCGCCGGGAGCACTACGAGGCCGAGACCTCGATCTGGAAGCTGGTGTCGCGAGTGCTGCGCGAGCGCGAGCTGAACTGGGTGAACTCCGCGCGCGAGGCCTTCGAGGCCGCACACGCGGAGTTGCCCGCGGATGCGCGTAAGACGGTCATCGCGCAGCGGCTCGCCGGTTTGGTGCAGCTCTCGCAAGTCGGCGCGCACTTGTTGGAGCAAATTCTCCAGGGTGAGGCGGTGGACGCTCTGCCCCTGAAGACGCTCGGCGAACTGACCAAGAAATGATCCGCGTCCAGGACCTGGCCAAGCACTTCAAGGTGCACAAGCGGCCGCCGGGGTTGGTCTCGGCCATGAGGTCGCTCGTGCGGCGCACGTACGAGACGGTGAAGGCCGTCGACGGGGTGTCGTTCACGATCGAGCGGGGCGAGCGCGTGGGCTTTCTCGGTCCGAACGGAGCAGGCAAGACGACGACGCTGAAGGTGCTCTCGGGGCTCCTGCATCCGAGTACCGGCACGGTCGACGTCGAAGGCTTCACGCCGCACAAGCGCGAGACCAGGTTCCTCGAGGCGATCACGCTCGTGATGGGGCAGAAGTCGCAGCTCATCTGGGATCTCCCGCCGGCGGAGACCTACGCGATGAATCGCGCGATCTTCGACGTGCCCGTCGCGAAGTTCGACCAGACGCTCGACGAGCTCACGCAGCTCCTCGATCTCGGACCGCTACTGCAGAAGCCGACGCGGCAGCTCTCGCTCGGCGAGCGGATGAAGTGCGAGCTAGCAGCCGCCCTCCTCCATGGCCCGACGACCCTCTTCCTCGACGAGCCCACGATCGGCCTCGACGTCGCCATGCAGGTCGCCGTGCGCGACTTCGTCCGCGACTACAACCAGCGGCACGAGTCGACGGTCCTCTTGACCTCGCACTACATGGACGATGTCGTCGAGCTCTGTCCGCGCATCATCGTCATCGATCACGGACGGATCATTCACGACGGCGACCTGCGCGGGCTCATCAAGCAGATGGATCCAGATAAGCGCGTGTCGTTCACGACGACGGACACCGAGCCCGACTTCTCCAAGCTCGGCACCGTCATGAAGCGCGACGGCCAGCGCTTCACCCTCCGCGTCGCCGAGGCCGAGATCCCCGCCGTGGTCGGGCAGCTCCTCGGCCCCCTGAAGGTCGTGGACCTCGCCATCGAGGATCCGCCGCTCGAGGACGTGCTTCGCGACATGTTTGGCAAGGCCAAGCCCCCGTGAGAGCGCTGAAGGCCATGCCCACGCTGCTCCGGATCGGCGTCTCGGAGACGGTCGCCTATCGCGGCGAGTTTCTGATCTGGATGCTCACCACCACGATGCCGCTCGTGATGCTGGGCCTCTTCACGAGCGTCGCCAAGACGGGCAACTTCAAGGAGTACTCGAGCGCGGACTTCGTCGCCTACTACCTGGCGATCCTGATCGTCCGCAACCTCACTGGATCATGGGTCGCGTGGCAGATCAGCGAGGAGATCCGCATGGGCACGATGTCCATGCGCCTGCTGCGTCCCATTCATCCCTTCACCGCGATCGCCGCGGGTCACGTGGCCGCGATTCCGTTCCGGGCCGTCATCTCCGTGCCCGTCGCCGTGATCCTGCTGGTGACGTCGGGCGCGCAGTCGCTGACCACGGACCCGCTCCAGCTCGCGCTGCTGCTGCCGTCCCTCGCGCTCTCCTGGCTCATCACGTTCGCGTTTCTCTTCGCGCTCGGGTGCCTCGCCTTCTTCGTGACGAAGGCCATGGCGCTGATGAACCTCTACTTCCTGCTGTTCTCCCTGCTCTCGGGGTACTTGCTGCCGATTCCCCTCCTCCCCCACTGGCTGCGCGTCGTCTCCGAGTACTCGCCGTTCCGCTTCATGCTCAGCGTTCCGGTCGAGTTGATGACGAAGGCGATGAGCACGACCGAGGCGCTCGTGCTGATGGCGGCGCAAGCGGGGTGGGCCGTGG
The DNA here is from genome assembly GCA_022842285.1 of Kofleriaceae bacterium. GTDB lineage: Bacteria > Myxococcota_A > Polyangia > Haliangiales > Haliangiaceae > JABFXX01. The sequence goes on from JALHPV010000279.1 coordinate 4,793, forward strand.
CGACCCTCGGACTGGCGCTTGGCCTGTGGCGCGCGGGCGTGAAGAAGTTCGAGGCCGTCGGGAACTAGATGCGCTACCTGCGGCTCATCGGCGTGCAGCTCCGGATCAGCGCGGCGTCGGGGATGGCGTACCGCTCGGACTTCCTCCTCGAGGGCTTCGGCACCATCGCGTGGATGTTCATGACCCTGCTGCCGCTGATGGTGCTGTTCGACGGCGTCGAACAGCTCGAAGGGTGGGATCGCGGCTCGGCGCTGATCGTGATGGCGTACTTCATGGGCGTGCGGGCCGTGCTGGTCGGACTCGTGAGCCCGTCGCTCACCGAGCTCACGGAGCGTATCCGGACCGGCGCGTTCGACTACGTGCTGCTGAAGCCGGTCGATGCCCAGGCCTTGATCTCGGCGTCCCGCTTCGAACCTTGGAAGTTCCTCGAGCTGGTCGGCGCGCTCGTGCTCGTGGTCTATGCGTTCTACTCGAAAGGCACGGTGCCGGGTGGGGGCGATGTCGTGCTCGGTGCGGTGCTGTTCGTCGTCGGCGTGGTCGCGATGTATGCGCTATGGATCGCCTGCGCGGCGTCGGCGTTCTGGGTCGTGCGCCTCGACAACCTGCAGTACCTGCTGTCGGCGATCTTCGACACGGCGCGCTGGCCGGTGCAGGTGTTCCAGGGCGTGTGGCGCGCGGTGTTCACGTTCGTGATCCCCGTCGCCGTCATGACGACCTATCCCGCGATGGCGCTGCTCGGCCGCCTCGACGCGCAGACTGCGCTGGCCACGGTGGGCGGCTCGCTCGCGCTCCTCGTCGTGAGCCGCATCATCTGGCAGATCGCGATTCGCAACTACACCAGCGCGTCATCGTGACTCGGTGATCGTCGCCTTGATGATCGTGTCCCCGACGAGGAGCGAGTCCGCGACCTGCCAGCCTGGGCCGGTCAGCGAGCCTACCCACGTGTAGCGACTGTCGAGGTGCGGGGCCCGCGAGTGCATCACGAACCACTGTGAACCCGCCGTGTCGCGACCCGCATCCGCCATGCCCACCCCGCCGGTCTCGTAGCCTGCCGCGTACCCTTCCACGGGATCCCAGGTCACGTGTGGCTCGGCGGGGAGCATGAAGCCGGGACCGCCCCAGCCCGAGTCGGTCGGGTCGCCGGTCTGCGCGACGAAGTCCGGCACGACGCGGTGAAACTCCCGACCATCGTAGAAGCCCTTGCGCGTGAGCGAGACGATCGCAGCCACCGCCCACGGCGCGATGTCGGGCCGCAGCTCGATCTGGAGCTCGCCCCGCGAGGTGGTCACGTTCCAGGTCAGCTGCTTGCCAACCACCGTCGAGATATCGAGAGGCGGCGGGGTGACGGCGAGGGGTTCGGCGCGCGCCGGAACGGTCTCGCCCAGCGCGCGGAGACACTCGATGGCTCCCGGATCGGTCGCGGGATGCGAGCCCAGCGCAGCGCGACACGCAGCGGCCGCGGCGGGGAGCTTGCGCGTGCCGAGGAGCTTCAGCATCCCTCCGAGGAGCTCGGGGTCCTTCTCGATCGCCACGCGCGCGACCAGCGCCGCGTCGAGGGCGGCCGCGTCGCGTGGTTCGCTCAGCTCGTAGAGCGCCGGCGCCGCTTCGATGGCGGAGCCGGCATAGAGGGCCTCCGGCGACGCGATCGCGGCCACGAGCGCCGTGACGGCCGCTGTACGATCGCGCGCGTCCCCCTCCTTCGCGAGGGGGGCGAGCGTGCCCAGCGCGGCGGCTCGGACGCGCACGTCCGCATGGGAGGCGAGCTTCCCGGCCTGGGTGCGGCGCGCATCGCGAGTGCCAACGCCTTCGATGATCGCGTGCGCGACGAGCGGCAATCGCAGGTGATCGGGCAGGCGGCCGCGACCGCAGCTCGCGATCGCATCGACGTCCCGCTGGGCCGTCGTCGCGAGGCATTCGATCCAGCCACGCGTGAGATCGGGGATGCCGTCCCAGCGGGCGCTCGCGATGGTGGTGATCGCGGCCACACCACGCTCGGTGAGCGGCTTCGTGGCGAGGCCTCGCACCGCCTCCATCACGGGGTGCGCGAAGGGCGGCTCGGCGGCGACCTTCGGAAGCCACGTCGCGATGGCACCGGCGAGCGCATCGCGCCCCGTGTCGTCGGAGTCGGGACCACCGAGCGCGCGCGCGACCTCGACGGCGACCTTCCAGTCCGGGTCGCCCGCCATCGCGATCAAAGCGTCGCGCGAGGCGACGACGAGCTTGTGCTTCCCGAGAGCGGATACGGCGATGGCCCGCACCGCCGCATCGGGGTCGGCGAGGCGCGCGACGAGAGCGGCCGCGATCGCGGGGTCTGGCTCCTCGCCGTCGGGCAGCTGCTCGCGGGCGAAGGCATACGTCGCCGCCCAGCGCACCCGCGGGCTGCGAGATGCCGTCGCGCGAACGAGTGCGGTGCGGAGCTCAGCGTCGAGCGCGATCTTGCGACGACCGAGCCGACCGGCGGCCAGTGCCGCCAGCTCTCCCTGCTCGGGGGTCGAGAGGTCCGGCTGGTCGACACCACTGTTCACCTTGAGGGACAGGTAGGGGAAGGCGAACGTGTCGCCCGCACGTCCCAGGGCTTCGATCAGGATCTTCGAGTCGGTCCCCGTCGCCTCCGCTCCGCGGATCGCATTCGTGTCATCACGATTGCCGGTCTGATCATCGGAGAGCGATGCGTTCACGGCGATCGCATTCGCGGCCGCTTCGACAAGGTAGGGATCACGGCCCGCGAGCACACCACGCAGGACGCTCAGCGCTCGAGCGCCGCCGACGCGCCCGAGCCCACGCAGCGCGAGCGCCCTCACCGCCGGCTCGCCCGTGGTCGCGAGCTCGATCAGCTCGTCGAGTCCGCCACCGCGTCTCGCCTCGGCGTTCGCGATGCGGATGCGCGTGACGACAGGTACCAGGGGACGTCCTGAGGGCGCGCGTGGCGGCTCGCCCTTGTGGGGACAGCCCGCACCGAGCAGGACTGCGAGCACGAGACACAGCGACCGACACGAGGTTGCACGGATCATGCGACGCGCATCGTAGCCGCGACGGACCTCGCGTTTGCCCGGTTCGCGTGACATCGTGACCAGATGCTTCGCTCGATCGAACCGCCTCGCCATGCGGCTCGGCTTCGCGCCGCACTGCTGCATCGCTCGATCGAACCGCCTCGCCATGCGGCTCGGCTTCGCGCCGCACTGCTGCATCGCTCGATCGAACCGCATGCGGCTCGGCTTCGCGCCGCAGTGCTGCGGTGCTCGACGACGTTCGCGTTCATCCTCCTCGCAGCTTGCGGAAAGTCTGCCCCCGATGCGGGTGCGAAGGTCGCGCCGACGACGGGTGGGCCCACGCCGGCCGCGCCGCAGATCAAGAAGCCGATCGACACGACGCCGCTGCCGCCGCTCGCCGCCAGCACGGGAGGAAGCACCGGGACGGCGAAGTGGGCGCTCGGCTTTGGCGGGCTCGGCATCGAGGCGCCGCGTGCGCTCGTCATCGCGGAGACGGGCGATGCCTACATGGCGGGCTACGTGGAGGGCGAGGCCGAGTTCGGCGCGGTTGCCAAGCACACGGCAGGAGCGAAGTCGGATGCGTTCGCGGCGCGCGTCAGCCCCGACGGCAAGCTCGTGTGGGCCCAGGCGTGGGGCGGCGAGCGCGACGACGTGGCGAGCGGCATCGCGGTGAACTCGAAGACGGTACTCGTCGTCGGCAACTTCACCGACACGCTCGCGATCGGCGAGTTCAAGCGCGACTCGACCGGCAATGACGACGCGTTCGTGGCCGCGTTCGATCTGACCGGACATCCGACGTGGATCCTGTCGGGGGGTGGCATCGACTCCGATGGCATGAACGCGGCGGTGGCGACGCCCGACGGCGGCTGGGTGGTGGGCGGCTCGTTCAGCGACACGGCGACGTTCGCGGATCACACCTTGAAGTCGACGGGCCACACCGACGCAGTGTTGATGAAGCTCGACGCCGGCGGCAACATCGAGTGGATCCGTCAGTTCGGTGGTCGCGACGAGGACACGATCCTGCACCTCGCGATCGATGCGCGCGGTGCCGTGTTCATCCAGGGAGCGTTCAAGAACGTGGCCACGTGGGGCGGTGAGGCGCTCGCCGCCGCCGGTGGGGCCGACGAGGACATCGTGCTCGTGAAGCTCGACGCGAACGGTGATCACGTGTGGTCGCGCCGCTTCGGCAGTCAGTTCGACGACGTGCCGGGGGGCATCGCGGTGGACCCCTCGGGGGCCGTGAGCATGACAGGCGCGTTCGAGAAGGTCATCTCCTTCGGCGAGTCCGACGAGCACACGGCGATCGGCGAGTCCGACGTGTTCGTCGCGCGCTTCACGAACGACGGGACACTGCAGTGGGTGCAGACGTTCGGCGGCGAGCGCCCCGATATCGGCTTTGGCATCGCGGCTGACGCGCAGGGCAACACCGTCACCACCGGTTGGTTCGAGGGCATGCTCGATTTCGGCAAGGGCGTCGCCAGCACGAGCAAGGGCAACAAGGACGCGTTCGCACTGAAGCTCGACGCGACTGGCAAGACCGTTTGGGTGCAAACGTTTGGCGACAAGGACCACGACCAGGGCCGTGTGGTCGCCATGGATGCCGCCGGCAACGCCTACGTCGGCGGGCTGTTCCGATTCCAGCTCGCGATCGCGGGCACGCCGATCGAGAGCAATCGCGCCGAGGGCGATCGGATCCCGAAGCCCGATACGTTTTTGGTCCGATTCGACCGCTAGGGCAGCGTTTGGAGTAATCATCCGGCCCCAACCCACAGGGAGATTCGATATGGCCAAGGCTAAGAAGGGTAAGGGCGGCGCTGCCGCTGCCAAGCCCGCTGAGATGATGCTCGTTGCCTCGAAGGTGAAGCAGGCGATCCGCGATGCAGGCTGCAACACGGCCGGCGACGCGCTCGATGGTCTCAACGCCTACGTGGCGTGGCTCGTCGGCGCCGCTGTGCGCCGGGCGACCGAGAACGGCCGCAAGACG
>JALHPV010000280.1 GCA_022842285.1 Kofleriaceae bacterium
CCCCGCCCGCGCCGCAGGTCATCGCGCCGCAGCTCCTCGAGGGTCAGCGCATCTCCGGTAACTCGCAGGTCGTCCCCGACGACGTGACGAAGACGGAGATCGGTCGCTCGGGCAAGAGCAAGATCGTCGGCAGCTTCAAGATCTGCATCACGACCGGCGGCGCCGTCTCGCAGGTGACGCAGATGAAGAGCACCACGTTCCCGGCCTACGACAAGAAGATCCTGTCGGAGATGAAGTCCTGGAAGTACAAGCCCTATCTCGTGAACGGCAAGGCAGTGCCCGTGTGCACCGCTGTCACGTTCATCTATTCGCAGAAGTAACCGTCACCGACTCGAACGACAACGACGATCGCGTAGCGACCGAACCCCTACGAGGAAAGAGCCATGGGAATCGACCTGGGTGAAATCTGGAGCCACATGTCCATCATCGTGAAGATCATCACCGTAGGGATGATCTTCATGAGCGTGTACATGTTCTACATCATCGCCGAGCGGCTCATCACGTATCGCGCGGCGAGCGATCAGAGCATCCGGTACGTCCAGGCGCTCGGTGAGTACCTGAAGCAGAACAAGGTCTCGGAGGCCCTCTCGGCGGCGAAGAAGATGCCGAAGAGCCCCGTGGCGAAGGTCATGGAGGCTGGCCTGGTCGCGCTCATCCAGGGTCGCCAGGCGCTCACCACCGAAGGTCCCGACGACGTCGGTGACTTCGACCTGGTCGACAGCGTGAACCGCGCCCTCGAGCGCGTGAAGGAGCGCGAGACGTCGAACCTCCGCAAGGGCTTCGCCTTCCTCGGTACGACCGCCTCCGCGACGCCGTTCATCGGCCTCCTCGGTACGGTCATCGGTATTCTCGGTACCTTCCAGCTCCTCCGCGGCGGCACGGTGTCGATCAACGAGATCGGCCCGAAGATCTCCGAGGCCCTCGTGTCGACGGCGCTCGGCCTCGGCGTCGCGATCATCGCGGCCATGGCGTTCAACTTCTTCACGTCCCGCGTCGAGCAGTACGTCATCGACATGAACGACGTCTCGAGCGAGTTCATCGACTACGTGCTCCGCGAGGGCCGGGGCTAGTCGTGGCCGGCGCTGCCGGTCATAGCAACCGCCGCTGGCGGCTGTCGGGCAAGAAGCACCACGTCGATGCCGTTCGCAACGACATCAACGTGACGCCGCTGGTCGACGTGATGCTCGTGCTGCTCATCATCTTCATGCTGATGACGCTCGTCATGGGACGTGGTCACGACGTGAAGCTTCCGGCCGCGAAGAACTTCTCCCAGGAGAAGGACAAGGCGCAGCCCGTGGTGACGGTCGACGAGAATGGCGACCTCTGGGTCGAGAAGCAGAACCTCGGCCAGGTCAGCGAGTCCACCCTCAAGGAGATGGACAACCAGGTCACCGCGGCGTGGAACGCACCGAAGAACCCTGAGGGCGTCGGCCGGATCTACTTCAAGGGCGCGGACAAGGTGCCCTACATCAAGGTCTATCCGGTGCTCGAGTACATGAACAAGACGATGGCGATGCAGAACGTCGATCTCGCCATCGCCAAGGACTCGGAGGAGTAGCCGCCATGGGAATGAGTAGCGGCGGCAACAAGGGCGGTGTCCAGTCGGACATCAACGTCACGCCCCTCATCGACGTCCTCCTGGTGTTGCTCATCATCTTCCTCGTCGTCATGCCGATCATGATGAAGATGGAGACGCTGAACATCCCGCGTAACCTCGAGAACGACGAGATGCCCGATCCCAACGCCAGCCTCCTCACCGTCAAGGTGAAGGTCGATGGCGACATGATCTTCGACGAGAACGGCAAGGAGACCCCGATCACCGCGGTCGATCTCCTCCGCACGCTCCGTCCGAAGCTCGAGGCGATGAAGAGCGGTACCGAGAAGGTCGTATTCGTCGACTTCGAGGACGAGGTGCCCTGGGCCGCCGTCGTTGGCACGATGGACACCATCCGCTCCCTCGCCACCGACGTGAACCGCGACGAGATCAAGGTCGCGCTCAAGCTGAAGGAACCGGCCAAGGCTACCCAGTAGCCCGGCTCCTCCCCTGCGACAGGGAGTGAGACGCGCCCACGTCACTGCGACCGACCGGTTGCAGTGACGTTTTCCGTTTCGGACCTGTCGCAGTGGCTGATCGAGTTGCCTGCGACATGTGGCGATGCGTTCGCTGAGGCGATGTCACATGGCGTGATCGCTCACCCGTTTCGTTGCTCGCTCCGACGGTGATACGAGCGTAAGGAACCGCCTTGACACATTGTCTTCGCATTCAGTACAAGCGGTCGAATTTCCGCGACGTTGACTCTCCGCTACGGAAAGGGAGCCACGAGACTATGTTTACGCGCCTGGGTTGGATCGTTGTCGCAGCTGCGTCGCTGAGCGTCGCAGCCTGCACCGATTTTTCAAGCAATACGGATCTCATCTCCGAAGGACCGCCGATGGTCCTGCAGGTTCGCTTCGGCGAGAAGTTCATCGAGCAAGGCTCCACGACCGAGCGGTCGCGCCGCGTGTTCGGGTTCGGCTCGCACCCCCTCGCCGCCGTGGGCGAAGCGAAGCGGGTGACCAGCGCCGACGCGCTCGAGGACAACTTCCGGGTGATCATGGACGAGCTCCTGGTTGGCAACAACCTCGAGGAGATTCGCTGCCGCGGTCCCGTCCGTCTCGACGAGACGGTGACGCCGCCCGTGACCGTCAACTACAGCCGCGTGCCTGTCGGCGCGACGCCGGACGACATCTCTCGCTGCTCGCTGCCGAACGACGCGCTGCCCTCGTCCTGCCCGGGGGACGAGCTGGCGACCTGCATTTGCGAGATCGAAGGCGGCTGCATGCGCGGCACCACGCTCGTCGAAGAGGGTGATCCCGTCGGCATTCTCGACAACGACCTCGATGGCGCGGCCGACCAGTCTCGCCTCATCGACGGCGCGGTGGCCCTGCGCTGCGCCACCGGCTCGGGATCCTCGACCTCCTTCGACGTCCCGCTGAACCGGGACCTCAGCTACTGGAACCCGTCGGGTACGCAGGATCGCCCGGCGCAGGGCGGCTTCGACGCACTCGGCCCCGCGGTCGTGATCGTCCCGAACTCGGTACTCCCGACGAACGTCGACTGCGGCATCGAATTCTCCAACGAGGTCGTCGACAAGGAGGGCCGGCGGGCCTGCGTCGCGAACTACTCGCGCGACCCGGCGGACGCCGATCCGGACGACCCCTTCGACCCGAAGGCGCTCCAGCCCGATTGCGAAGAGGGTGACTTCTCACCCTTCCGCTTCACGGTCGAGCCGCTCAAGTTCCGCCCGAGCTCCCCGCTCGTCGAGGGGGCGATGGACGTGTCGACGACGGCGCCGCTCATTCTCGAGACGAACGTCCCGATCGACGTCGCCACCGCGACCACCGCGAACGTCACGCTCTCGCCGGCCGCGACGTACGCCGTCGAGACGCCGCAGAGCGCCGACGCCATCGTCATCACGCCGACGGTCGGACTCACCGCGAACACCATGTACACGCTGACGGTCACGGCCGGCGTCACCGACACCTTCGGGCAGTCGGCGCCGGCCTCGTTTGTCCTCCGCTTCACCACCGCACCCTGATCGATCGGAGCCAACCTCATGACTACTGCCAGGAAGCTACTGATCGCGGCGCTCGCCGGTGCAGGTGCACTGACGACTGCCCACCTCATTGACCCGTCGACGGCCTCCGCGCAGTCGACCACCACGGGCGCCATCCAGGGCGTGCTGACCGATGCGTCGACGGGCGAGCCGCTCGTCGGCGTCACCGTCACCGTCACGTCGCCGGCGCTCCAGGGTGCCCAGTCGACCATCAGCGAGGGCGACGGTTCGTACAAGCTCACGAACCTCCCGCCCGGCGAGTACCTGATCACGTTCTACTACCTCACCGTCACCGTCGAGCGCGGCGGCGTCGCGGTCGGCGTGAGCAAGTCGACGCCCGTCTACCAGAAGATCAACTCGGACGACGCCACGGGCGAGACGATCAAGATCGAAGACTCCGCGCCGACGATCGATCCGACGTCGACCACGCAGGGCATCACGATCGACAAGGGCTACATCAAGAACATCCCGGTCCCGGGCCGCACGTTCGAGGCGACCCTCGGCGCGGCCGCCGGTTCGCAGGGTGACGGCCTCGGTGTGTCGTTCTCCGGTTCGTCGTCGCTCGAGAACCAGTACGTCGTCGACGGCGTCAACACGACGGGCCTCACGTTCGGCACCGTCGGGTCGCCCATCATCAACGACTTCATCGAGGAGATCGAAGTCATCACCGGCGGCTACAACGCCGAGTTCGGCCGCGCGACGGGTGGCATCGTCAACGTCGTGACGAAGTCGGGCTCGAACGAGTTCAAGGGCTCCGTCTTCGGCACGTATCAGCCGGGGCAGCTCACGTACAACGTCGAGCGCGCGCCCGTGAACGCCGCCTCGATCGATGCCCAGCGCGACAACGCGTACAACCTCGACGGCGGCTTCGAGATCGGCGGCCCGATCATCAAGGACAAGGTCTGGTTCTACGTGGGCTTCGCGCCGCGATTCCAGCGCCTGAACATCACCCGTACCATCAAGCGCCAGACGGACTGCAGCGTCGTGCAGCCGAACGGCCAGCTCTCCCGGTGTGAAGCCGGGAACCCCGTGGACCCGATGGATCCCGAGGCCGGCGGCCGCGACGGCGTTCCCGACGTCGATCCGACCACGGGCTTCTTCATCACCGAGGACGTGGATCGCTCCACGCGCACGGCGAAGACGGACGTCTACAACACCCTCGCGAAGATCAACTTCGCGGTGAGCCCGGAGCACCAGGGGCAGATCGCCTTCCAGGGCCTCCCGGCCCGGATCGAGAGCCCCGCGATCTTCGGCCCCGAGTCGTCGGGTCAGAAGGCCAGCCAGCTCACCACCGACGTCTCCGCGAAGTGGACGTCGAAGTTCAACGACAACAAGACCGAGGTCGAGGCCATCATCGGCTGGCACCGCGACTACGTGCGGACCGAGGGTTTCGACCCGATGCTCGCCAATGACCCCCTCGAGGTGCTTGTCGGCGGCAACCTCGGCGTGTTCGCCCAGGCGGATCGCTTCGGCGAGTCCGCGCGCACCCGCGAGTTCTGCGCGGATGGCGGCGCCGACGACAAGTATCCGCAGATCGACAACTGCCCGATGGATGCCGTCTCGTACGTCATCGGCGGGCCGGGATCGATCACCGACGACGAGGAGGAGCGCATCGCGGGCCGGCTCAACGTGACCCAGCGCCTCCGCGCGGCGGGTAGCCACGAGATCAAGGCCGGTATGGACGTCGAGCGCAACACTGCGCAGAAGGCGCGCCTCTACTCCGGCGGCGGCTTCGTCCAGAACTTCCTCCAGAACGACACGGTCATCGTGAACCGCTGGGTCCAGCTCGCCGGGCTCCAGGGCTCGCCGAACGCCGACGGCGCTGACCCGCGCTTCGACAGCGTCTGCAACACGCCCAACCCCGAAGGCACCTCGCTCGGTGGCAGCTCCACGCTCCAGTACACGTGCGACTTCCTCGAGGGGACCTACGGCTCGCCCGGCACCCAGATCAACGGCGAGACGCTGAACTGGTCCGCGTACCTGCGTGACTCCTGGCAGATCCGCCCGAACTTCACCCTGAACCTCGGCCTCCGTTACGAGGAGCAGCGCCTGCGCTACGCCGAGGGCCTCGCCAACGAGGTCGATCCGCTCACGGGCGTGCAGCTCGGAAAGAACGCGATGGACCTGCGCGGCATGTTCGCCCCGCGCCTCGGCATCCTCTACGACTGGACGAAGGAAGGTCGCAGCAAGATCTACGCGAACTACGGCCGGTACTACGAGTCGATCCCGATGCAGATCAACGATCGCTCGTTCGGCGGTGAGGTGAACTACCAGCAGCAGTTCAACAACGCCGCCGCGACCTGCGCGCGGGACCTCGACGGCGACGGCGTGCCGGACCCGCAGACCAACCCCGACACGGGTGGCGTTCCCGGCGTGGACTGCCTCGGCGCCAGTGGGGCCGCGCAGGAGCAGCTCATCGGTGCGTCCGGTACCCTCGTGGCCCCGGGCATCAAGGCCCAGTACCTCGACGAGGTCATCGGCGGCGCCGAGTACGAAATCGTCGACGACTTCAAGATCGGCTTCTCGCTCCAGCGTCGCTGGATGGGTCGCGTGATCGAGGACGTCTCGACCGACGGCGCGACGACGTACATCATCGCGAACCCCGGTGAGTGGGATGCCTCCGAGGAGGCCAACCTCCTCGACCGGATCGAGCGCACCGACGACCCGATCGAGCAGCAGCGCCTGCAGAACCAGCTGTTCCTCTACCGGGGCATCCGCCAGTTCGACAAGCCGACGCGTACCTACACCGCGCTGCAGTTCACCGCGACGCGCCGCTTCTCGAAGAAGCTCTACGTCCAGGGCTCGTACACGTACCAGCAGACGCGCGGTAACTACCCGGGCCTCATCTCGTACGACAACGGCCAGGTCGACCCCAACATCTCGTCGCAGTACGACCTCATCGAGCTCCTCGCGAACCGCACGGGTCCGCTGTTCCAGGACAAGCCGCACTACATCAAGCTCGACGGCTACTACACCTTCGACTTCGAGAAGGCGGGCGACCTGACCGTCGGTGTCCGTCTCCGTGCCCTCTCGGGAACGCCGCAGAACGCCCTTGCCGGTCACTACCTGTACGGCCCGGGCGAGTCGTTCCTCCTGCCGCGTGGTCAGCTCGGCCGCACGCCCTTCGACCACACGCTCGGCGTGCACCTCGGCTACAAGAAGAAGCTCGCTGGTTCGACGACCCTCGAGGTCTACACGGATCTCTTTAACATCTACAACCGGCAGGCCACGGCGGGCGTCGACGACGTCTACGCGCCGCGCAACAAGCTGAACGGCACGGTCCAGAACGCGAACCCGGTCTCGGGCGGCACGTACGAGGACCTCATCTGGGTCAAGACCATCAACAACCAGGGTGGCGAGACCCAGGCCCCGATCGGTCGTAACCCGAACTTCCGCAACACGAACGCACGCCAGGCTCCCGGCTACGTGCAGCTCGGTGTTCGCCTGACGTTCTGATCCGCGTCTGACGGATCGTTCGCGCCGCGCTTCCGGACGGAACGCGGCGCTTTCATGTTTCGGCGTCAGAGTCAGGTGCTAAACACCCGTCCAGGATGACCGCGTTCAACGAGGAACAGCGCGCGGCGGTCGATCACGGCGACGGGCCCCTCATGGTCCTCGCCGGTGCCGGCACCGGGAAGACCCGCGTCCTCGTGCACCGGATCGCACGCCTCGTCGAGACGGGCACCCTGCCGTGGCACATCCTCGCCGTCACGTTCACGAACAAGGCGGCCGGCGAGATGCGGCACCGGCTGCGCGAGATCATGGGCGAGGCTGCCGACGCGATGTGGATCGGCACGTTTCACTCCACGTGCGCGCGGATCCTGCGGCGGTTCGCCGACCGGGCCGGGCTGACGAAGAGCTTCCAGATCTTCGACGATGACGATCAGATCAAACTGGTCGAGCGGCTGCTCAAGGAGTTGGGCCACGACGGCGAGGTCTCGCCGCGGACGATTCTGTCCCGCATCGATCGGGCCAAGAACGCGGGCCTGGACCCGCGCAAGCTGCAGACCGGCTCCTTTGACGAGATCATCGACAAGCTCTACCCGCTGTATCAGGCGCAGCTCGCGAAGGAGAACGCGGTCGACTTCAACGATCTGTTGCTCAAGGTCCTCGGCCTCTTCGACGACGATAAGGCCGGCCCCGTCCTGAACCTCAAGTTCCGCCACGTCCTGGTCGACGAGTTCCAGGACACGAACCGCGTGCAGTACGACCTGGTCCGGCGGTTCGCGGCGGCGACGCGCAACCTCACCGTGGTCGGCGACGACGACCAGTCCATCTACGCCTGGCGCGGCGCCGAGCCGCGGAACCTGCTCGACTTCGATCGCGACTTCTCCGACGCCACCGTCGTGAAGCTCGAACAGAACTACCGCTCCACGCAGACGATCCTCGACGCGGCGAACGGCATCATCTGCAAGAACATCGACCGCCACGGGAAGTCGCTCTGGACGGACCGCGGGGGAGGGGAGCCGCTCGAGGTCTACCAGGCCGGGGACGAACGCGGCGAGGCGTACTTCATCGCGCAATCGATCCGCCGCCTCCTCGATGACAGCGCGTACTCGCCGAACGATGTCGCGATTCTCTACCGCACCAACGCCCAGTCCCGCGTCCTCGAGGAGCATCTCCGCGCGGCGCGCATCCCGGCGAAGGTCGTCGGTGCGGTGTCGTTCTTCGAGCGCAAGGAGGTGAAGGACGTCATCGCCTACCTCCGGCTCCTCGTGAACCCCGCCTCCGACTCGTCATTCGAGCGCATCGTCAACGTCCCCGCGCGTGGCATTGGTGACACCACCGTCGAGCGCCTGCGCGCCGCCGCCCGCGCCAACGGCACGGGCCTCCTCGAGGCCGCTCGGCTCGCCGCCCGCGGTGATGTCGCCGGCCTGGGCCCGGCTCCGCGGCGCAAGCTCCAGGGCTTCATGGAGCTGATGACGGGCCTCTCGGATGTCCTCGCCGAGGGGGCATCGGTCGCCGAGACCATCATCCAGGTGATCGATCGCAGCGGCATGCGGGCAAAGCTCGAGGCCGACGGCACCACCGAGTCCGCCGACCGCCTCGGCAACCTCGCCGAGCTCGTCTCGACCGCCTCCGACTACGACGACGAGACGGGCGCCGAGCGCGATGCCGAGTACGACCGCAGCGCGGATGCCGAGCTCGCCGTCGAGGCCGCTGGCGACACCCCCGCCGCCGCCGATGCCGATCCGCCGCTCTCTCACGGGGTCGCGGGCTTCCTCGAGCGCATCGCTCTCGCGTCGTCCGCCGATCAGACCGCCGCCGAGCAGGTCGTCCTCATGACGATCCACATCGCGAAGGGCCTCGAGTGGCCGGTGGTCTTCATCTCCGGCATGGAGGACGGCCTCTTCCCGTCCCTCCGCGAGCGCGAAGGCACCTCCGAGGACCGCGCCCTCGAAGAAGAGCGTCGTCTCGCCTACGTGGCCATCACCCGGGCCCGCGAGCGCCTCGTCCTCACGCACGCGCGGATCCGTCGCGTCTGGGGCGAGCTCCGCCCGAACGTCCCCTCGCGCTTCTTCGACGACCTCCCGCGCGACTGCCTCGCCGCCCCGATCAAGACCCGCACCGGCCCGACGTCCCAGACGCCGCGTGTCGTCGACGGCACCTGGGCCCAGCCGCGCCCGGGTGGCTTCGCCCGGCGCTCCGCCCAGCGGCGCGAGCGCAACGAGTTCGACCAGCGCCACGAGTACGGCGACGCCTCCGATGACATGCCCGTGTACCGCGTCGACGACGACTCGTCGGCCTCGGCCTTCGCCCCCGGCTCCACCGTCTCGCACCAGACCCTCGGCCCAGGCACCGTCGTCGGCATCTCGGGCCAGGGCAAGGATCAGAAGGTCGTCGTCGACTTCGGCGTCATCGGCACCAAGACCGTCTTCGCCCGCTTCCTCGCCTCCGCGACGCTCGACGAATCGCTCAACTAGGTCTTCTCGTTCGCACCGGTGCTCGTGCCCCGGGCTTTCACCGCCAAGCCGCCGGTGACGCCAAGGGATCGAGAGGCGCTGCGCGCCGCACGACGGTGCCGCAGTACGACGTGTTTTTGCACGACGGTGCCCCGGAGGATCAACGCCAAGACGCCAGAGACGCCAAGGGATCGAGAGGCGCTGCGCGCCGCACGACGGTGGCGCAGTACGACGTGTTTCGC
>JALHPV010000281.1 GCA_022842285.1 Kofleriaceae bacterium
GCAGGGGTCCGACCCCTGCGACATGCCCTGCGACACCCGTGACGGCTCTGCTGCCGAAGCTGGCGGCGGCGGCGGCGACGGCAACGCGGTCGTGGGTCCCCGCAAGGACTCGCTGGTGGTGTCAGCGAGTCCTTGCGGTTCGGCGGGCCGGTGGGGCGACGCTCTCGGGCGTCGGGGGATTCGTGCGGGTTCCCCGCAAGGACTCGCTGGTGGTGTCAGCGAGTCCTTGCGGTTCGGCGGGCCGGTGGGGGCGACGCTCTCGGGCGTCGGGGGATTCGTGTGGGTTCCCCGCAAGGACTCGCTGGTGGTGTCAGCGAGTCCTTGCGGTTCGGCGGGCCGGTGCGGGCGACGCCGTCGGGCGTCGGGGGATTCGTGCGGGTTCCCCGCAAGGACTCGCTGGTGGTGTCAGCGAGTCCTTGCGGTTCGGCGGGCCGGTGCGGGCGACGCCGTCGGGCGTCGGGGGATTCGTTGGCGTCCGTGGTTGTTCCGGCAGGGGCATCCGTTGGTGGGCGGCGCCCCTGCCGGGCGTTGGGCTGAGCGCGCTAGCTCGTTGGGTTACGAGCGCGCGGCGAGACGGTTGCGGCGACGCTTGAGTGCGGCGAGGCCGAGGAGGAGGCCGAAGGTCGAGGCGCTGCCGGTCGACGACGAGGAGGTCGAGCAGCCACCGAGCTCGGTGGAGTCGTCGGAGGTCGACGAGCGCGGCTTGTTCGGCGAGGCATCGTCGGAGGCTTCGCCCTTCACGCCGAGGCGCTCGGCGAGCATCTGCACGGAGTTCTGATCCATCGAGCAGATGCTGCCGTCGATGCCGCACGGGCGCGAGTCGTACTCGCCGCACTCGGAGACCGCGTTCTGGAACGAGCGATCCTCGACGTACTCGAGATAGGACATCGGGTCCTCGGCGAGCAGCTGGTGATCGAGGCCGTAGGAGTGCGCGACTTCCTGCGCCATGATCTCGCAGGCGAGCTGCGGGTAGTAGTCGAGGATGTCGACGAACGTGAAGACCATCGAGTCCTCGATGATCGAGCAGTCGGTGGTGAACGGCGAGATGCCCGCGACCGAGTCGTCGAGACCGAGATCCGACGGGTGGCCGCCGAAGACAGCTTCGATGTGCGGAACACTCGCGCCCGGGTCCTGGTCCGTGACCACGACGTCGAAGCGGGAGAACATGTCCTGCATGCAGTCGACCGTCTCCTGCCAGCCCTCCTCGTCGATGTCCCATGCGGGAATCTGGGCCGGCTCTTTCACGATCGACGACATGTTCGTCGCCGAGTTGTTGAGACCGGGGCGGAGCATCACGCCCTCGCGGTTCAGATAAATCGTGCGAGTTTTCGCACGGTTGGAACCACGGGCGTTAGCGTCGGCAGTGCGAGCCTGGGGCTCGACAACTTGACGGGCGAAACTGAGACCAACGGCGTCGGAGTGAGAACCGACAAACTTTCCGATGGTTGGCTTGGTTCCGGCGGTCTGGAGCTTCTGTGAGGGGTGCGCGGCCTGGGCGGGGCTGAGCGCGAGGAGGATGATGGTGAACGCCACCGAAGTGCGTTCCACGAGAGACACACTATCAAACCCGCAGTAGACGTCTACCGAAAACGACAGGGCACTGAGTTTTTCAGGAGGCGTCTCCGCGAGGAGTCACCGACGAGGATTGTGCAAATCGCGATGCGCGAATTGCGCATCATGGCTATTTCGGTAATTCAATTCGAGGCTTCTCCTCGTCGACGCGATACAGCAAGACGGTGCTGCCGAGCACCTGCGCCACGTGGGACTTCGTCCTCATGGCGAGATCACTTGCCGCCTCGTGGCGATCGAGTCCGGAGGACTCACCCACCTTCACCTTGATCAGCTCGTGGTCGCGAAGGGCGGTGTCTACTGCGGCGACCAGGCCGTCATCGATGCCGCCCTTGCCGACCTGCACGAGGACCTTGAGGTCGTGGCCAAGGCCGCGCAGATAGCGGCGCTGCTTACCGGTTAGCTCCTGCATAGTGCTTCCAACTCCGCGATCTCTTTCGGACAGGCGGCCGTTAGTACCTCATTACCAGTGGCCGTGATGGCCACGTCGTCCTCGATTCGCACGCCGATGCCCCGGTACTCCTCCGGGACGTCGGGAGCGTCGGCGGCGATGTAGAGGCCCGGCTCGATCGTGATGACCATGCCCGGGGCGAGGGGGCGTGCGGTGCCGCCCTCCTGCAGGTACGCGCCGACGTCGTGCACGTCGAGGCCGAGCCAGTGCGAGGTGAGGTGCATGTAGAACTTCTTGTACGCACCGTCGGCGACGCGCTCGTCGACGGTCCCCGCGAGGAGCCCGAGGTCGATCATCGCGCGCGTCAGCTCGCGGACGCAGTGATCGTGGATCTCGGTGATCGTGGCGCCCGGCTTCGCGAGGTCGATCGCCGACTTCTGGATGGCGAGGACCTTCTCGTAGATCGCGCGCTGCGGAGGAGAGAAGGTCCCGTTGGCCGGCCACGTGCGGGTGATGTCGGCGGTGTAGTGGCCGAACTCGCTGCCGGCGTCGACGAGCACGAGGTCGCCGTCGGCGATGCGGGCCGTGTTCTCGACGTAGTGGAGGATCGTCGCGTTCGCGCCGGCTCCGACGATGGACTCGTAGCCAGGGGCATTACCGCCCTTCGACTTGAAGGTGTACTCGATGACCGCGGCGACCTCCTGCTCGGTCGTGCCGGGGCGGCCGCGCTTCATCGCGGCGATGTGCGCATCGCTGGTAATCGCCGCTGCCTGGCGCATCGTCGCGAGCTCCTCGGGCCCCTTGAAGAGGCGCTGCTCGTGGAGCGTCACCTGGAGATCCACGATCGTGCGCGGCGGTCGCTTCCCTCGCTTCTCCATCATGCGCAGGCGCACGAGTGTGCGGCCCACGAGCTTGTCGAGGTCTTCGTCGACACCGAGCGAATAGTGCAGCTCGGCGTGATTCGCGAGCAGGTCGGAGAGGCGCGTCGCGAGCTCGCTGGAGGGATAGGCCACGTCGGCGCCGTACCGCGCCACCGCTCCTTCCACCCCCGCCCGCCGGCCGTCCCAGATCTCGCGCTCGGGGTCGCGCGGCCGCACGAACATGACGACGCGCTCCTTCTCCGCCCCCGGCCGGAGGACGAGGGTGGTCTCCGGCTCGACGAAGCCCGTCAGGTAGAAGACGTCGGAGTGCTGCCGGAACGCGTGGTACGCGTCGCCGTTGCGGAGCCGCTCCGGGAGCGAGCGCACGATGGCTACCCCGCTCGCGCCAATGGTGGCCATGAACGCGTCGCGCCGGGCGGCGTAAACCGCACTCTCCGCTGGAGTCATCGCGCACGTATAGCGAAGAATGCGCCCGCTGAGGACAGCGATGGCCCGCCGAGCGCTCCCGCACGGTTCCCGACGCTGCCCGTGAGACTGCGTTAGCCAGGCCGGCATCGGCGCCCAGGGGGACTAGTACTCATCGGAGTGCGGCGCATAGCGATCCTGATCCTGGCTCTCACGGGTGGCGCGGTCGCAGCCCCGGCGCCCCCGACCGGTCCGCATCCGCGCCTGCTCCTGACGCCCGAGCTCCGCAGCGCGTGGCGAGCCTCGACGGATCGGGGCCCCGTGAAGGCGGCCATCGGCCTCTGCCAGCACGCGCGGGATACGGCCGAACACGACCGCGCCGTCTACATGGGGTCGGAGTGGTCGAAGGTGTTGCAGGCGTGCCTCGTGGCATGGGCGGCGACCGACGATGCGTCGTACGCGAAGACCGGCGTCCGCTTCTTCACCGCGCTCCTCGATGACCTCGACCGGATCGGCGATGGCCTCGGCGGGGACCCGGCCGCCCTGCGCGACTCCGGTTACGCGATCCGGAACCTCGGTCCGTACACCGCGCTCGCCTACGACTGGTTCCATGCCGTGATTCCACCGGCGACCCGCGAGCGCGCCGTGATGCGCTGGGCCGCCTGGCTCGATGGCTACGCCGAGAAGGGCTACCGCGCACGCGTCCCGGGCACGAACTACCAGGCGGGCTACCTGCTCGCCGCGACCGCGATCGCGATCGCGCAAGCGGGTGAAGCGGGCGACGGTGGCCCGACGCGCTGGGCGTTCGTCGCCGACGAGCTCTGGGGCAACGACATGGCGGCGGCGCTCGCGCCGGGCGGCATCCTCGACGGTGGCGACTGGCCCGAGGGCTGGCAGTACGGTCCGCTCGCGGTCGCTTCGTACGCGCTCGCGGCCCGCATGGCGAAGGCGGCCGGCATCACCGTCGACGCCGGGCCGTGGCTCGAGAGCGTGTTGCGCCGCCACGTGTACGGCAGCTCGCCGAGCGACGGCACGTACGCCGGGGGCGACACCGAGGCCGAGACCCCGACCCTCGAGCCCGCCGGACTCACGCTCTCGGCGGTAGCACTGGGGGATGCGCCGCGGGATGCGAGGGCGTGGGCGAAGGGGGAGCTCGCGCGCCTGCAACTCGCCGATGCCGACTTCCTGCTCTTCAGCGCGCTCGCCACCGTCGGCGACGCGCCCGCCCTCGCGCCGCGCGCGAGCTGGCCGACCGCGTACGTCGCGCCCGCGACCGGCACGCTCTACGCGCGCACGCGCTGGGACAACCAGGCCATGTGGTTCGTCGCCGAGTGTCAGCACACGCTCGAGGTCGATCACCGCTCGCCAAACGCAGGCACGTTCGTGCTCTCGCGCGGCGTCGACGACGTGATCGTCGACCCCACCCCGTACGGATCGCGATCGTCGCTCACCGGCAATGCCCCGACCGTCGAATCCGCGCAGCTACCGCCCGCGTATCTGCCCAGCCAGGGCTACTGGGGGAAGACCACCGCGTGGGAGTGGACCGCGCAGACCCGGAGCGGGGTCGTCGCCGCGCGCTGCAACTACGCCGATCAGTATCGCTTCCAGGAGCACGCGTCCGACGTGCCGGCCGCACTGCGCGACTTCGTCCTCGTTCCCAGCGCCGACGGCACCGCAGCCACGCTCGTCGTGATCGATCGCGCCACGACCGGCGCCGCCGACCGCTCGCTTCACGTGCGCTTCCGGACCACCGGCGCTCTCGCCCTCGTCGATCACACCGCCACCGCGCTCGTCGGCAGGACGCAGCTCGCCATCACGACGGTCAGCGGCGGCACGCCCGTCCTCGGCGCGAGCTCCGACACGGATTGCTTCAAGGACGAGTCGAAGCAGGGCCGCTGCGACGCCGGCCGCTTCGCGGTGCGCGACCTGCGCCTCGAGGTGCCCGGCCCCGAGCCACGCGCCGTACACGCCATCGGGGCCGCCGGCCGTCAGCTCACCGCCCCCGCCCTCCTCGGCGGTGATGGGTACCAGGGCATCGCCATCAGCGGTCCTCGCGCGGGGGTCGTGGTGTGGCCGACCACGCCCGGCGTCGCGGCCCTCGCGTACCGCGCACCGATCGGCACGGTGAACATCGTCCTCGACGGTCCCGATGCTGGCGGTACCGTCACCGTCTCCGCCGCCCGCGCCGGCAACGAGTGCGCGATCATGCTCTCGCCGGGAGGAACGGTGCCCGCGCGTCCCGCCATCTTCACCGTCGACGCCGAGTGCCGCGTCACCGCCGACCCGCCGACGCTGGCGGCCGTCTCCGCGGCGCGCACGCAAGCGCCGCTGCCCACGCGCGCCGGCGGCCGTCGAGGCGGTTGCTGCCAGACCGCGGGCTCGCCCACCGGCAGCCTCGCCCCCCTCGGCGTGGTCGTGCTCGGTGCCCTCCGGCGTCGTCGCCGTGCTACGCCCTCGGCATGACAAAGGTCGCCGCGGTCGCGCTCGCCGTTTCACTTCTTGCTTGCGAGAAGTCGCCGGACTTCGAGATGAAGGCGTCCGGCAAGCTCACCAGCGACGAGCAGTCGATGCTGGCGGAGCTGCCCGCCGGGAACACCGCCCTCTTCGGCGGCAATGTCCTCGACTTTCAGAAGCAGTGGGCCAACTCGCCGCTCATGAAGTTCACGCAGGCCCAGCAGGGCGCGGCGTCGAAGGCATCTGCCGCGTGGATGGAATGCGTGTCGACGCTGTCATGGAAGGCGATGCTCGGCGGGGTGCAGGTCGCCTTCCCGAAGTTCACCGCCCACTTCGTGATGCGCGGCCTCGACCTCGCGGCGCTCGACACGTGCGCGACCAAGGCCGAGATCGAGCACGCCCTCGACGCTGACGGTCGCTACCTCTCGATCACCATCCCGTCGGACATCGGCTCGATCAAGTCCGGGTACTACAAGCTCCCGAGCGGAACCTTGATGAGCCGGGTCGTCATGCAGTTCCCGCCCGAGGGCGTCGAGGTCACGCGTGCCGACTTCGAGGCGATCGAGAAGGCGCTGCCATCCGCGAACGCCACCGCCGACAAGGCCCTCATCGCCGAGCTCGAGTCCCTCGACCGCGCCGGCGCCATCTGGTTCGTCGGCGACGGCACCAAGACCCCGCTCGGCGGCACCCTCGGTCTCGTGAAGGGGACGATGGATGTCTCCGGCGGCCTGAAAGTCGACATGATCGTTCAGCTCAACGACAAGAAGATGGCGGACCAGATGGAGAAGGCGATTCCCGACCTCAAGAAGAACGCGAACATGATGGGCAAGGAGGCCGTCGAGGTCGTCAACCAGCTGCGCTTCTCGCGCAAGGGCGATCGCGTCCGGTTCGGCCTCAAGGTCACGAACTCGCAGCTCGACGGTCTGCTGAAGAAGCTGCCGATGGGAATGATGGGCGGCGGCTTCTAGCTACTTCACGCGAACGGGCGCGGTGCGGGCGTTCATCCCCGCCGGCTTGTCGGGCCCGTACGTGCGGACCTTGCCGATGCGCACCCAGTACGTCTGCCCCTTCTTGAGCACCCAGCGCTCGTCGTCGCCGCGCATGTCCTGGCTGCCGTAGCTCGACTTCTCGCCGGGCAGCACGAGGCGCGCGAACGGCGGATCTCCGAGCTCGTTCGCGATGAGCCAGCCGTCACCTTCCTTCAGCGGCGGCGGACCGACGATCTGGAAGTAGATGGCGTCGTTGTCCTTCGCGAGCGTCACGGGCCTCGCGCCCGACGGCAGGCTGCCATCCACGATCACGTGCGACGGCGTCTCGGGCGGCGGATCCTTGATATTCGACGGCGCGGCCGGGGGCAGCGGATGGAACGCATCGACCTCCCAGAACCACTGCCTCGTCTCGTCGAGCTTCCACCCTCCGCCGAGCGCCACGCGATCACCGGCCTTCGCATCGCGTCCGCCGAGCGCCACGCGAATCCCGAGCGAGCCATTGCCCTCGGTGTCGTCGATCAGCCACGTGTACTGCGAGGGCACGAGCTCGATCCCGCCATCGATGGCCCCGAGCGGAATCTTCTCGACGAGCACCCGCGGCCCGACGCGGCCGTACACGATGCCTTCCTGATTGCGCCGCGCGAGATACAGGTAGCGATCGATCACGGCCTGCCACGCGGGGACGGCGCCGAGGTCCGCGATCGGATCGACCGCGCCCGCGCTGCCCGCATTCGGCGTCGTATCCGGCGGCTCCTCCGGCTCGGCCGCCGCCCCGCTCCCCGACCCCACCTCCGCGCTCCCCGCGCTCCCCTCGGAACCGCCCCCCGCCCCCGTACTCCCCGAGCCATCGAACCCACCCGCATCCCCGCGCGTGCTCGCGGTTGCATCGCGTGCGACCGGTGCCTCCGACCGTTCGCCCTGACATGCGACGAGAACAACCAGCAGCGCACCGACAACGATCCGCCCAACACGCGAACCGACTCCGGCGCGCAGCGCCCAACCCTCCGACCTTGGCGTCTGGGGCGTCTTGGCGTCGAAACTTCCGGACCACACGCGGAACCACGACCCACCCAAATCATGCCCGGCGCGCAGCGCCCAACCCTCCGACCTTGGCGTCTGGGGCGTCTTGGCGTCGAAACTTCCGGACCACACGCGGAACCACGAACCACCCGAATCCTGCCCGGCGCCCAGCGCCAAACCCTCCGACCTTGGCGTCTGGGGCGTCTTGGCGTCGAAACTTCCGGACCACACGCGGAACCACGACCCACCCAAATCATGCCCGGCGCGCAGCGCCCAACCCTCCGACCTTGGCGTCTGGGGCGTCTTGGCGTCGAAACTTCCGGACCACACGCGGAACCACGACCCACCCGAATCCTGCCCGGCGCGCAGCGCCCGAAACCCATCTGACCTTGGCGTCTCGGGCGTCTTGGCGTCGAAACTTCCGGCGCACGCGCGAAGCCACCACGAACGCGAACGCACGGTCACCACGCGAGAGCGCCGAGCAGCGCGGCAATGGGAGCGAGCCCGTCGGCATCGCGCTCGTCGAAGGCCGCGAGGTCGTAGCTGTCGAGGTCGAGCACCGCGACGACATCCCCGTCGGGGCGCCCGCCGCGGAAGATGGGCACCACGATCTCGCTGCGACTGCCAGCATCGCAGGCGATGTGGCCGGGGAACGCTTCGACGTCGGGCACGACCAGCGTGCGGCGCTCGGCGGCCGACGTACCGCAGACGCCCTTGCCGAGCGCGATGCGAACGCACGCCACCTTGCCCTGGAACGGGCCGAGCACGAGTTGCCCGGCGCGCATCACGTAGAAGCCGACCCACGACGCCCGGGGCAAGAACGCCCGGATCGAAGCGGTAGCGTTCGCGAGGTTCGCGACGAGATCCGACTCGCCGTCGAAGAGTGCGGCCAGCTCCTGGGCGAGCTCGGCGTAGGACGAGGCGATCGGCGGAGCGATGTGCCCCGACGCCAGCGGAGCCGACGGGCGACGCGGGTCGATCGAAGACTCGGCCATGCGCGCGGGGGACTCAGCCGGCGGCGAGCGCGCGGGCGGCGTTGAGAGCGCGCGGGATGCCGAACGGGCTGACGCGGAGCTGGATGATCAGGAAGTCGCCTTCCGTCGAGAGGCCGGCGACCTGCGCGACGGGGGTGAGCGTTCCGATGATGCCGCGGACGCGGTCATTCTCGGCGAACTTCGGGACCTGCATGAGGTCGAGGACGATGATGTCGTCGTGCGCCTCGGCGAGGACCGCGGGGCGCTTGGGCATGAACTTGGCGAGGTTGCCCGGCTTCGAGAGGTCGAGGGCCCCCGACTTGATGAGGCCCGCGACCGGCGTGAAGGACTCGCCGAGGACCTTCATGGTCACGTCGGAGAGCCGGAGCGTGACGCGGAAGGCGGTCTCCGTGACCTCGATCTGGTCGATGCGGATCGATGCGCCCGCGCGGACGGTGGTGCCCATGAGATCGACGGTGGCGCCGACGCCGATGGCGGGCGGGCGCGGCGTGATGGTCACGTCCTGCGGCGCCTTCTTCGACGGCGGCGTGTTCGCGATGAACCAGCGCAGGGCGTCGAGCGGAACGGCGATTCGCATCCCGAGTGCGTGGCGCGCCATGCTCAGCATCGTAGTGGGGTGCTTGACGATGAAGCGGCCTGCGGAGCGCAGCGCAGCGCGGAGCGGGAGTGCCATAGACGACGAGATTAGCTCAAAAGGTGAAGACACGGAGCGGACGGGCGGCCACGGCGTACGCTGTCGGAACACCCTTCACGAGCCCGCCGCCGACGAGGCCCGGGACGGCGTCGTCGGGCAGGAGCACGCGCCGGAGCGGATCGCCCGTGGCGGGATCGATGACGAGAACCTCGCGGCGCTCGGCCCCCGACAGCACGACGATGGGGCTCGCCCCCGGGCCCCGCACGGTGGCGGGCTGGATCGGCGGGAACAGCGGGTATTCGTTGCGGGCGCGCAGCCTTCCACCCGGGTGGTACAGGGCGAGGTGCCAGGCCGCGCCGAGCGGCGCCGGGAGCGGATGCGGCGTGGCGATCGCGGGG
>JALHPV010000282.1 GCA_022842285.1 Kofleriaceae bacterium
CGGCCCTCGGCGTCGCCGCGCCATTCATCATCTGGAACGCGATCCACCTCGGCACACCGCTCCCGGTGGCGCAGCTCGATGCGAACGCTGCGGTGAGTGCCGACGTGTTCGCGCTGCCCGGCCTGCCCGTCGGCCTCGCCGGCCTCGTCGCGTCACCGGGGCGCGGCCTGATCTTCTACGCGCCGATCGTCCTCGTGGCGATCATCGCCGCGGCGCGGACGCGTGACCTCACCGCGCGCCTGGTGGCCCTCGGCCTCGTCGCGCAGGTGCTCGTGATGGCGTGCTTTCACATGTGGTGGGGCGGCGTGTGCTTCGGACCGCGCTTCCTGGCCGAGGCGGTGTGGGTCGCCGTCTGGCTCGCGCCCCTCGTGCCCGCTCCCCGCTGGCTGGTCGCCGCGGCCTCCGTCGTCACCGTCGCGGTAGGGGGGCTCGGGTTGCTGCTGTGGCGGGCCGAGCAATGGGAAGCGCGGCGCATGCCCGACATCGATCAGAGCGCGCTGTGGGATTTCGCCGACTCGCCGCTCACCGCCCTCGGTCGCGACATCTCGGGCGAGCCGCTCGCGCTCGAGTCCCTGGTGGAGCCCGCACGGATGCGGTGCACCAACGGTCGGATCGTCAGTGAATCCGGGCCATGACCGGGTGCTGTGCGAGCACCTCGGCCTCGACGGCGGCGAGCTCCGTCGCGCGGGCTCGCCAGGACGTCGGGGCGATCGAGCGGGCGAGGGACAGGAAGATATCGCGGTGGCGGACCTCGGCGTCGGCGAGCGAGGCGTAGAGCGCCGCCGCCTTCGGTTCGGTGAGGGCGGCGGCCAGCATGCCGAGGCGCTCGGCGCTGCGGCCTTCGATCACCGCGAAGACGAGGAGGCGATCGAGCAGGCGAGCGGGGTCTTGCTTGCGGATGTGGGTGCGGAGCTGGGCGGCGTACTCGTCGCCGTGGTCGTAGCTCGCCTGCTGTCCGCGCTTCTGCATGAGGGCCGCGACCTGCACGACGTGACGAGTCTCGTCGTGGGCCAGCCGCGCCATCGCCTCGACGAGGTCCGTGTGCTCGGGGTAGCTGCGAATCAGTGACAGCGCGGACTGCGCCGCCTTGCGTTCGCAGTGCAGATGGTCGGCGTGAACGCTGTCGAGGTCGGCCATGGCGACGTCGAGCCAGTTGCTGGTCGTCGGTACGAGCGGTAGCGCATCGCCGAGCTGCGGAACCTCATCCATCGCGACTCCGTGTACCATCTTCTTCGCCGTGAAGAAGTCAGAGCACGCTCGCACCTTCTCCACCGACTGCCTCGCCGGCCTGCGCCGTGCGGAGGCCCTGCGCCCCGCGATCGTCACCGGGACCGCGCGCACCGTCGAGGACTTGCTCGTTCGCTACAACGAGCTGCTCACGGCCGCGTCCAGCTCGAATGCGCTCGCGGGGCTCATGTCGGAGGTCCACCCGGACGAACAGATCCGCGACGCCGCGCGCGACTGCGAGCAGGAGGTGTCGCGCTTCTACTCGGACCTCGCGCTCGATCGGGAGATCTACGACGCGCTCGCCGCCGTCGACGTGTCCCAGGCTTCGGCCGAGACCCAGCGCTTTCACGCGCACACGCTGCGCGATTATCGCCGCGCCGGCGTCGATCAGCCCGCGGAGGTGCGCGCGCGCCTGAAGGCGATCGACGAGGAGCTCACCCGCCTCGGGCAGCAGTTCTCGAAGAACATCTCCGAGGACGTGCGCTCGATCAAAGCGCCCGCGACGCGCCTGAGCGGTCTCCCCGCGGACTTCATCGCCGCCCACGCGCCCGACGCCGAGGGGCTGGTCACGATCACGACCGACTACCCCGACTACAACCCGTTCATGACGTACGCGGACGACGACGAGCTGCGCCGTGAGCTGTACATCGCGTTCCGCAGCCGGGGTGACCAGCAGAACGAAGCGGTGCTCCGCGCGATCCTCGGGCTGCGCTCCGAGAAGGCCTCGTTGCTCGGCTTCGCGAACTGGGCCGACTACATCACGGCGGACAAGATGATCGGCAGCGGCGCGCGGGCGGCCGAGTTCATCGAGCGCGTGAAGAACCTCGCCACGCCGCGCGCCCAGGTCGACTACGGCGAGCTCCTGCGCATGCTGCAGAAGCATCAGCCGGGCGCCACCGTCGTCGCCGACTGGCAGAAGACGTGGCTCGAGCACCTCGTGAAGAAGGAGCGCTACGAGGTCGATGCGGGGCTCGTGCGCGAGTACTTCCCGTACGAGCGCGTACTCTCGGGCCTGCTCGCGATCACGTCGGAGATCTTCGACATCGAGTACGAGCAGGTCGCCGACCCGGCGCCAGGGGTGGCCCGGTGGCACGCGAGCGTCCTCGTCTACGACGTGATGCGCGCGGGCACGAAGCTGGGGCGCATCTACCTCGACATGCACCCGCGCGAGGGCAAGTACAAGCACGCAGCGCAGTTCCCCCTGAAGGATGGGGTGCGCGGCGTGCAGCT
The DNA here is from genome assembly GCA_022842285.1 of Kofleriaceae bacterium. Lineage (GTDB taxonomy): Bacteria > Myxococcota_A > Polyangia > Haliangiales > Haliangiaceae > JABFXX01. The sequence continues at coordinate 2,458 of JALHPV010000282.1, forward strand.
CCCCGAGGGCGTGCTCGTCTGCAACTTCCCCTCACCGAGCGATGGCGCCGGCCTGATGGAGCACGACGACGTCGTGACGATGTTCCACGAGTTCGGCCACCTCATGCATCACGTCCTCGGCGGGCACCAGCCGTGGATCTCGCTCTCGGGCGTCGCCACCGAGTGGGACTTCGTCGAGGCACCGTCGCAGATGTTCGAGGAGTGGGCCTGGAGCCACGAGACGCTCGCTCGGTTCGCGCAGCACTTCCGCACCGGCGAGGTCATCCCCGAGGCGCTCGTCGCGAAGATGCGCGAGGCCGACAAGTTCGGGCTGGGCACCCAGACGGTGCAGCAACTCTTCTACGCGGCCATCTCCCTTGGCTTCCACCGCACCGACCCGCACGGCCTCGATCAGCTCGAGGAAGTGAAGCGACTGCAGCAGCTGTACACGCCGTTCGAATACGTCCCGGGCACGCGGTTCCACGCGTCGTTCGGGCATCTCGTCGGCTACTCGGCGATGTACTACACGTACCAGTGGTCCCTCGTGATCGCGAAGGACCTCCTGACGCCCTTCGCGTCGACGGGACTCATGGCGAAGGACGTCACGCGGGCGTATCGCGACAAGGTGCTCGCGCCAGGTGGAAGCCGCGACGCGGCTGATCTCGTACGTGACTTCCTTGGCCGCGAATACGACTTCACCGCGTACGAGCGCTTCCTCTCCCCGTCCTGAGCGCTCGATCCAGCATCCGCCATCGCGGATGCGTCGCGAGAGACTGTCGGTGACTGGTGACAAACCGGGGATCGGATGGCCCAATTGTCACGAGTCGGTGACGATAAGTTGCTGAAATTACACGATAGAAAACATGCGTGGCCGAGGGCGATTCGTTAAAACAGGGGCCATGAAGAATCTCTCGATCGCGTTCGTTGCCACCCTCTCTCTCCTCTCGTTCGCCGGCTGCAAGAAGAAGGCGGATGGCGGCGGCGGTGGCGCCATGGCGAAGATGGTGGAGTTCAAGGACAAGATGTGCGGCTGCGCCGACAAGAAGGACAAGGACTGCGCGCAGAAGGTCACCGAGGAGATGACCAAGTGGGCGCAGGACTCGGCCAAGAACAACCCGGCCGCCGCGACCCCGAACGCCGCCGACGCGAAGAAGATGGAAGAAGTTGGTAAGCAGCTCGGCGAGTGCACCACCAAGGCGATGATGCCGGACGCCGGTGGCACGATGGCTGACCCGGGCTCCGGCTCGGCCGCCGCGACGCCGACCGAGGGTTCGGGCTCTGCCGCCGCTGCTCCGGCTGGCTCGGGCTCGGGCGACACGGCCGCCGCGGCCCCGGGTGGCGCGGACACGTCGAACTACCCGCAGGAGTGCAAGGACTACATGGCGGCGTTCGAGGCGCTCTCCAAGTGCGACAAGCTCGGCCCGGCCAAGGACTCCATGAAGCAGGGCTACGACGCCACGGTCGACGCGTGGAAGAACTTCGCCTCGGCGACGGACGACGCCACCAAGAAGGCGTGGGGCGACGGCTGCAAGGCCGGCCTCGACGGTCTCAAGCAGACCGCCGGCGCGATGGGCTGCACGCTCTAAATTGGGCTACCAGCCACGGGCGACGGGCGTTGGCCCAACCCCTGGCCACCCAACGTTTCGACTAACTAGTTAGACGATGAAGCTCACCCTTGCCGGGGTGGGCTTCTTTCGTTTTCGGCGGCGCCAAGCGCCCGTAGCGAAGCGAGCTACCTAGCGAGCTGTCAGGTCGCGCGTGATGTTCTTCTGGTGCGCCTCGATGGTGCCGCCACCGATCTCGATCAGCTTGGCGTCACGGAGGAACTGCTCGACGCGGTACTCGGTGCAGTACCCGTAGCCGCCGAGGACCTGCACGGCGGCGTCGGCGACTTCCTTGGCGGCCGTCGCGGAGAACAGCTTCGCCGCGTCCGTGCCGAGGCGGTTGCGATTCGTGGGACTCACGGTCGCGGCCACGTTGTAGACGAGCGCGCGCATCGCTTCGACCTTCGCGTAGCTGTCGCCGATGTACTTCTGGATCTGACCGTGTTCGTGGAGCGGCCGGCCGAAGCTGCGACGCTCGTTGACGTACTGCACCATGATGTCGAGGCAGCGGCGCGCCATGCCGAGCGACATCGCGGCGAGGCCCAGTCGCTCGATCTCGAGGTTGCGCATCATGTTCGTGATGCCGCCGCCCTCCTTGCCGAGGACGTTCGCCGCGGGCACGCGGCAGTCTTCGAAGATGAGCTCGGACATCGTCGATGCGCGCATGCCCATCTTCGGGATCTTGGCGCTGGTCGAGAAGCCGGGGAGCTCGCGCTCGACGAGGAACGTCGTGATGCGATCGTTGAGCTTCGCGTAGACGCAGAAGACGTTCGCTTCGGGACCGTTGGTGATGAAGGTCTTGCGGCCGTTCAGCACGTAGTGGTCGCCCTGCTTCACGGCGACGGTCTGCATGCCGAGGACGTCCGTACCGACGGCGGGCTCGGTCATCCCCATCGCCCCGACCGTCGTGCCGGCGAGCGTGGCCGGGAGATACTTCGCCCGCTGCTCGGGCGTCGCCGCCCAGTAGAAGTTGTTGACGAAGAGAAGCGCGTGCGCGAGGTAGCCGAGCGTGAAGCCGGGGTCCGAGTACGCGAGCTCGTCGTGGATGATCACCGAGGCGGTAGCGTCCATACCGGCGCCACCGTCGGCCTCGGGGATGGTCACGCCGATGAGCCCGAGCTCGCCGACCTCCTTGAGCAGCTTCGCGTTGAACGTCGCCGCTTCGTCGTGCTCCATCGCTTGCGGCTCGACGCGCGACTGCACGAACTGACGGATGGTCTGCCGCAGCAGCCGGTGCTCATCGCTGGCGTCCGTCATTTCCATGAGAGAACTTACCTCATGGCCGCGATTCTGGTTGCCAACCCAACCGCGCAGAGCGGCAAAGCTGCCGAATGGATCCGCACCGCGCGCGCGCTGCTTGATGAGGTCAAAGTGTCGCACCGCTTCGTGCCCACCGAGCCCGAGGGGCGGACCATCGAGCGCGTCCGTGCGCTGATCGACGAGGACGGTGCGCGCACGATCATCTACATGGGCGGCGACGGCACGTTCGCCGAGGTGGCCAAAGGGATTCTCGCATCGCGTCATGCCGGGGAGTGCGCGATGGGCATGCTGCCGACGGGCACGGCGAACGACCAGGGCAAGTCTTTCGGCCTCGATAGCGGTCCGGGCTCACTCGAGCGTAACGTTCGGGTCATCTCGCAGCATCAAACCGTGGGCTGCGATGTGGGCGCTCTCACCATCGAGCGCAGCGGCAAGGCCATCTACCGCGACCAGTTCTTTGACTCGTTCTCCGTGGGCATCGGCGCCGCAAGCCTCGAGACGCGTAACCGCGACCGCGAAGTCGTGGGCAGGATCCCCGGCCTCGGGCAGCTGTACCGCAACCAGCTCGTCTACGCGGGCGCGGTCCTGCGGCGGTTCGTCGAGAGCTACGTGGTCGACGTGAAGTTCGATCTCGATGTCGTCATCGACGGCGTGGTCCACACCTTCGAGCACCTCCTCGATGTCATCGTGAAGAACACCCGCATCTTCGGCGGGGAGTGGGTCTTCGACCAGAACGCCGAGAGCGACGACGGCAAGTTCGAGCTCGTGCCGGTGACGGGGCGGCGCGACTTCGGCACCAAGCTCCTCGGGGGCCTGCGGCGCAGCCCCGTCGGCATCGACGACCTCGCCGCCCTCGGCTTTACCCACGAACCTGCCATCGTGGGTAGTACCTTCGACCTGACCGTCCGCTCGACAGGTGGGACTTTGCCCGCCGTCCAGATCGACGGTGAGGAGCTACCCGCGGGAGATCGCTACTCGATCAGGGCCTTACCGAGGGCGCTGCGACTCATCGTTCCCCGCGACCACCTCGAAAGCGCGCTATAAGGACGGCTTCCAACCAGCAGGGAGTCAGTCATGGCCGATGTCTTCATCTACGACGCTCTTCGTACGCCGCGCGGTCGCGGCAAGGCCGGCAAAGGTGGCCTTGCCAACATCCATCCGCAGGAGCTGCTCGCGCAGACCCTGAACACGATGGCCGAGCGCAAGAAGCTCGACAAGAAGCTCGTGGACGACCTCGCGGTCGGCTGCGTGTCGCAGGTGAAGGAGCAGGGCGCGTGCATCGCGCGCGTTGCGCTCATCGCCGCCCAGTGGCCCGAGGAGGTCACCGGCTACACGATCAACCGCTTCTGCGGCTCGGGCCTCGAGGCCGTGAACTCGATCGCCGCGAAGATCGGCGCGGGCTTCATCGACGGCGCCATCGGTGGCGGTGTCGAGTCGATGTCGCGCGTCCCGATGGGCAGCGACGAGGCCATGATGGACGGCCTCAACCTCGAGCTCCGCAAGCGCATGTACCTCGTGCCGCAGGGCATCTCGGCCGACCTCATCGCGACCCGCGAGGGCTTCAAGCGCGCGGACGTCGACGCGTTCGCCCTCGCCAGCCAGCAGAAGGCGGCGCGCGCCATCGAGGAGAAGCGCTTCGCCAACTCGATGTTCGCGGTGAAGAACCCCGATGGTTCGGTGGCCCTCGACCGCGACGAGCACCCGCGCGCCGACACAACGCTCGCCGGGCTCGGCGAGCTCAAGGCCGCCTTCGTGCAGATGGGCGCGATGCCCGCCGGCCCGAATGGCGAGACGCTCGACCAGCTCGCGCTGAACAAGTACTCCGATGTGAAGGCGATCGATCACGTGCACACCGGCGGTAACTCGTCGGGCATCGTCGACGGCGCCGCCGCCGTGCTCATGGGCTCCAAGGAGTGGGGCACCAAGGCGGGCCTCAAGCCGCGCGCGAAGATCCGCGCGATGGCGACGATCGGCGCCGAGCCGGTCATCATGCTGACGGCGCCGGCTCCGGCGTCGAAGAAGGCGCTCGATCGCGCCGGTATGAGCGTCAAGGACATCGATCTCTGGGAGATCAACGAGGCGTTCGCGACGGTGCCGATGCAGACGGCGCGCGCGCTCGGGATCGACATGGACCGCGTGAACGTGAACGGCGGCGCGATCGCCCTCGGTCACCCGCTCGGCGCGACCGGCGCGATCCTCCTCGGCACGGCGCTCGACGAGATGGAGCGCGCGAACAAGTCCACCGCCCTCATCACGCTGTGCATCGGCGGAGGTATGGGCATCGCGACGATCCTCGAGCGCGTTTGATCCGAGTCCTCCGACCGGGGCCTGATGAGCTCGGCGGGGGCGCGAGGTGCGCCGAAGGCGAGGCGCGGCCCCGACGCGTTACCGGGCGCACCGCGAGGGTGCGGGGACGCCGCCAGCAGGTCCTCCTCCTCCTCGCGGCCCTCGCGGCGTGCGGGGAGGCGGCGTCCGCGCCCGATCCGGGGGCGCCCGCCTGGGCCTACGCGCCCGCGCCCATCGGCTGGCCGGCTCCCCGGGTCGCAGATCGCTTTGGCCGCAGCGATGCGCCGACGGCGATGGTCTCGCTCGGCCTCACCGGGGCCGCCGCGGAGCCGCTCCGCAAGGCGACGCCCTGGGCCGTACCCGGTGATGGGCCGGCACGGGCGGTGCTCTATGGCTTCGTGGCTGGGCAGGGGCAGGTCGAGCTCGTCGAGGTCGATGCGGGGCGTGTTGTCTGGCGCGATCCGACGACGTGCCCGGGGCCGGTGGTCGGGGTCACGAGCGATGCGATCGTCTGCGCAGACTCGGCTGGTGTGCGTGCGCTCGGCCTCGACGGGAAGCTGCGCTGGAAGCAAGACGCGAGCTTCCTCGCCATGACCGACGAGCGCGTCGTCGTGTCGAGTGGCGGCTCGCACGTGGTCGTGCTCGAAGCGGGTGATGGGGCGGAGCTCACGCGCCTCACGCTGCCGGCCGCGGTGGCGGCGTACGAAGTGGTGGCGGCCTGCGGTGACGTCGGGCGCGAGCTGTTCGCGGCCCGGGAGGACGGCACGCTCGCACGCATCACCGACTCGCGCTCGGGGTCGGCCGTGACCTGGGCCATCGCGATCGATCAGCTCGTCGAGATCGATGCGTGCACGGGCGAGACGATCCTCGTCGTGACGAAGTCAGACGCAGGGATGCAGTCGGTGCTCGCCATCGCGCGGGCGACCGGCGCGGTGCTCGGGCAGGTCACCGACGTGCGTGGGCACTGGAAGAGCCGCGAGGGCGATGGGCTCGAGCTCGCCACGCTCGGCGGCATCGTGCGGGTGTCGCGCGATCTGGTGACCCGCACCGTGCTCGCCGATGCGGTGCTCGGCGCGGCGCTCGCCGAGCGGGGACCACGCCGGCTGGTGGCGGCGGAGCCCGGTACGGCGGTGCTGCTCGACGAGCATGGTCTGGCGGGCTACGTCGCCTTCGCGTGGCCCGGCGCGGTGCTCGGGGATCAGTCGATCCTCGCCACGCGGTGGGATGGTTCCGCCGCGCACTCGGTAGCGCGCGTGGCCGTGCCGCCCGTGCGCCGCGACATGCGGTTGGCGGCGCCACGCGCCCCGGTGATCGTCCCCGTCGAGCTCCGAGACCTGCCGGCCGCCGTCGACGCGACGGGATCCTTCACGGGGACCGGCGGCGCCGACGGGGTGCTCGCGCTCGCGGCGACGCCCGAGCTCGGTCACATCGCATACGCCGCCGTGACGGAAGCCCCGCCGTCGGACACGACCACGGCCGGCGTGGCGCGGCTCGATCTCGAGACGAAGAGCGTCGCGTGGACGCGGCCCGATGGGTGCGGGCCCGGACTCCCGGTAGGCCTCGCCGCGACGGCCCGGTCGGTCGCGTGTGCAGCGCAGGGGGCGACGAGCGCGACGGTGCGCGTCTCCACATCCGACGGGGCAGCGGCCTGGGAGTGGACGACCGATATCGTCGACGCGGTGCAGGCCGCCGGCGATGTCATCCTCGTGTTCGCCGGTGATCACGCGACGGTGCTCGACCTCGACACCGGCACGGTGCGCGGGGTCCTGGTCAGTCCCGATGGCGGACCGGCGCGAGCGCTCGCGGTGACGACGCCGATCGCGACCACCTATGTGGTCGCCGCCGAGGGCAATCGCCTCGTGGCGCGCGTACCCGCCGCGAGCATGCTGCCGCTCTGGTCCCTCGCCGTCGACGGGCTCGTACTTTCGCTCTCGCCGCTCGATGGCGCGGTCGTCGTGGCCCTCGCCGACGGTGATGCCTTTCGCGTCGATCTCGGCATGGTCTCCGCCATTCCGCTCGCAGGCATCGGCCTCGCGTGGTCCACCTCCGGCGAGCTCATCCTCGGTACGGCCGCCGGTGATGTCATCCCGGGCGATCCCGCCGA
>JALHPV010000283.1 GCA_022842285.1 Kofleriaceae bacterium
GCGCAAGCGCCAGCTGGCGTCGTCGAGGCCCGAGTACAACATCGCGCGCACCTACGTCGAGAACCTCCTCGAGATCCCGTGGAGCACCTTCACCGAAGACCGCCTCGACGTGTCCGCCGCGCGCGCCATCCTCGAGGCCGAGCACTCGGGCCTCGAGAAGGTGAAGCGCCGCATCCTCGAGTTCCTCGCGGTGCGCAAGCTCGCTCCGAACAAGCACGGCCCGATCCTCCTGCTCGTCGGCCCGCCGGGCGTCGGCAAGACGTCGCTCGGCAAGTCGATCGCGAGCTCGCTCGGTCGCAAGTACGTCCGCATCTCGCTCGGCGGCGTGCGGGATGAGGCCGAGGTCCGCGGTCACCGCCGCACCTATATCGGCGCCCTCCCCGGCCGCATCGTCTCCGGTCTCAAGAAGGCCGGCTCGATGAACCCCGTGTTCGTCCTCGACGAGATCGACAAGCTCGCGCAGGACATGCGGGGCGACCCGGCCGCGGCGATGCTCGAGGTCCTCGATCCCGAGCAGAACAAGGACTTCGTCGACCACTACGTCGAGGTGCCGGTCGACCTGTCGAAGGTGATGTTCATCTGCACGGCGAACAGCACCGACACCATCAGCCAGCCGCTCCTCGATCGCATGGAGATGGTCGAGCTCTCGGGCTACACCACCCTCGAGAAGCTCGCGATCGCGAAGAACCACCTCGTGCCGAAGCAGCTCGGCGAGCACGGCATCACGCGCGAGCAACTCGATCTCGATGACAAGGCGCTGTCGGAGATCATCAGCAGCTACACGCGCGAGGCCGGCGTCCGTAACCTCGAGCGCGAGATCGCGGGCGTGTGCCGCGGGGCCGCCGTGAAGGTCGCCGAGGGCGCCGAGAAGGTGCACGTCGATGCGGGCCAGCTCGTCGACCTCCTCGGTCCGCCGCGCCACGTGCACGATGCCGCCGAGCGCAAGCCCGAGGTCGGGGTCATCACCGGCCTCGCGTGGACCCCGGTGGGCGGCGACATCATGTTCATCGAGACGCGCGTCTATCCGGGCAAGGGCGAGGTTCGCCTGACGGGTCAGATGGGCGATGTGATGAAGGAGTCCGCCACCGCCGCCGTGTCGTGGATGCGCTCGAACGCGCTGAAGCTCGGCATCGACCCGGAGAAGATCGCCAACAGCGACCTCCACATCCACTTGCCGCAGGGTGCGATCAAGAAGGACGGACCGTCGGCCGGCGTCGCGCTCACGTGCGCGGTCGTGTCCTCGTTCACCAAGCGCCCGATCCGCAACGATGTCGCCATCACCGGCGAGATCGACCTCCGCGGCAACGCGCTCCCCGTCGGTGGCATCAAGGAGAAGGTCATCGCCGCGCACCGCGCCGGCATCAAGATCGTCTTCATGCCCGAGCGGAACGAGAAGGACGCGCTCGAGGTGCCCGACGAGGTGAAGGCGGAGCTCGAGATCCGCTACATGAAGAAGGTCGACGACGCGCTCGCGGTCGCCCTCGGTGAAGCACCGGCCAAGCCCGATCCCGAACCGGCCATGCCTCCGCCGGCGGCCCCTTCGGGTCGCGGCGCGGCCGGCGAGCGTCTCCCGTCGTGACGCGCGCGCTGGGCGCTCTGCTCCTCGCGGGCCTCGCGGCGTGCGGCTCCAAGAGCAGCGCCGGGAACCCGGCGTGCAAGGAGACCGCGGACCACGCGCTCTCCGTCATCACCTCGGCACCTCCCGATCCGAGCTTGCCGCCCGCAGTGCTGGCCTACATGAACGAGGCGTCGAAGATCGGCGCCCGGGTCATGGAGACGCGGTGTGTCGCGGATCACTGGTCCGATGCGGCGATCACCTGCTTGAAGGCCGCGCAGAGCCAGGGCGATCTCAAGGCCTGCGATCAGCACCTGACGTCCACCCAGCGCGACGCCGTGAAGCGCGACTCGCAGGACGCGATGAAGAAGCTCGCCAAGCCAAAGCTCTAGGCTGGTTCGTACTAGCTCTTCGGGACGAGCTTCCAGATGCTGCCCTCGAGCGAGACGATGTACAGCTCGCCGTCCTGATCACGCCCGAACGAGCTGATCTGTGAGAGCTGTTGCTCGGGATCGAGGGCCGCGCGCCAGTCCCAGTGCTCGCGGGTGAAGCCGGGCGACGTGGGCGACGACAGGTCGGGCGTCCACTTGAAGCTGCGCACGATCGCCGAGCAGAAGTCCGCGTAGAAGTACACGCCATCGAGGGCGGGCAGCGCCTTGCCACGATAGACGATGCCACCCGTGATCGAGCAGCTCGCACCGTGCTCGTACTCGACGGCGGGCGGGGTGAAGCCGTCCTTCTTGCACTCCTCCGCGTCGTAGCAATGGCTGCCCTCGACGACGTTCCAGCCGAAGTTCCGCTTCGGCGAGTCCTTCGGGACCACGAACACGTACTCCCAGAGGTTCTGCCCGACGTCGCCGATATAGAGGTCGCCGGTCTTCGGATCGAAGTCCCAGCGCCAGGGATTGCGCACGCCCAGGTGCATGATCTCGGCGGTCGGCTGCGCGGCGCTCACGTCGATGCGCAGCATCTTTGCGAGGAGTGCGGTCGGGTTCTGCCCGTTGCCCTGGGGGTCACCGGCCGAGCCACCATCGCCCTGCCCGGCCCACAACATGCCGTCGGGCCCGAACGCGAGGTGACCACCATTGTGGTTCGTGTACGGATCCTCGATGCGGATCAGCTCGCGGACGACATCGGCCTGATCGGGGTTCGTCGCCGAGACCTTGTACTCGACGATGTGCGTGGCCTTGTCCTGCGTGGTGTAGTCGATATAGAGGAGCCCGTTCGTCGCGAACTGCGGATGAAAGGCGAGGCCCAGGAGGCCTTGCTCGTTGGCCTTGGACACGTTGACCCTGAGCATCGGCGTCGGCAGGGTCTTGCCGTTCTCGATGATGCGGACGCGCCCCTTGTGCTGCTCGACAACGAACAGCCGCTTGCGCGCGTCGCCGGGCGCGGTTGTCACGAGCACCGGCCGATCGAAGCTTCTTGCAACGAGCTCGAGCTTCACGCCGCGGGCTACGTCGGCCGGCACGGGCCGGAGCGTCGCATCCCCGGGTGGGGCGCCGGCTGGTTCGACCACGGGGTTGGCCACCGCCACGGGCGGCTTGGCCGACTCGCTACCGGTCCCGCCGGTATTCGGGGGCGCCGTCGGCGGATCCTTGCGACATCCCACGGCAAGCAGCGCCAGCCCGACCACGAATCGCGACGTCATGGGATAAGGACGTGCCACACGAGCTGCCGTTAGCCAACCATGGAGCCGGCTACTCGGCTTGCCAGAGGATCGGCCTTCTCGGTAACCCATCGATTCAGCTTCAAGCCGAAAGGCGGCTGGCTGGCACATGGCGTGCTGGAGACTGGGGGAGCCCTCCCATGCACGCCACCTCACTCATCAACCTCATACAGAACCCTGGCTACGCCAACGCGAAGAACCACGCGGAGCTGCGGAGCTACTTCGAGCTGTCGAAGAGCGGCATCGAGGTCGAGGGAGACGGTCTGCAGGAGATCTCGTTCGGCGAGTTCCTCGTCGAGCAGGGGGTGGTCGACCGCTTCCAGCTCTTCCGCGCGCTGCAGATGCAGGACCGCCTCCCCGGCGTCCGCCTCGGCGAGGCCGTCGCGGCCCAGGGCTACGCGCCCATCGGCGCCATCGAGCGCCTGTACGAGCGCTTCGCCGCCCTCCAGACCGTCAACGTCTGACGCGCCCGCTCACTTCATCGCGCGAATCACGGCGTCGGTGTACCCGGCCGTGTTCGCCTTGCCGCCGAGGTCGCCGGTGCGGGTGCTCGCATCGCCCAGGGCGGAGAAGATCGCCGTCCGCAGGCGCGTGGCGGCCTCCCGCTGCTCGATGTGATCGAGGAGCATCGCCGCCGACAGCATGAGCCCCGTCGGGTTCGCGATGCCCTTGCCGGCGATATCGGGGGCCGTGCCATGCACCGCCTCGAACATCGCGCAGCCCGCGCCGATGTTGGACGCCGGCGCCACGCCGAGGCCGCCCACGAGGCCCGCCGTGAGGTCCGACAGAATGTCGCCGAAGAGGTTCATCGTGACGATGACGTCGAACTTCTCCGGCGCGATGACGAGCTTCATCGCCGTGGCGTCGACGATCATGTCGTCGAACTGGATGTCGGGGTACTTCGCCGCGATCTCCTTGCCGCAGTCGAGGAAGAGCCCGTTGCTCATCTTCAGGATGTTCGCCTTGTGGACGAGCGTGACCTTCTTGCGCTTGTGGCGGCGCGCGTACTCGAACGCGTAGGTGATGATGCGCTCGCTGCCGAAGCGCGTGATGATCGCGATCGACTCCGCCGCCGACCGCTTCGCGTCGCGGTAGTGCTCGATGCCCGCGTAGAGGTCCTCGGTGTTCTCGCGAACGATGGTGAGATCCACGTTGTCATAGCGCGACGGCACGCCGGCGATCGTCTTCACGGGACGAACGTTCGCGTACATGTCGAACTCCTGCCGGAGCGTGACGTTCACCGAGCGATAGCCACCGCCGCTCGGCGTCGCGAGCGGCCCCTTCAGCGCGAGCCCGTGCTTCTTCATCGACTCGATCGTCGCCTGCGGCAGCGGGTCCTTGTGCTTCTCGACCGCCCCCGCGCCGGCGTCGACGCGCTCCCAGTCGATCTGCCCGCCCGCCGCTTCCACCGCGCGGACCGTCGCCACTGCGATCTCCGGCCCAATGCCGTCGCCTTCGATCAAGCTCACCGTCGGACGCGTGCTCACTTACGGACTCCTCGTTTTGCCGTTCACGTCAATTTCGATCTGGTCGCCCACCACGCGGACTGCGTAGGTGACGAGACACTGATTGGGATGCTCGCTGGCGCCGGTCAGTGTCGAGAATCGCCAGCCGTGGTGCGGGCACACGACATGGCCACGCGCCACGATGCCGTCCGCGAGGTCGCCGCCGCGGTGCAGGCACTGGCGCTGGGTGGCGAAGTACCGGTCGCCGTCGAGGCCGAGCACCATCGAGACGCCCTCGACCGTCACGGCGATCACGTCGCCGGGGCGAACGTCGCCGATGCGCGCGGCGGGATGCCAGGTCGACATGGCCCGCATTGTGGCTCGTTCGCGCGGCCGGCGCTCGTGCCCGCGCGAGGATTCTCGTCGAGCCAGGCTGCCCCGCGGCCGCTCGAGTGGCGAGAGCGGCGCTCCGCCCCAGAGCTTTCACCGCCAAGGCGCGGAGAACGCCAAGAGTTTGTCCGGAACCCGGACATCATACCCCAGGGAAGCGCGTCAGATCTCCGCTGGCTCACGATGGCTCACGGCTGCAAGCACACGCCGAGTTCCCGCAGCATTGTGCGGCGCGCAGCGCCCCAGAACCTCTTCTGACCTTGGCGTTCCCGGGCGCCTGGGCGGCGAAATCTCCGGGACACGAGAACGCGCGACGACGACCTGTAGCAACAACTCAGGAGCTCGGCTCGCCGTCGACGCTCAGGCCATAGGCTTTCATCTTCGTGTAGATGCTCGCGCGCGAGATGCCGAGGACCTTGGCCGCGTTGGCCGGGTTGCGCTCCTGGCGCAGGGCCGCCGCGAGGGCGGCACGCTCGACGGCGCGGACCGCGCGATCCGTGATGTCCTTCAGCCCGTCGCCGTCGCCGAGGCGCCCGAGATCGATCGGGGGCAGCTCGATACGCTCGGTGTCGGGGCGGCTGGGGGTGGCCGGGGCCCCGGCGGGGTGATCGAGGCCGACGAGATCGAGGTCGTGCGAGCGGATCGTCTCGCCGTCGCAGAGAATGGCAGCGCGCGAGAGGACGTTCTCGAGCTCTCGGATGTTGCCGGGCCAGCGGTACGCCTGGAGGCGGGCCATCGCCTTGGCCGTGACCGCCGTCGGATAGCGGGTCTCCTGGCCGGCGAACGTCTTCGCGGCACCGCGGCGGCGCGCCAGGATGTGCGCGGCGAGCTGCGGGATGTCGTCCTTGCGTTCGCGGAGCGGTGGAACCTGGATCGGGACGACGGCGAGACGCCAGTACAGATCCTCGCGGAAGTGGCCGCGTGCGACGAGGCTCTTGAGGTCCTTGTTGGTCGCGGCGACGACGCGCACGTCGATGGCCACGGGACGATCGCCGCCGACGGGTTTGATCTCGCGCTCCTGCAGGACGCGCAGGAGCTTGTTCTGCACCGTGGCATCGATGTCGCCGATCTCGTCGAGGAAGATCGTGCCTCCGTTGGCTTCGCGGAAGAGACCGCGCCGGTTGCGCCCCGCACCGGTGAACGCCCCCTTCTCGTGACCGAAGAGCTCGGCTTCGAGGAGCGATGGCGCGAGCGCGCTGCAGTCGAAGGCCACGAACGGGCCGTCCTTGCGCGGACCGATCCGGTGGATCGTGCGCGCGAGGAGCTCCTTGCCGGTACCGCTCTCGCCGACGATGAGCACCGTGGCATCGGAGGCGGCCACGCGATCGATCACGGCGAGCAGCTGGCGCATGAGCGCCGACTCCCCGATCACCTCGCCCAGGCCCCGGGCGCGCTCGACCTCGCCTCGCAGACGCCGCACCTCGCGAGACAGCGCGCCGTGGGTACTCGCGCGCTCGATGACGGAGCGAATCGCGCCCTCCTCGGCGGACTTGTCGAGGACGTCCAGGGCCCCGGCGCGCATCGCGCGCACCGCAAACTCCACCGTGGGCCGAACGCTCCAGATCACGACGACGGTGTCGGGCGCGACCGTCCGCAGACGGTGCAGGACGGCAAGCGCATGGTCGTCATCACCGCCCACCACGGCTGGGTCGAGCAGCGCGACATCGAACGTGGAGCCCACGAGCCGCTCGAGCGCCTGCGGTGGCGTCGCCACGGCATCGACCTCCATGCTCGGCAGGGCCTGGCGGGCGCGGGTGACAGTCAGGGCATCCCCATCGATGACCAGGACGTGGCGGACCGCCGGCATGTCTTCCACCTTGGATCCGGGCTGTCCAGCTGTCTAGACGCTGTCCAGCGTCCTGGACGAGGAGAGGGGTTGGACGTCCACTAACTCACTGAAATTGCTTGTCGCCGGGGCTGGACTGCGCTGGCTTGTCGCATGCGTATAGGGATTCGCAGGAGGTTGCGATGCCGACACTAGCCCGCCCGGAGCTCCGTGATGCATGGACCGACCCCGACGCGATGCGCACGTTCGTGCGGTCGGTTGCGATGAAGTACGTCCGCGACGAGAGCGACGCCGAGGACGTCACGCAGGACGCGCTGTTACTCGCGCACCGCTACCAGGCGGCCTTTCGCGGCGAGTCCAAGTACTCCACCTGGCTCTACCGGGTGACGGCGACCGCCGCGCTCATGTTCCTGCGTCGCCAGCGCCGCCGGTCTCGCGAGCTGCCGTCGTCCAGCGCCGTGGACGATGAGGGCTCCGCGCTCCTGGATCGCCAGGCGGACCCGACGGACCTTCGCTCCGACGTGATCGCGAAGCTCGATGTCGCGACCGCGACGGCGGCCGTCGCGCAGCTGGGCGCGAAGTACCCGGCCGTGTTCTGGAAGCGTTATGGCGAGGGGCGCACCGAGACCGAGATCGCCCGGGACCTCGGCCTCACCGTCGCCGCGGTGAAGACGCGTGCCTTCCGCGCGCGGCAGGCTGCCCTCACCGCCGTCCGCTGACGGACGCCATTGGCTCTGCCCGGGACTTGGTGGTCCGCCCGGCCCGGAGCCAAGGCCCAACGAGCCCCCGAGCCCGACGACAAATAGTCGAGTAGAGTGCGCGCCGTGAAGAGCGCGCCGAAGGATCCGACCGCCGACCCCGACGTACCGAAGGGGATGTCGATCGACCTGCTGAAGGATCTGCACCTCCTCACGCGCGATGGCCAGCTCAACGCCGACGCGCGGCGCAAGCTGAAGCAGGTCCGGCACCTCGTCGGCTTGCTCAAGCCCGCGCTCGACGACGCCATGGCGCGCTCCGAGCAGCCCCTCGTCGTCGACTGCGGCGCAGGCAAGAGCTACCTCGGCGCCCTGCTCTACGAGCTCGTCCTCAAGCCTGCCGGCAAGGGCACCCTCCTCGCGATCGAGGCGCGCCCCGAGCTGTCGCAGCAAGCCGCGGCCCGGGCCGCCCGGTTCGGCCAGGACCGCTTCACCGTGGCCACGGGCGAGATCGCCGCGACGAACCTGCCGGCGCGCCCGCAGCTCGTGACCGCCCTGCACGCCTGCGATACCGCCACCGACGATGCCCTCGCGCTCGCGATCCGTGCCAGCGCCGATCACGTCGCGGTCGTCCCATGCTGCCAGGCCGAGGTCGCGCGCCAGCTCGAGAAGGCCCACGTCGACGACGTCGCCGACGCGAACCTCTTCGCGCATCCGCTCCATCGGCGCGAGTTCGGCTCGCACCTCACGAACGTCGTGCGGGCTCTCACGCTCGCTGCTCACGGCTACCAGGTCACCGTCACCGAGCTCGTCGGCTGGGAGCACTCGGCAAAGAACGAGCTCATCCTCGGCAAGCGCGTGAACAAGTTCGATGCCAAGGCGCGCGAGAAGCTCGACGCGGTGCTTGCCCGTTACAAGGTCCAGCCCGCGCTCGTCCGCCTCCTCGCCTGAGCCACCGGACGGGCCCGGACGGGGTCCGGACGGGGTCAGACACAAGTTCCACAAGTTGCACAAGTTGTTGTCCGGCCCGTGCAAGTAGTGCCAGTTGTGCAACTTGTGTCTGACCCCGTCCGAGGAGCCCGCGCTCGTCCGCCTCCTCGCCTGAGTTAAGGTCCGGGCCATGAGGCTCGGGATCGACTTCGGGACGACGCGCACGGTGGTGGCGGCGGCGGTGGACGGGCGGCATCCGATCGCGGCGTTCGATGTCGACGGCGAGTTCAAGGAGTACGTGCCAGGAGTGGCGGCCGTCGTCGCGGGCCAGCTCCTCGTCGGGTGGGAGGCAGCGCGGGCACTGGCGGCCGGCGAGACCCAGCATGCCGTGCGCTCGATCAAGCGCGTGGCGAGCGCCCTCATGCCGGACGCAGAGGTTCCCGGCCTCCCGGGCGTCACGGCGCTCGAGCTCTGGACCACGTTCCTCACCGAGCTCCGGCTCGCGATCACCGAGCGCTCCAACCTCGACGTGCACGGCCCCCTCGAGGTGATGGTCTCGACGCCTGCGAACGCGGCCTCGCGCCAGCGCTGGATGACGATGGAGGCGTTCCGGCGCGCCGGCTTCGCGCCGATCGGCCTCCTGAACGAGCCGACCGCGGCCGCGATCGAGTTCGCGCATCGCCACCTGGCCACGCTCGGCCCGAAGAGCCCGAAGCGGTACGTCGTCGTCTACGACCTCGGCGGCGGCACCTTCGACACGTCGGCGGTCACGCTCGAGGGCCGCTCGTTCGACCTCATCGCCTCCGAGGGCATCGCGCGCCTGGGCGGGGACGACTTCGACGAGGTGATCCTGCGCGCCGCGCTCACCGCCGCGGGCCAGCCCGTGGTGATCGATGCGGCCGGCCTCGAGCGTGCCCGCGAGGCCAAGGAGACGCTGCGCCCTGCGAGCAAGAAGCTCCTCATCGAGCTGCCGGACGGCGGCAGCGTGCAGCTCGATGTCGCCGCCGTGTACGCCGAGTGTCAGCCGCTCATCGACACCACGCTCGAGCTCACCGACCAGCTCCTCGCGCGCCTCCCCGAGGCCGATCCCAAGGCGCTCGGTGGCATCTACCTCGTCGGCGGCGCGGCTGCGTTCCCCGCCGTGGCGCGGGCCCTGCGCGCGCGCTTCGCCAAGAAGCTCCAGCTCGCGGCGAACCCGGCCGCCGCCACG
>JALHPV010000284.1 GCA_022842285.1 Kofleriaceae bacterium
GGCTTGGCCGCCGAGCCGGAACCCGCCGTGGCCGGCTGCGCTGCCGACCCGGAGCCCGTGTTGGCCGGCGTCGGCGTCGTGGCTGCGGCCGAGCCCGACCCCGTCGCGGCGCCGAGGCTGCACTTCACCGTCGTCGTCTTGCCTGCGGCGAGGTCGACGTCCTGTTCGCACTTCGTGCCCTTGGGGCCAACGATGCGAACCGCGCGCTTGCCAGGCGAGACCGGGATCTCCTTGCCGTCGGTGACGGTCGCTTTGCGCTCGTTGTCGACGAAGACCTCGGCAGTGGTTCCGGGATCGAGCGCGACCCGCAGGTTCGCGATCGTCGATGTCGGCGCGGCGGGCTCGTCCTCCTTGTCGAGGACGAGGAACTTCACGGCGAGGAAGCCACCGAGGACGACGGCCGCGATCGCGACGCCGATCAGAACATCGCGTGCGATGGACGACTTCTTCGGCGGCGCCTGCGGGCCGGGATCGACCTGCATGCCGCCGGGCGCTTCGACGGCCCCCGCCGACGGCATGCCGTACTGGTTCTGCGGCTGCTGCCATTGCGGCGGCGCGGGTTGCTGCTGATGAGGCGCGCCATACGGGCCGCCGGGCCCCCCCGGTCCCGGCTGCCCATATGGTGGCGACGACATCGGAGGGGCGTAGCCGCCCATGTCGGGCGACGACGAATAGCCCTGCGGCGGCAACGGCATGCCCGGGCTCGACGGTTGATAGGACGGGTAGTCCGAGGGACCGGGCTGCGCGGCCATCTGCTGCGATGGGTTCGATCCGGGCGCGCCGTACCAGGGCATGTCGGGCGGACGGGCGGCGCCGAGCAGCGTCTTCTGCGGCGGCGCGTCGGGAGAGACGAGGCCGCCATGGTTGTGGTTCGGACTGCTGCCGTAGGGGTTCCCCTGGGCCGGCGGTTGCGGTCCGATCGGATAGCCCTGCGCCGACGGCACGGCCTGGTAGCCACCCGGCGACGGGGCCGGCGGATACGGCCCGAGACCAGGCGGCGCCGTCGATGGCGTGGGCATGCCCAGCTGCGGGGCCATCGGAACCCCCATCGCCCCACTCATCGGGCCGTGCGCCATCGGCTGCGCGTTGCCCATCCCGAGCGGGCCGCTCGGCGAGGCTCCGAGCATCGCACTCGCACCCGCGCTGGGCGGGACGTACTGCGGCGGGGCGGTCGGGACCGAGCCGCGACCCGGCGGCGGCTTGGGCGGCCCCTTCGGCGGTTGCGCGACCCCCTGACCGGTGTTGCGCGGCACCGTGACCGCTTCGTTCGCCGACGACGAAGCCGCGAGCGGCGACGCACCGTGATCGATCTCGCCGAAGATCTCCGTGGGAGCTTCCTCGCCGAAGTCTCCATCGCCGTCGTCGTCGCCTGGCATCCGGCCGGTGGCCGCGGGCGAGCCCGAGGCCGGGCCAATCTCCGGGGCGGCGGCGGCGGCCACCGCGGCCGCGGCGCCATCGAGGTCCTCGAAGTTCGGTCCGCCGAGCTGCGTCGCATCGCCCTCGGCCTGGCCCGCTTCGCCGAGATTCTCGACGACATCGAGCTTCGCCTCGGCGCTCGGAACGCCGGCGATCAGGCCATCGCGGCCGACGCGCTTGTACTGCTCCAGCAGCGTGCGCTCGCGGTCGATCTCCGTGCTGAAGACCTCCTTGAGCCACGCCGACAGCGACTTCGGCGTGAAGAGCTGATCCTGCGCCATCAGGAACGTCTGGAGATCGGAGTGCATCTCCGAGCACCACTGATAGCGAGTGTCGACGTCCTTCGAGAGCGCCTTCAGGATGATCGTCTCGATCGCCTCGGGGATCGCGGGGTTGATCTCGCGAGGCGGCCGGATGTCGACGTTGCGAACCTTCTCCAGCGTCGAGAAATCGGTCTCGCCCTGGAACAGGCGCTCGCCCGTCAGACACTCGTAGAGCATCGTGCCGATGGCGAAGATGTCGCTGCGGCGATCGAGCGGCAGGCCGCGGACCTGCTCGGGCGACATGTAGCCGAACTTGCCCTTGAGCACGCCGGCCATCGTCCGCGAGTTGCGCGACGTCGCCTTCGCGATGCCGAAGTCGATGACCTTGACCTCGCCTTCGTACGAGACGAGCACGTTCTGGGGCGAGCAGTCGCGGTGGACGATCTCGAGCGGGCGACCGAGCGGGTCTCGCTTCCGGTGCGCGTAGTCGAGACCCTCGAGGACCTTGCCGATGATGAAGCACGCCATGGGCGTGGGCATCGCCGTCTTGATCTTGCGGAGCCGGTTCTGGATCTGGAGCAGATCCTTGCCCCAGATGTACTCCATCGCGATGAAGTGCGAGCCGTCGATGCGACCGAGCTCGAAGATCTGGCAGATGTTCGCGTGCGCGAGCTGACCGGCGATCTTCGCCTCGTCGATGAACATCTTGATGAAGTCGCGGTCCTCGCCCATCGTGGGCAGGATTCGCTTGATCGCGATGATCTTCTCGAAGCCCTCGACGCCGTAGGACTTCGCTTTGAAGACCTCGGCCATGCCGCCGACGCTGATGCGATCGAGCAGCAGGTATTTCCCGAAGGGGACGGGCGACCTCACCGAAGCAGAATCGTAGCTGCGTTCGCGGTCTGATCACAATGGTCCACCGACGACACCTGGGGGACTAAACAAGTGTCGCGTGGTGAGCAACCCAGGGCCTACGGCCCCCAATCGCATGTAGGTCTCTCAGAACGTGCCGGAGATCCCCACCGTCGCGCCTTCCGCCGACGAGGAGACGAAGGGCTGGACGCTCTCCTTCTTCCGCTGTCGCTGATATCCGGACACACCGTCGTACACCCCGAAGGCGTAGGTCACGATGAGGCCGATCCCGGTGACAATGTTGAGCGTCCGCAGCTTCCCCGCGGTGCTCACCCGATCGGTGTCCTGATCGCAGGTGGCGCTCTCGCCCGCCTGGCCCGATACGCGCTCGCACCAGGAGCGGAGCACGAAGTACGAGGTCAGGTTGCCGATGGCGAACACCCCGAGGGCCGCGCCGATCACGATCGCCTTGGTGCGCTCGCCGTTCTGGAGCTGCCCGCCGGGCGGGATGAAGTTGAGGAGCCAGTAGCTCTTCGACTTGGGGCGCAAGGCGCGCAGCTCGGCCTGGTGCTTCGCGCGGACCTCGTTGAAGAAGAGGACGACATCGGGGTGATAGAGCGTCGAGTCGAGCTGACCGTCGAGATCGATCTTCAGGTAGGCGACGAAGTGCGCCTCGGAGTCACCGAGCCGCTGCTGGAAGAAGCTCGCGATGCCGGCGAGGCGATGCGCTTCGGCGAGGTCCGTGGGCGAGACCTGCGACGAGATCAGCGGGTCGACGAGCGTCGCGACCTGCGCCCAGTCCCCGGCGGCCGCGGCGGCGTTCGCATCGGACAGCCGCGAGGACGTATCGGCCGGCCCGCGCTGCCCTTCGGCAGCGCTGCTCGCGGGCGTCTGCCCACTCGCGTCGCGCGCGATGCTGGCGACGAGAAGGAACACGAGGACGACGCGCATCACCGCCACGAGGTCACCACCCGCTTGAGATGCGGCCGCGCGATGACGAGGACCTCCTGCGCCACGCGGGCGGCGAGCGCATCGGACGCCATGCCCTTGTCGCCGACGACGGTGTCGGTGAAGAGCACGCGATCGAACTGGCTGCCGATGGCGAGGCGCACCCGGGCCCGCGCCATCGGGACCGCGCCAGCGACGACCTCGTAGCCGCGCACCTCGAGGAGGATCGTGGTCGCTGAGCCCTCGCGCACGACATGCTGGGTCGACTCGGCCCGCGCCAGCAGAGTCGCCGCGAGCGGGGCCCGCAGCGGCTCGGCCCCCAACACGCTCATCGACAGCTCGATGGGGGGTGCAGCAGGCGGCGGTGTGCGCTCGGGCGGCGTCGGCTCCACGGGCACCGCGGGCTTCTGATCGAGCACGGTGAGGCGGGCCCGGATGACGGGCACCACCCGCGCCGCGAGATCGGCGGCGGCCTTGTCGATGTTCGAGAGGCTCGACGCCGTCGCCGACAGCGTGTCGAGCACCGTGCCGTCGGCGGGGTTGCGCACGCGGATCGAGAGCAGGATCGCTTCGCCGGTCCCGGGCTTGATCGTGCCGTCGACGATGAGGCGCGCCGCCGCGGGCACGGCCATGCGCGGGCCGACGACCTGCACGTCGATGTTGCCCGAGGCGAGCGCGCGCGCGAGCTCGCTGGCGACGGGCTGTCCGTAGAGCTCGAGGGACTTGCCCGCATCCAGCGGCAAGAGCGCCACCGACTGCGACGCCGCCTCCGGGCCGCCGGGCTGCGCGAGGGCGATCGACGGTGCGAGCGCGACGATCACGGGCAGGAACCTCATCGCCTGCATGCTACTGCACTCCCACGTCGGGGACGGTGGCCCGGAACTCGCCACCGCGTGTGACGGTCTCGACGAGGGGCCGATGGCGGTCCACGCCGCTGCACTCGCCGCACAGGATCTGGACGATCGCCCCGTCGACCGCCGCATCACTGTCGGAGAGGAGAAGCTCGCCGTAGAGCGTCAGCGCCTTCACGAGCGGGTAGCTTGCGGCCACGGCATCGGCCTCGGTCTCGACGACACGCGTGGACGCGCGCCCTCGCGGGTCGTGGAAGCGAAGCTGATAGCGGGCACCGGCGACGAGGGAGCCGGTAACCACACCGCTGGCGTTCGCGATGAAGCGCACCGGCTGCACGCCCGCTGCCGCGAGCGCTCCGAGCGGTACCGCCTCGAGCTCCGCGCCGGCGACGGGCCCCCCCGCCGGCATCTCGATGATCGTGGAGAATGGCGTCATCGCAGGCGCGGCCAGCGTCGTCGGAACGGCGGTCGTCAGATCGACGGTGGTGAGCGAGGTGCGCTCGGCATCGGAGATCACGGCCGTCAGCAGCACGCCGGGCACGCGCACCGACGCCAGCCCGCCGCTCGGATTCGAGGTCGTGGCGGCCCGGACGGAGCCACGCGCGGTGACCGTGGCCGCGCCCGTGCGGATCGTGCCCGCATCGAACGAACCGGTGAACACGACGCTCGCATTCGGCGCGGTCTGGACACCGGCGACGTCGCGCGTCGGCGTGGCGCCGTACGTGATGACGAGGGACTGCGTCAGATCGAGCGCGCTCGTCGTCACGGAGAGGCGGGGCAGCCCCGAGCTCGGGGGCGGGGTGACCGCGATCGTCGTCGGGCCGGTGCGAACCGTGGCGCGCGCGGTGAACGCGCCGTTGGCGGCGGTGGTCGCATACGTCGAGGGCACGCCGTCGACCACGAGCTGGATCGTCGCATTCGCGATCGGATCGCCCGCGCTGTCGACGATGGAGCCGCTGATGGGCAGGCCGGCCGAGACGACGAAGTCCGGCGGCTGGATCGGGGTCCAGTCGTCGACGCGCAGCGGCGCGAACGCCTGCGACACGGGGATGACGAGCACGCGGTGGCGTTGCGAGAGGAGGCGCGCGTTCACGTTACCGAGCAGCGTGAACGCCTCGATGACCGCGTCGGGTTGGGAGACGGGCGCGAAGCGCAGGTACGCCTCGACGGGATTCGTGCCGTCGGTGACGTGCGTCTGCATGTCGAGACCACGCTCGAAGTACGCGGTGATCGTCTTGTCGCCGCCGCCGAACACGCGCTGGATCTTGTCGATGGGCGGCACCGGCAGCCCCGGCGGTGGGATCACGCGCATGCGAAGGTCGACGAACGCCGCGTTCGGGTCGGTGACAGTGACATCTCGTTCGTCGAACCCGCACCCCGGCACCGTCACGCGCACGGAGTAGACGCCGGTCTCCGGGGCATCGAAGCGGATCGCGCGGAACGAGCCGGCCTGCGCGGGCTCGAAGGCGACGCTCCCGTCGTGAAAGACCTCCCACTGGTAGTCGAAGACGCCCGGGAGCGTCGTCTCCGCCGTCGCGCGGATCTGCGGATGTATGCCGAGGAGCGGCTCGGACGGGTCGAACACGATCGTGACGTCGCACGGCGAGGCATCGGGGAAAGCATCGTCGGCGCCGTCGTCGAGGCTGCCGGCGTCGCCGCACCCCACCAGCACCAGCAGGGCGGCTGTCCCGAGTCCGTGCATCGTCCTAGTCAAGCTCGACATCCGGCACCGCGATCCTGAACTCGCCGTCGAGGGACACGGTCTCGACGAGCGGGCGCTCGCGGTCGATCCCCTGGCAGCTTCCACACAGGATCTGGATGATCGCGTTGTCGAGGGCCACGTCGCTGTCGGAGACCACGAGCGTCCCGACGAGATCGAGCGACCCGACGAGCGTGTACGAGGGCGCGACGGCATCAGCCTCGACCTCGACGACCCGCGGCGCTCCGCGCTGCTTCGGATCGCGGATGCGCAGCTGATACCGCCCGCCGACGGCCAGCGAGCCGGTGATCGTCCCCGCCGCATTCGCCGTGTAGCGCACCGCCTGCGCGCCCCCCGCGGCCAGATCCCCGATCGGCACCGCCTCGAGCTCGGCGCGGTCCGCGGCCCCGGCATCGGGCGTCCGCACGCTCGTCGAGAACGTCCTCATCGGCGCCGCCGCGATCGTCGCGGGCACGCTCGCGGTGAGGTCCACGGCCGTGACGGCCACGTCGCCCGGCGCCGCCGTGATCACCGCCGCGAGTCGCTCGTCGGGCACGAGCGCCGACGGCAGCACGCCGTTCACATCCGTCGTCAGCGCCACGCGCACGCTGCCCATCGCTGGCACCGGCGCGCCCACCCCCGACTGCACCGTGCCCGCCACGAACGAGCCGGTGAACAGGACGCGCGCATTCGCGAGTCCCCCCGTACGCTCGATGCGCGTGCCGCCGACATTCCGCGGCGCGAGCGACGGCGCGTACGCGATCGCCAGCGGCTGGTTCAGCACGAGCTGCGCCGACGACGCCTCGAGGCGCGGCAAGCCCGTCGCCACCGGCGGCGTGACGGCGATCTTCGTGAGCCCCGACGTCAGCGACGAGCGCACGGTGAAGGCTCCGGTCGCCGTCGTCGTCGCGTACGTCGTCGGTACGCCGGCCACGTCCAGCTGCACGGTCGCGCCCGCGAGACCCGCGCCGGTGCCATCGACGACGGTACCCGAGATCGGGCTACCCGCATCCACGACGAGGGGCAGCGCGGCGCCCGCGCTCCAGCCCGTGAAGCGCTTCGGGGCGAGCAGGTTCGAGGTCGGGATCACGAGCACGCTGTGCTCCTGCGCCAGCAGCGTCGGCGAGACCTCGCCGCTCGCCGAGGAGAACGCCTCCACCGTGGCCGCCGGCATCGAGACGGGCGAGAAGCGCAGGTACGCTGCCACGCCCGCGCTCGTCGCATCCTGGACGCGGGTGGCGGCGACAATGCCGCTATCGAGGTAGGCGGTGACCAGCTTGTCGCCGCCGCCGTACACGCGCTGGATGCGGTCGATGGGTGGCGCACCGATCGAGATCGGCGGAATCACCCGGAGGCGCAGATCCGCGAAGTCGGCCTGCGGATCCATCACCGAGATCGACTGCTCTCCCTCCCCGCAGCCCGGGACGAGGACGCTCACGTCGTACACGCCCGTCTGCGGAATATCGAACCGGATCGCCTGCAGCGTGTTGGCTTGCGCCGGCTGAAAGCCGACAAGACTTCCGTTGTAGCGAACCTGCCACTCGTAGTCGATCACGCCGTCCAGATCGGCGTCGGCGATCGCGCGGAGCTGCGGGTGCATGCCGATGAGCGGCTCGGGCGGATCGAAGTCGATCCGCACATCGCACCCGCCGTCATCGACGCCATCGTTGTCTCCGTCGACGGCGTCGTCCCCGATGGGATCGCTGTCCAGGCCGCCCGCGCACGCCGCGACGAACCAGCCGCAGCCGAGCAGCAGGGCCGCGAGCCAAGGCTTCATCGGGCCTCGACCCTCCATGTTCGGCGCTGGAAGCAGCCGCTGCCCGTCACGACAGCGCACGCTGCATCCGTGTCGGGACACGCGAGCGTGCGCTCGACGCGGTCTTCGATCTCCACCCGGATCTCGACGATGGTGCCGACGCTGTAGGCGGTCGGGTCGAACGCATAGCTGTTCTGTTCCTGGCTCTCGACGACGATGTCACGCGGGCCCGCGCCGGCCTTCACCGACCAGGTGAACAGGGCCGAGCCGAACAGGTCATCGCCGGTGGCCGCGGGCCAGGCATCGAGATTGTCGGTGACGCTGGACGAGAACAAGGTCGGCTCGAAGACCGGCAACGTGCTGCCTTCGAAGATCGTCGGCATCTCGGC
This sequence comes from Kofleriaceae bacterium, assembly GCA_022842285.1. Classification (GTDB taxonomy): domain Bacteria; phylum Myxococcota_A; class Polyangia; order Haliangiales; family Haliangiaceae; genus JABFXX01. The sequence continues at coordinate 8,175 of JALHPV010000284.1, forward strand.
GGTGAGACACGGCGCCCCGTCGGCGACGACCACGACGATGTTAGTCACGCTGACCACGGCCTGCGCCGCATCGGTCGCGGTCACCCGCACCTGCCAGTTGCCCTCGACGGTGGGCGTGAATTCGATCCCCTCCTGGGCGAGCCCTTCCGGCGGCGATGGCACTTGCTCGGGCGGCACCGGCGTCGGCGGATCGAACGGAACCTCCGTCGGCGCGAACACCTCCCATGTCAGCGTCACGTTCTCGGGCGTGTCGTCGACATCACCGTAGGCCACGAACGCGCGCAGCGGCGTGTCCACCGTTTGGCCAAACTTGCTCTCGATGGCGTCCGGCGGGAAGCGCACCTCGGGGGGCGCGTTCTCGACCGCGATCGCGATCCGCTGGGCCGGCTTCGCACTCGCACCACGGTCGTCCTGGCCGTCGAGGGTCACGCGAATTCCCGTCGTCACCGCATCGGACTCGCGCGTCTTCGGCTCGATGTACGGAATCTCGAACTCCGCCCCGATGCCATCGAAGAAGGGCTCCTGGTCGCAGTCCCCGAACTCGCTCGGGTCCACGGGCGCCGGCCCCTTGCACAGGTACGCGCGCCACTGGAGGTCGACCGCGTCCGCCTCGGGGTCCACGACCACGGCCTCGAACGTCGCGCTGCCGCCGCGGACGAGGGTCGCGCCGTTGCTCCGGATCTCGAGGCCCGGACGCTGATTCACCGAGGGCACGTAGAAGCACCCACTCAGCATCGCTATGACCCCGATGAGCCTCACGTGTCCGTCCCTCAGTGCAACCAGTCTGCCAGTCGTAACCGCCCGGATCATATCCCCTGCCCCGGGGACGTCGGCGCCGATCGCGACACGCATGTCCGGAAACCGAGGTTCGTCCGGATAGAGCCTCTCGTGGGCGAGGTCCATTGCGCGCTCCAATGCCAGGTGTCGCAGGGGTCCGACCCCTGCGACACCCTCGGCCCCTGTTGCAGGGGTCCGACCCCTGCGACACCCTCGTCGCTAGATCGGGTCGCAGACGACCCGGGGGCCGTCCTCGTGCGCCTTGCACGGCCGGACCACCGAGATCCAGCCCTCGGCGACAACCTGGGCGCCCTTGTAGACCTTCATCTGGACACGGCCGGCGGGGATGGTGGCGGTGGCGCCGCGGACGTAGGACGTGCCGCCGATGGTGGCTCGGTCGCCGGCGATGGCGATCGTGACGGCGATCCCGGCGCCGAGGAGCTCGCCCTTCAGGGTGGCTTGCTTGCCCGCCTTCACGGTGACGGGCTTGGTCCACCGCTTGTTCGCGGTCTGCTCGCAGGTCACCTGGTACGAGCCGGGGGCGAGGGTGATGCGGACAGGCTTGGCCTTGGCCTTGATCTCACCGCGGAGGGAGCCGTCAATGTAGACGGAGCACCAGGTGTCGTTCTCGACGACGAGGGAGCCGTCCTCGGGGGGCGCGGGCGGCGCGT
>JALHPV010000285.1 GCA_022842285.1 Kofleriaceae bacterium
CGCAGGCGTCCGCTCGACGGTCACGGCGGGCGCCGGCGCCGGCGCCGGTGCAGGCGCTGGCTCCGCTGGTGGCGGCGCCGGTGCCATGGCCGCGCCGTGTGGTGCGCTCTCGTCCGAGCCACTGCGGGACCGCATGTACCCGCCGACACCGACGGCCGCACCGAGCACGACGGCGGTCGCGACCAGCACGAGCCGCTTCGAGATCCCCGAGCGAGGCGGCGCCTTTGCGTCGACGGACTCGCCGGCAGAGCTCGAGAGCGTCGTCGGCTTGTGGATGACGGTGGGCGCGCTCGCCGTCGCGACGCGGACCACGACGGGCGGCACGATGTCCGGGGTCGACGGGAAAACCGGCGTGTACATCGCGGGCGGTGCGGGGGTCAGGTTCGGGCTGCTCGCAGCCGCGAGCTGCCGCGAGCTGCGCTCGGCATCGGCGACGGTCGCCCAGCCTTGCGTCTGCGCGATGTCCGTCAGCCGTACGCCGAGCTCGCGAGCGGTCTGCACGCGCTTCGCGGGGTCCTTCTCGAGCAGCATCATCACGAGCGCCTCGGTCTCGGGACTGATGAAGCTCACGTGAACGCACGGCGACTCCGGCTGCATGAACAGGTGCGCGCCGATCTGCTCGCCGGCGCCGGCATGGATGAACGGCGGCCGGCCCGTCAGCAGCTCGTAGAAGATGCAGCCGATCGAGTAGAGATCCGCGCGGTGATCCACGTTGTTGGTACCGCTGCACTGCTCCGGGGACATGTACGTCGGCGTGCCCATCACCGCACCCGACTGCGTCCCCGTGCCCGCGAGGCCGATGGCGGTGAGCTTGGCGATGCCGAAGTCGAGCAGCTTGCAGCGCTCGCCAAGGGGCGAGTCGGGATCGGGCAGCACGAAGATGTTGTCGGGCTTGAGGTCGCGGTGAACGATGCCCTTGCTGTGAGCGGCCGCGAGCGCACTGCACACGCTGCGTAGCACCATCGCGGCCTCGCCCTCGGGGATCGGGCGCCGCAGCTTCATCCGCTGCGCGAGCGTCATCCCCTCGAGGAACTCCATCACGATGAAGGCGTGGCCCGAGGCCATGTAGCCGAAGTCGAAGATCTCGACGATGCCAGGGTGCTTCACCAGGGTCGTCGCCTTCGCCTCGTTGAAGAAGCGATTGACGACGTCCTTGTTCGTGCACATCTCCGGGTTCAGCACCTTCACCGCAGCGAGGCGCCCGAGCAGCGTGTGCTCGGCCCGGTAGACGCTACCCATCCCACCGACCTTCAGCCGGTCGAGGATCCGATAGCTCCCGACGACCTCGTCGATCACCCGTGCGCCTCGCGTCGCCGCCGCCGCCGCATGCCGATGAGCGCGAGGACCGCCACGATCGGCCACGCGCGCGCGCCGCCACCACCGGTGCTGCACGAGTAATAGGTGCTCGCCTGGAGATCGCGATCGTCTCCACCGACGCGGCCGGTGCCCGTGCCCACGAGGGCGACCTCGGCGGTGCCACTGTCGTGGATGATCTCGAGGGTCGCGGTCAGCGGTCCAGCATTGTTGGGCTCGGCCACCACGACGAAGGTCACCGCGGCACCCGGCGCCACCGTGGTGACGGTCGGCTGGTCGGCGAGCGCGAAGTCATCACCGTTGTCACCGGTGAGCCGGGTCTCGATCAGCGTCAGGTCCGTCGGGTTGCAGTTCGTGAGCGTCACCATCTGACCCGTCGAGCGCGCTCCGACGGAGATCGAGCCCATGTCCACCGCCCCGGGCGTCGGCGAGATGCCGGCGGGGAGCCCGATCGTGGTGAGCGTGATCACGCGCGGGTCCGCCCCCGGGATGTCGGTCGAGACCGAGAACGTCGCCTGCAACGGGCCCGGCTCGGTGGGTGTGACGCTCGCGGCGAAGCTCACGACGTTGTTGTCGACCGCCAGCGGCTCCTCGGTCGGGAGGCTGCCGCTCAGCACGAAGGGCGGGGCAGGCTCCTCGATCGCGGTGATGAGGAACGCGCCTGGTGCGTTCTTGATCGCGAAGAAGGGCCGCGAGGCCGTGTTGGTGAGACAGACGGGGCCGAGGTCGACGAGGCCGTCCGGCGAGAGCGACATCGACGTCGCGAGCGCGGCGCCGAGAATGTTGATCGAGCGACTCTGCGTGCCGTCGTGCGTGACGGTGAGGGTCCCGAGCGTGCCCTGCGCGATCGGCGTCTCCGCCGCAAACCGCACCACCACGTCGGTCGTCCCGTCGCGGTCAAGGATGGTGCCGGCAGTCGGCCGCGAGACGAAGCTGAGCTCGGCGCCCGCGAGCGCGAGGTCGTTCAGGGTCATCGGCGCGCTGCCGACGTTCTGCAACGTGATGGTGATGTCACTCGGCTCGCCGACGCGCGTGGCGCGCTGCGCCTGGCTTCCGTTCAGGGTCGCGGGGCTCCCCGGCAGGAACGCGAGGTCGGAGTTGATCCCGGTGCAACGAACGCCGACCGCCACCGTGGGGGTCGTGGCGTCATCGCTCGTGATCGTCAGCGTGCCGGTCACCGGCCCGACGGCGGTCGGTCGGCACGTCACGGTGAAGGGGTCGCGACCGCCGGCCGGCGCGACGACGTGCGAGCCCGTCGTGCCGGACGCGATGGCGAAGCCACGTGCGATCGATGCCGCATCGAAGGCGACGGAGCTCACCGTCAGCGGCTGTGGGCCACTACCAAAGTTCGTGAGGAGCACGCTGGCCGCGCTCGACGTCTCCCCGACTCGCACTTCGCCGAAGTCGAGCTCGCCGCTGGGCGAGACCTCGAGCCGCGTCACGGGCTCGGTGCCGCGACCGGTTAGCGTCACCGTCGTCGGCACGCTGTCGATCGTGATGGTGACGACGCAGCTCACCTGCATGGCGACTGCGGGCTTGAACACCGCGTTGAACGAGTAGGTCGTCGCCTCGTAGCCGGTGCACGCGGAGCCCTGGCCACCGGTGCAGACGTTGCTGACCGTCGCCGGCAGACCGGGGGCCATTACCTCGAAGTCCGCGCACGACTCGGTGATGCTCGAGACCGTGCTGTTCTGAAGTCCAGACGCGGGACTGATCGTGAAGGTGTGCGGCGCCGAGGTCCCGCCGACCTGCACGCTGCCGAAGTCGTGCGACTGCAGGGGCACGGTTGCGGCCTGCTCGTCGCTGTCGAGATCGAGGCTACCTACGCACGCCACGATCGCGAACAGCAGCGGAAGGCAGACCGGTGCCCCGCTGGTGACGCCCCTCAGGATCCGCTTCAACACCAGGCCTCGACGATCGAACACTGCGGCCGAGGAGTCAATGCGCACGCTCGAGGGGCGGTGTAGGACACGAGCCCCGCATGTCGACGTTGGTGCGAGCCACAGCGGGTGCGATCAGGGAGCGACGATCGCGCGCACGTACTCGTATTCGTGGTGCTGCGGCCGTCCCGGCACGAGGAGATAGGCGGCGAGCATCGCCAGTGCGATCCCACACGCGATCAGCAAACCGCGTCGCCCGGCGACGGCGGCGATCGCCCAGCCCGTCACGCCCGCGACGATCCCCACGTAGGGAACAAGGGCGAGGACGCCGCGGATGCCGGCAACGCTGGCGAGGGTCGGTCCGCTCAGGTTGTCGACGAGCAGGTGCAACGTGACATCGCGGAACGGATTCTTCAGCGTGTCGGGCCAGTACGGAAACGTCACCGTACTCAGCGTGTAGATGACGACGCCCACGATGATCGAGCCGGCCATCACGCCCACGAACACCTGGCGCGCACGCGCGACCTCGAGCTGCGCCGCGACGAGCGGCAACAGGAACGGCAAGAGCGCGGTGATGTACCGAGGCCCCACAGCGCCGCCGCCGCGCCAGAAGTTGATCGACGAGATGAACAGGATGTAGACGAGCGCGACCGCGATGCACGTGATCGCGACGCCGCGCTGGTGCGGCACGGTCGGCCTGCGCACCAGCTCGTTCGCGCCCGCGATGGAGAGCAGGAGCCACGGCGAGAGCGTGAACAGCCCGTTGTCGAACGCGACGAGCGAGCCGCGGAACGCCTCCCAGCGCGGCTGATCCAGGCCGAGGAAGCCTTGCTGGTGATACATCGCGAAGGTCGTCGAGGCGTCGTAGCCCGTCCGCCACGGGCTGCCGAAGCACGCGTCGTGGTACGCGAGCAAGATGCCGAGGGGCACGGCGGCGGCGAGGGCCGCGACGCCCGCGAGGCGCGCGAGGCGTGGCAGATCATGCCGCAGGCGGACGACGGCGTGGATCGCGACCGGGACGACGGCGAAGACGGCCTGGTAGTCGACGAGCGGGGCGAGCCCGGCGCAAAGGCCGGCGAGCGCCATGGCGCCCAGGCCGCGCTTGCCATCGAGCACGTCGAGCGTGAGGATCCACGCGGTCGCCGCGAAGATCGCGCCCAGCTGGTGCGAGAAGTAGAGCACCGAGTACGTCATCGCCATCGAGCCGAGCGCGTACCCGACGAGGACGAGTCGGCGCACGGCCGGGCTGGGGGCGAAGCGCGCGAGGAACGGGAAGAGCAGAGCGAGAAACAAGAGCGTCGGCGCGATGCCGGCCGTCACTCGACAGATCCACACCGATGCCGCGAGGTCCGGCTCGCCCGCCACGGCACTGATCAGGGCGTACACCGGGATCGCGAGCATCGACGAGCCAGGTGCTTTGTTCGAATACGAGTGCCCGCCGCTCTCCGACACGTCGAGCGTCGTGCCCCAGCGGGCGACCCCCGCATCGATCTCGAAGGTCTGGTCGTGGACCATCGCCTTCACCAGATAGACCCGCGGCAGCTCGTTCGCGCTCCCCAGCTTCGGGAAGTACGGAAAGATGTAGAGGTACGCGCACGCGATCGCGACGAGCCATCCGTGGCGCCGCGCCCATGCCATGGCCCGTGTTACCACCACCCTCGGCGTGCTCGCTACCCGCTGGAGACCCTGGGCCCTCACGGTCGCCGCGTTCGTCGCCATCACGGCGCTCGTCTGCGCGGTGCTCGTGACCGGCGGGGGCCTCTGGGACTGGGACACGTACGAGCGGCTGCAGTTCATCAGCGTCTATCGCCCTGACCTGACCGCAGACACGCACGTCCTCTATCACCACGTCATGCGCGCGATGCTCGCGCTCGGCCTCGCGCCCTCGACGAGCGTCGTGCTGCTGACGGCGACCGCCGCCGCCGCCTACGTCGTGCTCGTGGCGTGGATCGCGCTTCGCGAAGGCCTGACGCGGGCGCGGCTCGCCCTGGTCCTCGTGGCCGCGACCCTCGGGAGCCCGGGCCTCGTGTCGCTGGTCCTCCTGCAGGAGGACAACGTGCCGTACCTGCCGCTCGTGCTCGGCGTGTTCTATCTGCTCTACCGGACCGACGCGGACGACCGGGCGGCCACGCGCTCCGCGCTCGGAATCGCCGTCCTGCTGGCGGCGGCGATGCTGCTCAACATCTCGCTGCTCGTCGTGCCGCTCGCGCTCGTGCCCGTGCCGCTGTGGTGGCGCTCGCATCGGATGCGGGCACGCCGTGCCGCGATCGCGGTGATGGGCACGCTGGTCGTCTACTACGCAGTTCACCTCATCGTGTTTCGCGGCGCGCGGATCGCGTTGCACGAGTTCCTCCCGCAGGCGCTCCAGCTGCGCGACACCACGGTGAGTGCGCCGCTCGTCTCTCTCGAGCGCGGCGGGCAGTACCTCGGCGGCCTGCGCGCGGTGGCGCTCGATCCGAGCGTGCACCTCATGCAATTGCCGACCGGCGTCCACACGGCCCTCGTGGTGGTCGCCCCGAAGCTCCTCGCGCTGCTCTACGGGTCGCTCGCGATCACGACGATCCGCCGACACGGCGTCGCGCTGGCGCGTGGCGTCTGGGCGCGGCTGGACGTGCTCGCGGTCGGTGTGGTGGCGGTCGCGTTCCCCTATCTCTACGAGCCGTTCCTCGTCGAGCGCTGGGACGTCGCGTGGCTCGGACTGGTGCTCGCGCTCATCGTCGTCCTCGCGCGCGAGCCCTCGCGCTGGATGGTCAGGCTCGTCATCGTGATCGTGGTCGTGCAGGGCCTCGGCGGCCTGGTCACGCTCGTGCATCACCGTGGTCACGCCTTCGTCGACCCGCGCTTCGTCGAGGTCCGCGCGGTCGGCCACGAGCTGCGCGCGCGCGACCGCGATCCAGTCCTGCTGCCAGCCTCCTACGACCGCTTGCTCCTCGCCGATCTCACCACGCGCGCGCCCGGCCGGCAGTTCTACCTCGTGCGCGACGACGGGCCCGAGGTCACGTGCCTGGGCGTCTACTACCTGTCCGAGCAACCCGTGCCTCTGGTCGACGTCCGCGCCGCCCTCGCGCGCGCCCAGCGGCCCTATCTCTCGCCGGCGCTCTCGCCGCGGGCGCGGGCGGCGCTCACAGGCGCGCGGTGATGCCGAACGCGGGGATGAACGACGTGGCGTTGATCGACCGCAGTGTCCCGCCGAACTCGACCATCGGCTGAGGATTGAACAGGTGCTCGACGCCCAGCTCGACGAGGAACGAGAAGTGGCGGTTCGCGACGATCTCGACCCCGGCCGCCCCGCGAATCGCGACGCGGGCGCCGTCGTTGAAGAAGATCGGCATCCCGAGCGCGACGATCGGCTGGATCGTTCCCGTCAAGAAGGCGAAGTGCGCGGCGACGAACCCGCCGAAGTTCGGTCCGATGATCGCCGCCGCGCTGGCGCGGAGCTGCCGGGTGACGTCGAACGTGCCCCCGAGGAAGGTCGCGGCGCCACCGTCGACATCGAAGTGACCCCGGGCGAGCAAGCCGAGGCGGCTGCGCGGCTCGAGCGAACCGGCGGGCTCGTCGTCGAAGCGTTCGCTGAAAGGGACGGGCACGAACACCTGGCTCACGGCCTTCGGGATCGGCGCGAGCTCGATGGTCACGGCGACTGACTGCCCCACCTCCATCGTCCCCGTCCGCTCGAATGGCTGGTAACCCTCGCGGCGGGCCCGCAGCGTGTAGGACCCCGCGGCAACGCGATACAAGCGCGCGGACGGCGCGGGCACCCAGTCCTGGTCGTCGATCTGGATCTCCGCCTCGGCGGGCGCCGTGATCTCGAGGCGCCCCAGCGTCCGCTCGAGACGCTCCATCTCGGCCGTGACCTCGGGGCGCCGCGCGGGATCGGCGTCCGGGGAGTCGAGGTAGCGCTGGTACGTGTTCACCGCCTCGGCATTGCGGTCGAGCAGCTTCAACGTCGTGCCGATGTTCAGGAGGATCTTCGGGCTCGGGAACCGGCTGTACGCATCCTTGAACACCGCGAGCGCGCCCAGGTAGTCCTTCGAGGAGAGCAGCTTCACGCCGAGCTGCATCAGCTCCTTCGCGTTGCCCTTGTTGGCATCCGCCGGCGCGTCGGGCTGCGCCTGCGCGACCGCCGCCGTCGTGAGCGTGGAGAGCCCAGCCAGGACTGCGACCATCTGGAGCTGACGCACGCACGTGAGCATGACCGCACTATACAGGTGGCGGCCACGCTCCATGCACCTGCCGCCTGAGGGCAGCCCATGAGCGACAGTTGCTCTTGATGTAGCCAACACCACCACCATCGCCACCATGCCAGGGCTGGCGTGATCCACCTGCCATCGCGATGGATCGTGGGCATCACGCGCGTCATACGTCGCCACCTCCCCGGCGGCACCCGGCTGCAGGCCTCGGCCATCACCGAGGGCGAGCGCCTGCGTTGCCCCCGCGTAAACGCTCCAGGAGCGCGCTTCGTTCACGGCATGCAGCGTGCTCTGCCGCCATTCGCCCATGCCCAACCTCCCTCGTCGACTGCTCCTGGCCCTCTCCACCCTCGTCGCCGCATGCGGCGGCGACGACACCACCGAGACCGGCCAGGTGGACTCGGAGCCCGCGCCCGCGGAGACCGTGTTCGGCATCGACTTCGGCGCTCACCAGCCCGGCGTCGTCTCGGTTGTCGATGCGCTCAGGGCGAACGGCGTGTCGGAGGCGCAGCTCGAGGCCCTCGTCGCCCGCGTCAAGGAGCTCTCGCTCCCCGAGGAGGGGCTCACGTCGGGCCGGTATGCCATCGACGTCGGGACCTGGTTCAGTGTTGCGCTCGGGGCGCAGAGCGTCGTCGACCCCACGCAGGCGGTCGCGATGATCACGGCCGTCGTGTCGTCGCTGCCCGAGGGTGAGCGGATGGACGCCCTGCAGCTGCTTGTCGGACGCGTCGCTCTGTTCTGGGGGGCAGACCCGGTGCGCGCATACCCGCTACTGAACGCCCTCGCGGGGATGGTCGAAGACCTCGGCTACGTCGCGTGGGTCCTCTTCCCGGACCTCGATCCCGCCGACGAGAACCTGGGAGCCCCGGGCCCCGTCATCCAGATCAGTGCGCGAACGGCCCCGGCTTCGCCAGCGTGGGCTGATGCCGGCAGCGGCGCGCCCGACGATCAGGGCAGTGGTAGCGGCAGCGGCGGCGGCACCATCGACGCCGGGGTACCGGATGGGGGAACCGGCGGCGGAAGCTGCGGTCAGGCCCGTCCCATGTACGAGCCGGATCCGTGGTGCGACGAGCACAAGGACGATCTCGCCAACGCAACGATCGGATGTCTCAGCGCGGCCTTCTGCGGCGTCCTCGGCGACAAGCTGGGCGGCTCCGTCGCGGCCAACATGGCAGCCGACGGGATCTGCGACAAGTTCGCCGAGATGTTCAAGAAGGGGTACGGGCTCAGCAACATGGAGCTCGGGCCGCCGTACCTCCAGGACGTGCCCAAGCCGCTCACATCGATCTTTCCGCCGCTCGACCTCGCGCAGAAGATCGTGTCGTGTGGCGTCAATCTGCCCGCCGCGATCATGGTCGCCGGCATGCACCACCTTTACTGCTTCGACTACACGTCGACCCACGGCCAGCCCGTCCAGTACCAGCCGTGCCAGCCGCCGGCTCAGCAGCAGCCCGGCAACGCGATCTGTTCGCGCTCGGCGCCCGACGATCCATCCTGTTCGGCGAGCTCGGCGGGCCAGGGCTGCGACGGCGGCGCCGGGACGTGTCAGCTCGGCGTCGCTGGCAGTGGCTGCCGCTGCGTCCACTGAGGAAACCGAGGAAACCGCACCGGAGTTGATTCTGGGCGCGGTTCGGAAGGCTTATAGCTGTCCGGCGGATGTGTCCGCGCACCGGACGTCGTGTCCAACCATCGGACGAAACGCGACTCGCTGCGCGTGATGTCGCCAGGTTGCGCGTGGCCAGCGGCTTGCTGCGTGTCAGGCCATGACCGCACCGAGGCCCGTGTTCCCGGGGCAGTTCCTGTTCATCACCCGTCGCTGCACGCAGCGCCAGTTCCTGCTGCGACCCGACGCCGAGACCAACAACGCGTTCACGTACGCGTTGGCGGAAGCCGCTCAGCGCCACGATATATCGATCGTGCTGCCCCAGATGATGTCGAATCACCATCACGCGATCGCCCACGACGCCCATGGGAACCACGTCGAGTTTCGGCAGCGCTTCCACCGGCTGATGGCGGCCTCGCAGAATGCGCTGCGAGGTCGCTGGGAGAACATGTGGGCCGCCGAAGAACCGTGCGTGGTCGAGGTCGTGTCCGCGGAAGACTTGCTCGAGAAGCTCGTCTACGTGGCGACCAACCCGGTGAAGGACGGCTTGGTCGAGAAGGTCCATCATTGGCCCGGCCCGAACTTCGTACAGGCGCTGCTCTCCGGCCGCCCGCTCCACGCGCG
>JALHPV010000286.1 GCA_022842285.1 Kofleriaceae bacterium
CGTGTGCTCTTCCGATCTGCCTCGTCGTGCTCGACGGTTCGCTGGGCCTCCGCCATGTCATGTCACTCGACACGACGACCCCGGGCGAGCTCGACGCCGCTCTCGGTGCGCTCGCCGTCGAGATGCGCGCCTTCCAGCACCTCTTTGTCGGCCTGCGCGCGACCGCCGAGGCGGCCGCCGCGTCGGTCATGACCCACTGGATCTAACGAACAAGGCTACCCATGAGCATCTTCGACAAGCAGCCCGCGCCTCTCTCTGCGCCTGTCGGATCGACGACGCCCGCGAGCTCGGAGAAGCCCGCGTGGTCCGCCCCGTGGTCGAGCGTGGGATTCGCTCGCGGCACGCCCGCCGACGAAGCACCGGGAGCAGACCGGCCATGGTGGCAGAGCCTCGCCGAGGCCTCGTATCTGAAGCCCCTCGCGACCGCGCAGCCGACCAACATCTCGATGCCGACAAGCGCGCCCGCGCTGACGAGCTTGCCGGCGCCGACGAACGAGGCGGGGCCGGTGAGCGAGGAGGAGCCGGTAAGCGAGGCCGCGTCGATGAGCGAGGCGGAGCCGGTGAGCGAGGCGGCGTTGATGAGCGAGGCGGAGCCGGTGAGCGAGGCGGCGTTGACGAGCGAAGCGGAGCCGACGAGCGAGGACGCGTTGATGAGCGAGGCGGAGCCGACGAGCGAATCGACCACCAGTGGAGAGGTGGACGCCGCAGTCGCGGAGGCCGCTCGCAACCAGCGGGCCGCCGAGAAAGCTGCGGCCATGGCCAAGCGCGGCTTCGATCACATCGAGGACTTCGACGCCTTTCTGGTCGGTACGACACCCGAGGAGCTGGCGCTCATCAAGAAGGCCTACCAAGACCTCGTGCCCCACGAGCCGGGCGCCGATCCGTTCACCGAGCGCTTCGCCCCCTACCTGAAGGATCACGAGCGCTGGGAGCGCATGGCGAAGGTCGATCAAGAGAAGGTCTCCGAGGCGGTCGTTGCGATCTTCAATAGCTGCGATCAGCTAGGGACGGATGAAGACACCATCATGAAGCAGCTCCGCGGCAAGACGCCCGACGAGCTCAAGGAGATGGAGCGGGTCTTCCAGGCGACGTACCCCGGCAAGTCCCTCGCGGGGATCATCAGCGCCGAGATGGAGGGGGACTACTTCGCGGAGGCCAATGCGCTGCTCGGCGGCGACAACATCACGGCCGCAGCGTACGGCCTCGAGAACGCCCTCTGGGGGGTGGGGGCTGACAGCGCAAAGATCGAGGAGGTGCTGCGCAGCATCCCCGCCGATCAGCGCGCCAACGTGCTCTCGACCTACAAGGCGATGTTCGGCCAGTCCTTCGACACGAGCCTGGAGGGGGAGAGCTTCCTCGGCTACTCCGAGGTCGACGGCTTCAAGGAGCTGGGCGCGGGAAACGATGCGAAGGCAGACGCCCACCTGATCCAGTACGAGCTCGGCGGCGGCCTGTTCGGCATGGACGACGAAGGGCGCCAGCACGTGGAGGCCATGCTCGAAGGTTCGAGTGACCCGGCCGCCATCGCGAAGGCGTACGCCTCCATCCACCGTGGCCAGACAACGCTCGACGCCGCGCTCGACGAGGGGCTCGCGGGTCCTGATCGCGACGTGGCCTCCGCGCTGATGGATCCGGCCGTGAACGAGGAGGCCAAGCGAGCCAAGGTCGCGGCCGCCCGGATCATGCGCGGCCTCGACGAAGGCAAGCTCGACAAGGGCAAGGTCCTCGAGGAGCTCACGAAGACCGAGGGTGCGGATCGCGAGCGACTCGTGGCAGAGCTCGCGCAGAACCCCGACTACAAGGCGCTGATCGATGGTGCGCAGAGTCGGAAACCGGAGGAGTTGACCGACCTCGACAGGTTCGTCATCGCCTTCGACGACATCAACAAGCCTGGAACCTCGGACGCCGATGTCTTCACCGCGGCTCTCCAGGGCGACATGGACGAGGGCTCGATCGAAGCCGCCAAGCGTGCGTTGGCCGGAATGACCAAGGACCAGATCGATGGTCGGAAAGATCTCGTCGAGAAACTGAAAGCCGCGGTGTCAGGAAGCGCACGCGACGAGTTCGAGGTCGAGCAACTCGTCCAGTATGGCAAGCCCGAGGGCACACCGGAGGAGCAGCTGCTGCAGCTCCGCGAGCGCGAGGAGGCCGCGTACCACCACGAGCGAGCGGGAGGGAGCTGGTTTATCGACGCCTTCTCCGACGCAGGTGAACATCTCGACGAACGCCACAAGCGGAGCCAGGCGCGCTACGACAGGCTCACCGAGGACGGAGATGTCGACGAGGCCGAAGTATCAGAGCTCGAACGCGATCTCGAATACACCAACAGCGCGCGCTCCTCGTACGCGACGCGCAAGGACGAGATCGCCGACACGACCGCCAGCGTGATCGGTGCCGCGGCGCTAGCCGGAGGGACCTTGTTGACGGGCGGCGCGCTCGCGGCGTGGCTGCCGATGATCGAGAATGCGGCCGTCCTGGCGAACGCAGGCGGTGCGGCGATCAGTGGTGGGGCGTCGATGTTCACGAAACACCTACTCAAAGACAACACGTACAATAGCGATGAACGATGGAAGGACGCCGCCATGACGACGGTGGGCATGGGGACAGCGGCCCTCTCGCAGACGCAGGGGCTGACGAACCTGGTCACGAAGTCGAAGTACCTCTCGTCGTCTCCCTTGCTGGTGGCCGGAGCCAAGGGCGCCCTGACCGGGGTCGCGGCAGGAGCGGGGCAAGGCGCCGTCAACTCGCTCGCGACAGGCGAGATCGATCCGAAGGCGATCGCGGTCGGCATGATCGGTCAAGCCGTCGGTGGCGCGGCCGGCAACATGGTCGGGGGCGCGATCGAGAACCCGTGGCTCGCCAAGGTGACCGAAAAGTTCCCGGCTGGCAGCAAGGACTATCTCTGGAAGGCGCTGCCGGTCAAAGCGGCCGCTGGTGCCATCGGCGGTGCGGTTGGTGGCGGCCTTCAAGCCGGGGCGGATCCCGGCACCTACGATGGCGACACCGGCTCGTTCCTGACCAAGGTCGGGATCGGTGGGCTCGGCGGAGCTCTCGGCAACGTCGCGCAGGGGTTGGCCGAGGGCTTCGGAGATCACGCCAAGGCCGAGAACGCGACGGCGAAGGCTTCTCAGCAAGCGGCAGCCCCAACGCCAACCACCGCGCCGCTCGCCGCAACCGCGGCGCCGCCCGCCGCTACCGCGGAGCTCGGCGGCGACGATCCATTCGCGTGGTTGCGCGACCTGCAGGAAGGCAACGCGGACTGACCGCAGCGAAGCGCACAGAGCGGAGTTGTCGCCACCAGCCGCACATTGCGTCGGCACGAACAACACGCCTCGTCGATCCCGGCGCATGCTCTGGGTCGTGGGTCAGTACATGCGCTACTTCGCGGATTCCGCCGTCGGTCTCGATGCCCTGAAGAAGGGCCTGAGCGCCGAGGATCCCACGTTCAAGATCGACGGCGGCGAGGTATCGCGGGGCGGCCACACCCTCGCCGAGATCGAGATCAACAAGCCGGGCTCCGACATGTTCTCGGACGACCTCGATGGAATGCTCCGGAGCCTCGAGCGAGCGGGGGCCTCCGACGTGATGGCGCGCATCCAGCGCACGCAGGCCGTGCTCGCCGTGCAGATCCTCGATCTTCCCGATGCGATGGATCTCCTCGAGCCGTTCTGGACCGTGCTGTCTCGAGTGTCGACGGGGCTCTGGCACCTCGCAGACCAGGGCCTCTACGACAACGGTCGCGTCGTGGCGCAGGTCTGACTCGCCACCGTTCAGAGCGAGGACAGGAACGCGACGAGGTCCGCGCGATCGTCGGCGGTGAAGCGCGTCGGATCGACCATGTCGTGCACGCTGCCCTCGCCGCGCAAGAGGGCATCGAGGGTCGGCGCACTGCCGTCGTGGTAGTACGGCGCGCTGGCCGCGATCCCGACGAGGCTGGGCGTATCGACGAGCGGCAGCGGGCTGATCAACGAGTGGGGCAGCCCGTCGGTGCGCATCGGTCCGTCGTGGCATGACGAGCAATCGGCCGCTTCGAAGAGGCCCTCGCCGCGCGTCACCGCCTCTGCCTCGAGCGTCGGCGGGCGCGGCGCGGGTAGCGATTCGAGATACGCGACGAGCGCGCCGAGCTCGTCGTCGGCGAACGGATCGCTGCCGATACGGAGTGCGGTGCGCTGGATCGTCACGCCCAGGTCGGCGTCGAGGCCGCGCCACTTGTAAGGAGCGGTGCCATGGAGGCGTCCGGCGAGTACCGGCGTCTGCAGCGCGGTGTCGCCGATCTTCCAGCTGAGACCGTCGGCGCGCCCGTCGAGGTGACAGCTCGAGCACGCGAGGACATCGTCATCGTATTCGTCCCTTGGCCGCACGCGGTGGAAGAGTACGTGGCCCTGATGCTGTGCAGGTGTCATCGTCGAGGCGGTCACGGCCGCGCTCTCGTCGATCCGGTTCATCTGGCCGGAGACGAGCTCCGGGATGCGCACGATGGTGCGCGAGAACGAGCACCACACCCAGAGGTCGCCGGTGGGCACCTGCGCCAGGCTCTCGGGACCGCAGTGCTCGCGCGTGCCCAGCGAGAACTGCAGAGAATTGCCCTCGACCTCGTCGGTGGTGCCACTGGTCACGCCTCGAAGTCGAAGCATCGTGTCCGAGGCGTGGCCCGCGATCCAGAGGGTGTCGGTAGGCGCATCCCAGAGCAGGCTCCGGGGCTGGTTCGCCACGATCTGTGCGAGCACCTGCTCGATCGCAGGCGTGTACGACAGGAAGGCGAGGTGCTGGGTCACCGGTCCTCGCCCGCCGCCGTAGCGGATCCTGTTCGCCCCGAACGTCGCCGGGACCATGCGCTGGACGGTGGCGATCGCGCGCTGGGCATCGAGGAACAGCGCCGCGCCGCCCCGCGCAAACCCCTCGCCGTCGGCGCAGCGGTCGCAGTCGAGGGCGATGGGCTCGCGTCCCACGGTGTGCGTGGTCAGGTCCACGTCGTCGAGCGTACCGGCCGCACCGACGACCAGGGCACGGCGCCCGTCGGGATCCACGGCGATGGCGCGAGGCTCGGGTGACAGCGATGTGCGCCACACCTCGCGGCCCGTGTCGGTGGCGTAGGCGACGAGGGCACGATCGGCGATCGTGGTCACGAGCAGGAGCTCCGACGCGGGTGTGAGCGCGATCGCGAGCGGCTCCGCTGGTGTCGGCCAGGTGGCCCGGACCTGCATCGTGGCCAGCTCGACGACGACGATCCGGTCGCCCCGGCGATCGGCGACATACACCTCGCCGCGCTCGGGATGATGAGCGAGCGTTCCGGCGTCTCGACCGATGACGACCCGGGCGATGGGCACGCGGTCGGCGTTCACGTGGACGAGCTCGCCGCTGTCGGCGTCGATGACAACCGCTCCGTTGCCGATGACCGCGAGGCGCGAGCTCGCCAGCGCGTGGGGCGCGGCCGTCCTCCGCGGCGGCTTGGGCGAGCCCGCCGAGTCGACCGGGGGGCGCGGGGACGAACACGCGAAGAGTGCGATCGCGACCGCGAGGACACGTCTCATCGCTGGACCTGACACGGGCTCCGCAGCCCGGTTGCGTGGGCGCGATGCACCGACCGATCGATGACCTACTCGCCGCGGGCTAGCCCCGCCGCGGAGCGCCTCGGATCACTTGTGATAGAAGCGCTCGTGGACGATCTTGCCGTTCTTCCAGCGCCGGACGGCCACCTGGGCCATGGTGATGCGGCCGACGCCCTTGAGCGAGACCTCCATCTCCCATTCGGAGAATGAGACGTCGCCGTTCGCCGCGTGGGCGAGCACCTTGCCGCCATGCCACGCCTCGACGCTGGCGAAGAAGTCTTCCTCGCGCTTGCGGTTGAACGCCTTGCCACGGAACTCCGGGTCGGAGTTCTCCTGCATGATCACGTCATCGTCGTACATCTCGTCGAAGGCCTCCAGGGCCTTACCGGAGAGCACGGCGTCGTTCAGCTTCTTGTCGAGCTCGAGAATGTTGCTCATGGCATCGTGGGTACCGCCGCCACCCGCTCTCGACAAGGCCGGGCGGCCGGACGGATTGTTCCAGGAGCCAGTCGCGGGAGCACGGTGACGGTTTCGATGCAGAGCGCCGGATCGATGACGCGGTCTTACGGTTCGTGCTTCAGCTGGTGCTTCGCGGCGAGAGCATCCACCTCCGCCAGCGTCCCACCCGTGTATTCCGTGACCCGACCGGTGTCGAAGAACTTCAAGGACCAGGTGCGACCCTGGTCGGTGCTGCGCGCTTCGATGCTCTTCTTGTCTCCACGGTACCGTCGAATCATTCATCCTCCAGTCAAAGTCGCGAACGCAGCCGGCCGTCCGCATCGCACCATAGCCTGGCCGTTCAGGCGGTGCGCGCGAAGTGTCAGCTCGCCCGTCGAGAATGTCGCCTTATCGTCAGCTCGGCTCGACGAGCGCGCGCCGGGCGGCGTCGAGGAGCTCCACCCGCCGGTAGGGCTTGGGCACGAGCCCGCATGCACCAGCCTCGAGACAGGCCTGGGCATCGGCCTGCTGCGTGTAGCCCGTGACGAGGATGACCTTCACCGAGGGGTCACTGCGGCGTAGCTCCGCGAAGCACTCCGCTCCGCTCATGCCCGGCATCGCCATATCCATGAGTACGAGCGCGAACTGTCCCGGCGCGAAGCGTTCGCAGGCTTCCTTGCCATCCGACGCACAGGTGACGCGGAACCCGCCACTCTCCATGCACCGCCGCGTCGCCTCGCGAACGAGCGGTTCGTCGTCGACAACGAGGACGTGCAGACGAGCGGCGTCAGCCGAGACCGGCTTCGCGGGAAGCGCGGGAGCAGGGGACTGGACCACCGCCGTGCGCACGGGGAGCGCGGGGAGGTACATCGTGAAGACGGCGCCGTCTCCAAGCTCCGACTCCGCGGTGATCGCGCCGCCGTGGCTCTTGAGCGTGCCGTACACCATCGCCAGGCCGAGCCCGGTTCCTTTGTCGGCGCCCTTGGTGGTGAAGAACGGCTCGAAGATCCGGGAGATCACGTCGCGAGGGATGCCTGTCCCGCGATCGCGAACCGCGATCGTCACGTACGTACCCGGAGCGAGATCCAGGCGGGTGGCGACGTCGAGATCCACGATCCGATCGCCGATCGTGATCTCGAGCGTGCCCTTGCCATCCATCGCATCGACGCCGTTCAAGCAGAGGTTGACGAGGGCTTGCGAGAGGTGAGCCTCGTCGCCTTCGATGGCCCGCGCCGTCGCACCGCTGATCAGGAAGTCGACACGCTTGGCGAGCGTGCGCTCGAGCAGCCGCGTCACGCCCTGGACCAGCGGAGCCACGTCGAGATTCACCTTGTGGTAGGTGCTCCGCCGCGAGAACGCCAGGAGGTTGCGGGTGAGCTCGGTGCCACGCTTCGCCGCCGAGAGGACCTGATCGAGATCGTCGCGGCAGGGCTGGTCGGGGTGCTCCCTCGCGAGCTCCGAGAGCGTCACGATCGCCGCCAGCACGTTGTTCATGTCGTGTGCGACGCCACCGGCGAGGGTGCCGATCGACTCGAGCTTCTGGTTGTGCCAGAGCTGTTCGCGTAGCACCTGCTCGGCGCGTGCGTGCTCGAGCTCCGTCAGTCGCAGCCGGTCGGTAGCGAGGAAGTAGGTCATCGCGATGTGCTGAACCATGAGCGTGATCGCGGCGACGGTGAGCAGGCTCACTCCGACCGGCGCGAACTCGCGACCGGCTGTGGCGAATCCGACGATCCCCCAGGTCACGAGGCACAGGATGGAGTTGATGATCAACCACGCCCGGTAGAGGTGGAGGACTCCGGTCATGAACATGACGAGCCCCATGAACACGGGAAAATCGAGCGTGCGGGCGTGCGCGTATCCCCACGATGTGAGCCCGATGCACGACACGACCATCAGCGATCCCGAGGCGGAGACCCACCGGTGCGGAATCCGGTCGCCCACCCGCCACAACACGAACGACAGCATGGCCGCGCCCGCGATCCCCGCCATGTAGCCGAAGCCGAGCTCGGAGTGCATCAGCGCGGAATAGACGAGGGTGATGAGGGCGAAGCCAACCCCACCGATCGCGCCGATCCGGAGGCGGCCGTGTGCGCTCGCTTCCAGGACCTCGTTTCGATACAGCCCGTCCACGGCTCTAGCAGCATCGACCGAAAGCCCCGTTTCGACAGGTGCCTGGGGGGTAGCGACGGGCCGTGCTCCGGTTGCTCGAGGGGCGCGAGGCAGTGGGTCTGCGTGGCTGGTGTGATCCAGTGTGAACGGCCCACCCTTGTCAGCGAAGCGGTAGCTAGAGCGTGGCATGATCGCAGCATGGAGCCGGGGGAGTCGGGGCCCGCGCGCGTGCTGCGCGACCGGTACGAGCTCTTGCATCCGCTCGGCAAGGGCGGCATGGGTGAGGTGTTCGCGGCGATCGATCGCCGCCATGGCCGGCGCGTGGCGATCAAGATCATCGGCGCGGGCGAGCGTCATGAATCGGCGGCGCGTCGGTTCGAGCGCGAAGCCGCCGCCGTCGCCCGCCTCTCGCACCCGCATGTCGCCCAGCTCCTCGATCATGTCGGCGCGACCGCCACCGACCCCGCGCTGATCGTGATGGAGCTCCTCGATGGCGAGACGCTGGGGCACCTGCTCCATCACCAGCGAATGCTCGAGCCCGACCGCGCGCTCGACATCGCGGCGCAGATCGCCGATGCCCTCGGAGCCGCTCACCGGGAAGGGATCGTCCACCGCGACATCAAGCCGGAGAACGTCTTTCTCGTCCGGACCAGCGCGCGGGGGGACTTCGTGAAGGTGCTGGATTTCGGGATCGCCAAGATCGCGGGGCTGCGCGGCATGACCAGCACCGACGAGATCGTCGGCACCGTCGAGTACATGTCCCCCGAACAGGCGATGGGTGACGACGACATCGGCCCCGCCTCCGACGTCTTCTCCCTCGGCGTGCTGATGTACCGCATGGTGTCGGGCGCACTGCCGCACGCGGCGGAGACGATGCGCGGAATCCTGGGTGGTCTGTTCAGCGGAGCGTTCGTCCCTCTCGAGACGCGGCGACCCGGGCTCCCCGTCGGGATCGTCGAGGTCATCACCCGCTGTCTGGCGCTCTCGCCGGCAGACCGGTTCGCCGACGGCGCGGCCGTGGCCGCGGCGCTGGTGGCGCTGCGGGATCCGAACGCTCCTCGCCCGGCCCCACTTCCACGCGCCGATCCCGATGCCCCGACCACGGTCGAGTCACGCGGCCGGCGACCCGAGGCGACGGCGCCTGATCCCGCACGCCCGCAGGCCGATGCCCAGCCGCTCTCGTCGACGAGAGTCGCCCCACGGCGGTCCCTGCGCCTGGCCGGAGTCGGGGTCGTCGCCGCCCTCGCGGGCGCGGGCGGCGTCGTCATTGCTCGACGTGGTTCGGATGCGCCCGCGGTCGCCCCGGTTGTCGCGGTTGTCGCGCTCGCGCCGGTCCTGGCCGTCCTGACGATCCCCGCGCGGCTGGCCCTGCCCGCCGCCTTGCTGGCCACCCTGCCCGCCGCCCTGCTGGCCGCCCTGCCCATCATTCTGGCCGTTCTGGCCACCGTTCTGCTGGTATTGCTGCTGCCGCGCTTCCTGCCCGGCTGCCATTTCCTTGGTCGCCTCGGCCAG
>JALHPV010000287.1 GCA_022842285.1 Kofleriaceae bacterium
CGGCGCCCGCGGTCACCGAGCCCACGGCCCTGGTGGGGCTGGTCGGGGCACGCGACCCACGCGGGGGGCTCGCGGTGTTGGGCTCGAGTGCGCAGTGGCGGCTGGACCGCGCGGCCGCCGGCGTGCCCGCCGAGCGGTGCGAGGATCGCGCCGCGGATCTCGACGGTGACGGCTTCGCGGGCTGCGCGGACCCCGACTGCTGGCAGCGGTGCAACCCGCTCTGCCCACCAGGGCAGGAGTCCGGCTGCGATGGCCCGCGGTGCGGCGACGGGATATGCAGCGCGATCGAGGCCGGCTTCTGCGGCGACTGCGACTAGGCCGGACTGGCCGGCCTAAAGCTACGTCCAGAGCACGGCGTGCTCGAGACATGGCATCTGCCGGCGGCGCGTCGCGACCGCCTCACCATCGAGGGTGTGGACGATGACGCCCAGGCCCTCGGCGCGCTCCGCGACCACCGTGCCCCACGGATCGACCATCAACGTGTGGCCGTAACTCTCGCGCTTCTCGTTGTGCCGACCACCCTGCGCCGCGGCCACCACCCATGCCTGGTTCTCGACGGCGCGCGCGCGGAGTAGCAGGTGCCAGTGCGCGGCGCCGGTGTGAGCGGTGAACGCGGACGGGACGAGGAGCACCTCGGCGCCGCGATCCTTCACCAGCCGGCGGTAGAGCTCGGGGAAGCGCAGGTCGTAGCAGATCGACAGGCCGACCTTCGCGCCCTCGATCTCGACGACGACCGGCTCGACGCCAGGCGCCGTGGCATCGCTCTCGCGCAGGACGGCGCCGCCGGGGATGTCCACGTCGAACAGGTGCACCTTCCGGTACCGCGCGACCAGCTCGCCGGTCGGACCGACGACCACCGCCGTGTTGAACGTGCGGCGGGAGTCGCCGGGCACGATCTCCGGAGTTCCACCTCCCACGATCCACGTGGCGTGCTGCTCCGCGAGCTCCCGGAGGGTCTGGAGGATCCGGCCCCGTGCGCCGTGGGCGATGTCCTCGGCGACGGCGAGCTTGTCCTGCTCGCGGGTCCCCAGGAACGAGAAGTTCTCGGGCAAGACCACCAGCTTGGCCCCGTCGGCGGTGGCCGCCTTCACCGCCCCGGCGACGGCCATCAGGTTCGCGTCGAGATCGTCCCCGGAGCACATCTGTACGGCCCCCACGCGTAGCTGCCAGCTCATGGGTACCCCTATAGCCCACTCAGAGCTTGCCGCGCGGTCCAACCTTTGGTATCCGACCGCCAGCTTTATCGCGCAGCGGTGAGGTGGCCACCCGGCCACCTTTTTTTATGTCTCGGAATCCCCAGACCCAAAAACTCATCTCGATCATCGAGCCCGTCCTCGAGGCGGCGGGCTACGAGCTCGTCGACGTGAAGTTCCTGCTGGAGCAGGGCGGCTGGACCCTGCGTGTGTGCGTGGACCTGCCCATCGACGAGTCCGTGGATCCCTCGGAGGTCCCGCCGGACCGCGTGGACCTGTCGGATTGCGAGGAGGTCAGCCGCGAGCTGTCCGCCGTCCTCGACGTCGATGATCCGATCCCGCAGGCCTACAACCTCGAGGTCAGCTCGCCAGGCATCGACCGGCCGCTGCGGACCGCCAAGCACTTCGCGTACTACCGGGGCTCCGAGGCCAAGGTCACCATGGCCGTCGGGATCCAGACCCCGTCGGGCGAGCGCAAGAACTTCAAGGGCCAGCTCCTCGGCGTCGTCGAGGACAAGGTCGCGATGTCCGTCGACGGCCAGCGCTACGAGCTCCCGATCGATGACATCGACTCCGCCAAGCTCGTCCCCGACTGGGACGCGGTCATGGCCGGCAAGAGCGGCGTCGGCGCCAAGCAGCCGAAGCCCCACAAGCCCGGCGCCAAGGTCTCTTCCAAGAAGCTGCGACAGGAAAACTAAATAAGGAACGAAGGGTCATGGAAGCAAAGCTAGACATGGTTTTGGAGCAGGTCGGTCGAGACAAGAACATCGACAAGACGGTGCTCGTGAACGCGCTGGAGCAGGCAATCCTGACTGCCGCCAAGCGCACCTTCGGCCTCAACCGCGAGATGGAAGCCAAGTACAACCCGGAGACGGGCTCCGTGGACCTCTTCCTGATCGTCAACGTCGTCGAGGAAGATGACGCGATCGAGGGCCGCGAGATCACGGTCTCGCAGGCGAGCAAGGCCGGCCTCGAGGCCGAGCTGGGCGACGAGCTCCTCTTCCAGGTCTTCTACCGGGGCGAAGACGACGATCGCGCCCGCGAGCAGGACGAGAAGTTCGGCGACCTGATCGACCTCAAGAACGCGAGCAAGAAGTTCGGCCGCATCGCCGCGCAGACCGCCAAGCAGGTCATCTACCAGCGCGTCCGCGAAGCCGAGCGCGACAACGTCTACAACGAGTTCAAGGACCGCAAGGGCGAGATCATCCCCGGTATCGTCCGCCGCTTCGAGCGCGGCGCGCTCGTCGTCGACATCGGCAAGGCCGAGGCCGTGCTCCCGATGCGCGAGCAGGTGCCCCGCGAGAGCTACCGCGTCGGCGACACCATCAAGGCGTTCTGCCTCGACATCGACCGCAACGCGCGCGGCCCGCAGGTCATCCTGTCCCGCACGCACAAGGGCCTCCTCGAGAAGCTGTTCGAGCAGGAGGTCCCCGAGATCTTCGAGAAGATCGTCCGCATCGAGTCGTCGGCCCGCGAGCCCGGCGCCCGCGCCAAGATCGCGGTTTCGTCACGCGACCGCGACGTGGATCCGGTGGGTGCTTGCGTAGGCATGAAGGGCAGCCGCGTGCAGGCCGTCGTTCAGGAGCTCCGGGGCGAGAAGATCGACATCGTCCCGTACGATGACGACCCGGCGCGCTTCGTCTGCAACGCCATCGCGCCTGCCGAGGTGAAGCGCGTCATCATCGACGCCGAGGGGCACCGCATGGAGCTGATCGTCCCCGACGACAAGCTCTCCCTCGCCATCGGCAAGAAGGGCCAGAACGTGCGCCTCGCGTCGCAGCTCACGGGCTGGCGCATCGACATCCACAGCGAGTCGAAGATCTACGAGCTCGAGCGCCGCGCGAAGGAGCAGATCGCCGCTGCGATCGACTCCGCCGGCTTCGACCAGCAGATCGCCGACAACCTGTTCAAGCTCGGCTGGCGCTCGGTCGGCGAGCTCGGCCGCGCCCACATCGAAGAGATCGCGGGTCTGCCGGGCATCGGCGGCCCGGAGGGTGCGCGCAAGGTCATCGAGTCCGCGCAGCAGTACATGCGCGAGGGCGGTCGCCGCCGCGATGACGCCAAGCGCGAGACCGAGCGTCGGCAGTCGCTCTCGGGCGGCCAGCAGCTCATGGAGCTGGATGGGGTGGACGAGGAGGTCCTGAACGTCCTTGCTACCGCCAACATCCACTCACCGGAGGACCTCATCAAGACCCCGATCGAATCCATCGCGACCACCACGGGCATCGACATGGGCGATCTGGCCCGCCTCCGTCAGCGCGCCATCAGCTGGCTCAGCGAGGTCTCCTCCTGAGGCTCGCGGTTTACCCGCGGGCCGAAGCGCCGCCGAAGGGCGGTGCGAGGTGGTGAGCCATCCGATGCGAACGTGCACGGGATGCCGCCAGGTTGCGCCACAGCGCGACCTGGTCCGCGTCGCCATGACCGCGGCGGGGGCCGTCCTGGACCGGGAGCGACGTCTCCCGGGCCGCGGCGCCTACGTGCACCCGGTCTCGAAATGCGTCACCCCACATGGGTTGTCGCGAGGCCTCCGCAAGGGGGTAAGTACTGGACAGGCTACCCAGATCGCTAGCGATCTGAGGGCTGGCGTCGCTGGGGCGAACGCTGTAGAAACTCCCCCTCGGAGCATCGATGACGCGCGTGTATGAGATTGCAAAAGAGGTCGGGATTCCGAATAAGGACCTCATCGCCAAGATCCGAGCACTCGGACTCGAGGTGAACAACCACATGTCGTCGCTCGATCCGAACGACGTCGTGCGCATCAAGCGGTCGCTCGAGAAGGAGAAGCAGTCGGTTGCTGCTCCTGCCCAGACGACCAAGGCCTCGACGTCAGGAGCTGCGGTTCTCCGTCGACGTTCTGCCGCCGACAAGGGAGAGGCGGACGTGTCCGTCGAGTCCAAACCGGTCGCGCCGCCGCCGGCCGCGGCGCCCGCGCCCGCGCCGGCTCCGGTCGTGCGTCGTCGTGCGGTTGGCACCGAGGACTCGTCGATCGAGACGAAGCCGGTGGCTCCGCCAATGGCCGAGGCTCCGAAGCCGGCCCCCGTCGTGGCCGCTCCGCCGCCGCCGCCGGTCGTGGAGGCTCCGCCTCGGACGCCGACTGCGCCCGTCGAGGCAAAGCCAGCGCCGGTGGTCGATACTCCGGCACGGACTCCGGCGGTCCCCGTCGTGGAAACGCCGAAGCCGGCCCCCGTCGTCGCGGCCCCGCCCGTCGAGGCTCCGAAGCCGGCCCCCGTCGAGGTCAAGCCGGTCGTCGCCGAGGCGCCCAAGCCGGCCCCGGTCGTCGAGGCGCCGAAGCCTGCGCCCGTCGCGGCCAAGCCCGCCGTCGTCGCGCCGCCCACACCTCCCTCGCCGAGCACGCCCCCCACGAAGGTCGCCGACACCGTCGAGCAGCCGACGGGTGAGCGTCCGCGCGGTCGCGTCATCGTCGCGGGTCCGCAGGTCGTCGCTCGCCCGGGTGACACCGAGCGGGGTACGCGCGTCATGGATCGTACGTCGGAGCGCGTGATCGAACGCGAGCCGCCACCGTCCACGCCGCTCCCGCCGCGGTCGGCCCAGACGGGGCGTCCCGCCGAGACCACGCCGCCGCCGTCCACGCGGTCGGTCGAGGTCGACATGACGGGGCACAACCCCCGCAGCGCGCGCACGCAGTTCGAGATGGATCTCGAGCGCGCCCGCGCCCGCACGGCGGACCGGCCCGAGCCGGCTCGTCCGATGTCGCACACGGATGCGTTCCGCACGGAAGCGGCGCGCACGGAAGCGGCGCGGTCCGAGGACCAGCAGCAGGCCGCTCCGGCCGCGCCCGCGCGCGACCCGTCGCGTCCGGCCGTCGGCTCGATCATCGCGCTGCCGCCGCGCATCAAGATCACCGAGCGTGGTCCGATGGGGGGCCGTCCGGCACCGGGGCCCGCTCCGGCGAACCCGATCCGTGGTCGCTTCGCGCAGCAGCAGCAGCGCGGTGGTCCGCGTGGTCCGGGTGGCCGCCCGGGCATGGGCAACGATTTCGGTCGCAAGAAGCTGCCCCTCGGCAAGAAGGGCAAGCAGACCACGCTCACGACGCCCGCCGATCACAAGCGCGTCATCCGGATCGAGGACTCGATCACCGTGAGTGATCTGGCCCGCGGCATGGGCGTGAAGGCGCCCGAGGTGCTGAAGAAGCTCTGGGGCATGGGTATGACCGGCGTGAACATCAACGCGTCGATCGACTTCGATACCGCTCAGCTCCTCGCGAACGAGTTCCAGTACGAGGTGCAGAACGTCGCCTTCAAGGAAGACGACATCTTCACGCAGAAGAGCACCGAGGATGCCGAGCTCGTCGTGCGTGCGCCGGTCGTGACCGTCATGGGTCACGTCGACCACGGCAAGACGTCGCTCCTCGACTCGATCCGCAAGGCGCGGGTCGCGGCCGGTGAGTCCGGTGGCATCACCCAGCACGTCGCGGCCTACAAGGTCGCGGCGCCCGGTCACGGCGACATCGTGTTCCTCGACACGCCGGGTCACGAGGCGTTCACCGAGATGCGTGCCCGCGGTGCGCAGGCGACGGATATCGTCGTCCTCGTCGTCGCGGCCAATGACGGCGTGATGCCGCAGACCCTCGAAGCCCTCGCGCACGCGAAGGACGCGAAGGTCTCGATCATCGTCGCGGTCAACAAGATCGATCTCGCAGACGCGCAGCCCGATCGCATCCGCCAGCAGCTCGCCGACCACGGCCTCATCCCCGAGGAGTGGGGTGGCGAGACGATGTACGTGAACGTGTCGGCCCTCCGCCACGAGAACATCGACAAGCTGCTCGAAGGCATCGCGGTCACGGCCGAGGTGCTCGAGCTCCGCGCATCGCCGAGCAAGCCGGCAGCGGGTCTCGTCATCGAGGCGCGTCTCGACCGCAACCGCGGTCCGTCGGCGACGGTCCTCGTGCAGGAAGGTACGCTGCGCGTCGGCGACATCGTCGTGGCCGGCCGTACCTACGGCAAGGTCCGCGCGATGCTCGACGACCGTGGCAACTCGGTCGACGAAGCCGGTCCGTCCACGCCCGTCGAGGTCCTGGGTCTCGATGGCGTGCCCGAGGCTGGCGATCAGGTGAACGTGGCCGAGGACGACAAGGTCGCGAAGACCGTCGTCGAGTACCGCCGCCAGGCTCACCGCAAGCGGGAGCTGGCGTCGAGCACTCGCATCTCGCTCGAAGGCATGATGGAGCGGAACTCCGCCGATGCCATCAAGGAGCTGAAGATCGTCCTCAAGGCGGACGTTCAGGGCTCGGCCGAAGCGATCAAGGCCTCGCTGCTCAAGCAGTCCACCGAGAAGGTGCGCGTGGTCGTGATCCAGGCCGGCGTCGGTGGCATCACCGAGAGCGACGTCAACCTCGCGAAGGCGGGTGGCGCGATCATCATCGGCTTCCACGTTCGTCCCGCCGGCAAGAGCGCGAAGCTCGCCGAGCAGGAAGAGGTGGAGATCCGGCTGTACGACATCATCTACGACATGCTCGACGAGGTGAAGGCGGCGATGGCCGGCCTGCTCGCTCCGATCAAGCGTGAAGTGCCGCTCGGTCACGCCGAGGTCCGCGAGACCTTCGCCGTGCCGAAGATCGGTGTCGTGGCTGGCTGCATGATCCAGCAGGGCAAGATCACCCGCAAAGCGCACCTGCGCCTCATCCGGGACGCGGTCCAGGTCTACGAGGGCAAGGTCGGCAGCCTGCGTCGCTTCAAGGATGACGTCGCCGAGGTCGGCAACGGCTTCGAGTGCGGCATCATGATTGCCGGCTACAACGACGTGAAGATTGGCGACATCATCGAGGCCTACGAGGTCGTCGAAGAAGCCGCCAAGCTGTAGTCCCGGCCTCGGGGGACAAAGCGGGGTATGGTGGGCGAATGAGCCAGCGGAAACACCGCGTGGAGCACGCGCTGCGTGATGTTCTTCAGGACCTGATCACCACGGAAGTGCGTGACCCACGGGTCCGAGAGGCCACGCTGCTCACGGTCTCGAAGGTCGAGACGAACGTCGACCTATCCGTGGCGAAGGTCTACGTGTCCGTCGTCGGAGACGACGCGACCATCGACGGCGTGATCGCGGGCCTCACGAAGGCGGCCGGCTTCCTGCGCGGTCCGGTCGGGCGCGAGCTCCAGCTCCAGCGCGCCCCCGAGCTGCGCTTCCTCCACGACCCCCGCGTCGACGTCTCCGACAAGCTCGCCCAGATCCTGCGGGAGGACGAGGAGAAGGCGAAGGCTGTGGGGCGCGTGCCGGGGCAAGCCCCCGACGAGCCCGAGGCGACGTCTTCCACGCCGGGCGAAGGCCCGGAGGCGGCGCCGCCCAAAGGCGGTGCCGTTCCGTGAGCGTGACGGCGGCGAACGACGACGTCGACCGCGCGCTGGAGAGAGCCTGCGACGTCCTGCGGGACGCGCAGCGCGTGCTGCTCACGAGTCACCGCCGTCCCGACGGGGATGGCACCGGCTCGATGTGCGGGCTGGCGTCCATCCTGCGGGCCCTCGGCAAGGAAGCGGTCATCTACTCCGTCGATCCGATCGCGCGCCGCTACAAGTGGATGCCCCTCGCGAACACGACGGTGTCCGAGATCTCGTTCGACGAGCGCTTCGACTGCACGATCGTCGTCGACTGCGCGGATGCATCGCTCATGGGCGACACGCTGCCGCCGCCGGAGATGTGCGGCACGCTCATCACGCTCGACCATCACGCGAGCGGCAAGCCGTTCGGTGACATCGCCGTGTGGGACCCGGCCGCCGCGGCCGTCGGCGTGCTGGTGTGGCGCATCGCGAAGCACGAGCGCTGGCCGCTCACCGCCGAGGCGACGGTGCCGCTCTACGTGTCGCTCATCAGCGATACCGGGGGCTTCCGCCACGCGAACACCAATGCGGAGGTGCTCTCCTGCGGCGCGGACCTGATTCGCCACGGCGCCGTGCCGTCGACGATCGCGGCCTCGCTCGAGGAGCGCCCGAGTCCGGGCAAGCTGCGGCTCCTCGGCTCGGTCCTCTCCACGCTCGAGATCTGCTGCGCCGGAAAGGCCGGCATCCTGTCGGTGACGACGGAGATGGTCGAGGGCGCACGTGCGACCTGGGACGACATCGAGGGCATGGTGAACTGGGCGCGCAACGTCGAAGGCGTCTGGGTCGGCGTGCTGCTGACGGCCGCAAAGGGCGGCGGCGTCCGCGTCTCGATGCGCTCGCGCAGCCAGACCGTCGACGTCGGCCGCGTCTGCATGGCGCTCGGCGGCGGCGGGCATCCGGGCGCCGGCGGGTGCCACTGGAAGGGCTCCCTCGAGGACGCGAAGACGGCGGTCACGAAGGCCCTCGACACCGCGTTCACGCGCCGGATGACGCTGCCCATGCGGGCCGTGACCGAGCCCGCATCCGACGCCTAGCCAAACTGTGTACGATGGCGTCATGCGGACCGCCCTCCTCGTTTCTCTGGCGCTGATCGCGTGCGGCGACGACAGCGGCAGCGACGGCTCTGACACGGACGACACCCCGGGCATCGACGCCGCCGGCGACGGCATGACGATCGATGCAGCCAGCGATGCGCCCGGCCCCGATGCGAATCCACGCGCGACCTTGCAGGGCACGGGCCTCTGCGACGACGACGCGTGCATCATGATCAACCCGAACGCGCGCGAGTACACGCCGCGCTTCCCGCTGTGGTCCGACACGGCCACGAAGCGCCGCTGGATCATGCTCCCGCCCGGCACGACCATCGACACGTCCGACGCCGACTTCTGGAAGTTCCCGCTCGGCACGAAGCTCTGGAAGGAGTTCACCCGCGACGGCGTGCGCGTCGAGACGCGCTACATGGAGAAGATCCAGGCTGACGACGAGCTCTCCAGTGCGTGGTTCTTCACGACCTACGTCTGGAACTCCACGCAGGACATGGCCGTCGAGACGCGGGACGGTGTGACCGACGCCAACGGTACGATGCACGACGTCCCGACGCGCGCGAACTGCCGCGAGTGTCACGACGCGCTGCACCCGACGCGCGTGCTGGGCATCGGCGCGATCCAGATGGACTTCGATGCGCCCGGGACGGGGCTCGACCTGGACCAGCTGGTCGCCGAAAACCTGCTCTCCGTGCCGCCGCCCGGAGCGACGACGCCGCATTACCCGCTCCCCGGCACCGACGTCGATAAGCAGGCGCTCGGCTACATGCACGCGAACTGCGGCCACTGCCACAACCCGACGAGCAGCAACTTCGGCCACACGCAGATCCAGCTGCGCCTGACGACGGGCAATCTCGAAACGCTCGAGGACACCGTCATCTACGGCAGCACCGTCGGTGTCACGTCGAACCTCACGTACATGGAGAACGGCACCCCCTTCACGATCATCGTCGATCCAGGGAGCCCCGACACCTCGTCGCTGATCCGCCGCATGACGTCTAC
>JALHPV010000288.1 GCA_022842285.1 Kofleriaceae bacterium
CGGAACCACTGTCCGACCGCGTGAACCACCGTGCCGCGCGCAGCGCGTTCGATCCCTTGGCGTCCTCCGTGCCTTGGCGGTGATCCATCTGGAGCACGCGCGGAACCACTGTCCGACCGTGTGCCGAACCACCGTGCCGCGCGCAGCGCGATCGATCCCTTGGCGTCTGGGGCGGCTTGGCGTCCAACCCTCTGGAGCACGCGCGGAACCACTGTCCGACCGCGTGAACCACCGTGCCGCGCGCAGCGCGTTCGATCCCTTGGCGTCCTCCGGGCCTTGGCGGTGATCCATCTGGGCACGAACGGACCGTCAGCGATACGGATGCTTCTTCGTCGCGCCGCCGCGAGCCCGGCCCGCGCGGGCGAGGGCATCGCGGAGCGCCAGCTCGACTTGCGTGTCGAGGCTGCGCAGCTCGTCAGCGGCCCAGCGCTCGAGGTCGGCGATGACCGCCGCATCGAGGTAGACCGTCACTGGCTTGCGCGGCATTCAGTGCAGGCTGCCGGTGTTGATGACCGGTTGCGTGGATCGCTCGCCGCAGAGCACCACGAGCAGGTTCGAGACCATCGATGCCTTGCGTTCGGGGTCGAGCTCGACGATGCCGCGCTTGCTGAGCTGGTCGAGGGCCATCTCGACCATGGAGACCGCCCCCTCGACGATGCGTTGCCGGGCGGCGATGATCGCGCCCGCCTGCTGACGCTGGAGCATCGCCTGCGCGATCTCCGGGGCGTACGCGAGGTGGGCGATGCGCGCGTCGACGACCTTGCAGCCGGCAGCGGAGATGCGCTCGTTCACCTCGATGGCGAGGAGCTCAGCGACCTTGTCGGAGTGGCCGCGGAGGGAGACCTTGTCGTCGTCATGCGTGTCGTAGGGGTGATGCATGGCGAGCGTGCGCATCGCGCTCTCGGCCTGCACCGCCACGAAGCTGCCGAAGCTCTCCACGTCGAAGACGGCTTGCGCGGTCTCCGTCACCTTCCACGTGATCACCGCGCCGATCTCGATCGGGTTGCCGTCGAGGTCGTTGACCTTGATCTTCGCCGTCTCGAAGTTGCGCGCGCGCAGCGAGACCTTCGTCTTCGCCGTGAACGGATTCATCCAGCGCAGGCCGGACTCCTTCACGGAGCCCGTGTACTTGCCGAAGAAGGTCAAGACCCGCGCTTCGTTGGGGCCGATGACGGCGCAGCCGGAGAGCAAGATGATGCCACCGAGGAAGACGCCGGCGCCGAGGCCAATCTCGGAGGGCCGCACCGTGTTGCCGTGCTTCGCGGTCGCGAAGAAGTACACGCCGGCTGCGAGGGCGCCGAGGCCCACGAGCAACGCCAACCACCCCGAGAACGAAACCGCATTCCGCTCTTTCATCGCCATGTAGCGACGTTACCAGGTGCCTGCGATCCGGCCAGTCGTGCAGGCGGCTGCCCGAGATGGCGAACACTTTCACGGATCGCGTGAGTCAGGAGCGAGGTACGCCCGCGACGATCACGCGCTCGACGAGGTTCGCGGCGTAGCGATACGGCACCTCGGCGGGCTCCCGGCACGACCAGAGCACCAGATCGGCGGGTCCCCCCACCGCGATCGTGCCGACGCCCGTCGCGGACAGCCCCAGCGCTCGGGCGGCGTGGCGCGTGACGCCGAGCCACGCTTCATCAACCGTCATCGCGTAGTGCGTCGTCGCGAGCCAGAGCTGGATCGGGAGCGCCTCGCAGTACGAGGACCCGGGGTTGAGGTCGCTCGCGATGGCCATCGGCACCCCGGCGGCGCGCAGCTTCGCGATCGGCGGCACCGGCAAGCGCAGCTGCACGCAGGCGCCAGGGAGCATCACCGCGACGATGCCGGCCCGCGCGAGCGCGGCGATGCCCGCGTCGTCGATCTGCTCGAGGTGGTCCCCCGAGAGCGCGCCGAGGTCGGCGAGCAAGGAAGCCGCACCGAGATCCGCGAACTGGCCGACGTGCCCCCGCACCGCGAGACCGGCCGCCTTCGCCGCCGTCAGGATGGCCGTGGTCTCCGCGAGCGTGAACGCGCCTTCGTCGCAGTAGACGTCGACGCTGGTCGCGAGGCCCTCACGCGCCACCGCCGGCACCAGGTCCAGGACGAGCTCGCGCACGAAGGTGTCGCGGTCCGCCTTTCGCTCCGGCGGCACGAGGTGGGCGAGCAAGGTCGGCACGATGCGGGGCGCCCCCGGCCGCCGGGCCGCCTCGGCCACACACCGCAGGAGGCGCAACTCGCCGGCGACGGTCAGGTCGTAGCCGCTCTTGATCTCGAGCGTGGTGGTGCCGCCCGCCAGGAGCGTGGCGAGCCGCCCCTCGAGGAGCGCGATGAGGTCTGCATCGCTCGCGGCGCGCGTGGGCCCCAGCGTGGCGTTGATGCCGCCGCCCGCCGCTGCGATCTCGAGGTACCCCGCTCCGGCCGCGCGCATGGCGAACTCGTTCGCTCGCTGGCCCGCGAAGATCGCATGCGTGTGACAGTCGACGAGGCCCGGCGTCACGAGCTGCCCGCCCGCATCGATCACGGCGCTCGAGCGGCCCGCCGCATACGTCGCCTCGGGGCCCACCCACGCGATGCGGCCATCCGCGATCGCGATCACCGCCTCCTCGATCACCCCGAGGCCGTCACGCTTCGGGTCGCACGTCATCACGCGCGCGTTGCGGATCACGAGGTCGGTCATCGCTCGTTCCCGCGCTTGAAGTTGCCGGTCTTGCGCGCCACCAGTAGTTGCACGGCCGCGACATCACCGCCGGCGATCGCGGCGCGCACCTCGTCCGCATCCTTGCCGACGAGCGTCCGCACGAGCCGACCGCGGAAGCGCACGAGGACGCTGGCGCGGGTCGCTTGCACGTCGAACGGTTCCTCCGCGAGCTTGCCCCGGCGATCCACCACGGGAGCTACTGCTTCTCGGCGGTCTGCTCGGCCGCCTTGGCCGCCTTCTCGATCGCCGTGGCGCACTCACCGAGGGCCTTGCCGAGGTCGCCGAGCGCCTTGGCGTCGGCCTCGGTGGGCGTTGGCACCTTGGCGCCGGCCGCCTTGGCCTGCTCCGTGCCCCACGCGACCATCTCGGCGGACACGGACTTCGCGCACGCCGGGTCCTTGCACGCGCACATCTTGTCCTTGAAGCGAGCCATCGCCGCGACCGCGTCGCCCGTGCCGGTGCGCTCCTGGTTGCAGCCGGCGGCGGAGAGCAGCGCGATGGACAGCAACAGCGACGTCGGCGTGGTCATCGCCCGGTTGTAAGCCACGCCGGCCGCCACCGCTACCCTCCGTAGCGGGGTCTCGCGAAGCGACTCAGCGGCGGCGCGGGATGACAACGCCGCGCTGGTCCGCGGCCTGGATCGCCTCGTCGTAGCCCGCGTCGGCGTGGCGAATGACGCCCATGCCCGGGTCACACGTGAGCACGCGCTCGAGGCACTTCGCCGCGCGCTCGGTGCCGTCCGCGACGACGACCATGCCGGCGTGCAACGAGTAGCCGATGCCAACGCCACCGCCGTGATGGAACGACACCCAGGTCGCGCCCGCGGCCGTGTTCACGAGGGCGTTCAGGATCGCCCAGTCGGCCACCGCGTCGGTCCCGTCCTTCATCGCCTCGGTCTCGCGGTTCGGCGAGGCCACCGAGCCGCAGTCGAGGTGATCGCGTCCGATCACGATCGGGGCCTTCACCTTACCGGTCCGGACGAGCTCGTTGAACCGGAGGCCGACGCGGTGACGTTGGCCGTAGCCGAGCCAGCAGATGCGGGCCGGCAGCCCCTGGAACGCGATCTTCTCCCGCGCCAGCTTCATCCAGCGGTGAAGCATCGGGTCGTCCTTGATCTCATCGAGGACGGCTTCATCGGTGACGCGGATGTCCTCCGGGTCTCCGGAGAGGGCGGCCCACCGGAACGGGCCCTTGCCCTCGCAGAACAGGGGGCGGACGTACGCAGGGACGAAGCCTGGGTACGAGAAGGCGCTGTCGTGGGCGAGGCCCCCGAGCTCCGCCTGCGCGCGCAGGTTGTTGCCGTAGTCGAAGACGTGCGAGCCGGCCTTGCCCATGGCGACCATGGCCTGCACCTGGACGGCCATCGAGGCGCGAGACCGGCGCACGTACTCCACCGGATCCCGCTGGCGCAGCTCGGCCGCCTGGGCGAGGTCGAGCCCCTGCGGGATGTAGCCGACGAGCGGATCGTGCGCGCTCGTCTGATCGGTGACGAGGTCGGCGACAAAGCCGCGCGCCACCAGCTCGGTGTAGACGTCGGCCGCATTGCCGACGACCGCGATCGAGCGCGCGAGCCTCTGCTGCTTGCACTCCGCGACGCGCGCGAGGGCCGCATCGAGGTTCGGCGCCACCTCGTCGAGGTAGCGCGTGGCGAGCCGCTTCTCGATGCGGGTCGGATCGATCTCGACGCCGAGGTAGACGGCGCCCGCCATCGTGGCCGCGAGGGGCTGGGCCCCGCCCATACCGCCAAGGCCACCGGACAGGACGACACGACCGGCGAGGTCCGTGCCCCAGTGCTGCTTGCCGGCGGCGGCGAAGGTCTCGAACGTGCCCTGCACGATGCCCTGGGACCCGATGTAGATCCACGAGCCGGCCGTCATCTGGCCGTACATCATGAGGCCGCGCTGCTCGAGGTCGCGGAAATGCTCCCACGTGGCCCACTTGCCCACGAGGTTCGAGTTCGCGATGAGGACGCGCGGCGCCTCCTCGTGCGTGCGGAACACACCGACGGCGCGCCCCGACTGCACGAGCAGGGTCTGATCGTTCTCGAGCCGCCGAAGCTCGCGGACGATCACTTCGTAGTCTTCCCAGCTCCGGGCCGCTTTGCCCGTCCCGCCGTAGACCACCAGATCCTCCGGTCGCTCGGCGACGTCGGGATCGAGATTGTTCATGAGCATCCGGAGGGCGGCTTCCTGCTGCCAACCCTTACAAGTCAGCTCGCCGCCCCGCGGTGCTCTGATCACGGTGCCTACTCCTCGGCCGTGGCCGGCTTGTCGGTGGACGCCGTCGGGGCCGAGCCGTCACCGATGCGCATGCCGTAGAACGAGCGCCAGGCGAAGAAGAGCGAGACGACGAGGCTGATGGCCGCGATCGCGTACTTCACCGTGGAGTAGTTCGACTTGTCGAGCTGCACCGCGAGGCCGACCGCGAGGACACCGAACAGCGTGGTGAACTTGATCACCGGGTTCAGCGCGACCGACGACGTGTCCTTGAACGGGTCGCCGACGGTGTCGCCAACGACGCAGGCCGCGTGAAGGTCCGTGCCCTTCGCGCGGAGCTCGGTCTCGACGATCTTCTTCGCGTTGTCCCAGGCGCCACCGGCGTTCGCCATGAAGATGGCCTGGTAGAGGCCGAACAGGGCCGTGGAGATCAGGTAACCGATGAAGAAGAAGGGATCGATGCAGGCGAACGACAGCGTCGAGAAGAAGACGACGAGGAAGATGTTCACCATGCCCTTCTGGGCGTACTGCGTGCAGATCTCGACGACCTTGTTCGAGTCCTTCGTCGACGCCTTCGCGCCGGGGGTGTTGTCGAGCTTGATGTTCGCCTTGATGTACTCGACCGCGCGGTAGGCGCCCGTGGACACCGCCTGCGTGGACGCGCCGGTGAACCAGTAGATGATGGCGCCACCGACGATGAGACCGAGGAGGAACGGCGGGTGGATCATCGAGAGGTTGGAGACGAGCGCCGGCTTGAGGCCGTCCGTGAGGAGCATGACGATCGCGAAGATCATCGTGGTCGCGCCGACGACGGCGGTGCCGATGAGCACCGGCTTCGCGGTGGCCTTGAAGGTGTTACCCGCGCCGTCGTTCTCCTCGAGGAACATCTTGGCCTTCTCGAAGTTCGGCTTGAACTTGAAGTCCTTCTCGATCTCTTCCTCGATGTTCTCGACGTTCTCGATGAGCGAGAGCTCGTAGACCGACTGGGCGTTGTCCGTGACCGGGCCGTACGAGTCGACGGCGATGGTGACCGGGCCCATGCCGAGGAAGCCGAACGCCACGAGGCCGAACGCGAAGACCGTCGAGGCGGCCTGGCACGCGAAGGCGCTCATGCCGATGCCGGACGCGGCGTTGGTGTCCATGATGAGCTGGGTCATGCCCGGCAGCGTCGACACGTAGTACGCGATGCCCATGAGCGCCGCGATGATGAGACCCATCCAGTAGCCCGAGAAGTTACCGGCGGTGAGGCCGGCGAGGATGTTGAGCGAGGGACCGCCCTCCTTCGACGCCGTGACCACCTCGCGCACGTGGCCCGAGTTCACCGACGTGAAGACCTTGACGAGCTCGGGGATGATCGCGCCGGCGAGCGTGCCGCACGAGATGATGACCGAGAGCTTCCACCAGAGGCCATCCGGCAGGGCCGACTCACCGGTGCCGATGAGGAGGTACGAGACGACAAACGTGAGGGCCACCGAGACGAGCGACGTGAGCCACACGAGGACGGTGAGCGGGTGCTCGAAGTCCATCTTGTCCGCGCTCAGGTACTTCGCCTTCGTGAGGGCCTCGTTGATGAGGTAGCTGCCGACCGACGCGAGGACCATGACGATGCGCTGCGCGAAGAGCCAGACGAGGAGGACCGTCATGGCGAACTCGCCCGGGTC
Source organism: Kofleriaceae bacterium (assembly GCA_022842285.1). Classification (GTDB taxonomy): domain Bacteria; phylum Myxococcota_A; class Polyangia; order Haliangiales; family Haliangiaceae; genus JABFXX01. Next base: position 6,558 of record JALHPV010000288.1, read on the forward strand.
CTGCAGCTTGCCGTTGGCGGCCCACATCGGGAACGGGTCGGAGCCCTGGACGCCTGCGAGGTGGCTGCCGACGTTGGGGAGCGCGACGAGAAGGAACGTGATGAGGGCGACGCCGGTCACGCCGTAGGTCTCGAAGCCATCGGCCGTGGGACCGACGGAGTCACCGGCGTTGTCACCGGTGCAGTCGGCGATCACGCCGGGGTTACGCGCATCGTCTTCCTTGATGTTGAAGACGATCTTCATGAGGTCAGAACCGATGTCGGCGATCTTCGTGAAGATGCCGCCCGCGATGCGGAGGGCGGCGGCGCCGAGGGACTCGCCGACGGCGAAGCCGATGAAGCACGGACCCGCGTAGTGCGCGGGGAGGAACAGCATGATGCTGAGCATCAGGAAGAGCTCGACGGAGATGAGCACCGTGCCGATGCTCATGCCGGCCTCGAGCGGGATCGCCATCACGTGGTACGGCTTGCCGCGGAGCGACGCGAACGCCGCGCGGCTGTTCGCGAAGTTGTTCACGCGAATGCCGAAGAACGCGACGAGCGAGCTACCGAGGATGCCGATGACGCTGAACAGCGCGATCGCGAGCACCTTCGGGAGCGGCACCTTCTCGAGCGCCGCGAAGTACACGATGATGATCGTCGCGATGGGGAGCCAGAGCAGCGCGATGAAGCGCGCCTGGGTCGCCAGGTACGTCTTGCACGTCGCGTAGATCAGCTCGCTGATCTCGAGCATCGACTTGTGAACCGGGAGGTTCTTGAGCTTCTGGTACTTCATCAGGCCGAACAGCAGGCCGATGGCGCTGACGGCGAGGCCGATCGCGAGGATCGACCAGCCGGACACGCCCAGGAACGTAACGTCCCGGAAGTTAGGGAGAGTCAGCTGAGCTTCGCTGTGGGGGCGTACGGCAACGCCGGCCGCGGCTTCTGCGCCGCCAGTCGAGAGCCAGGGAATCAAAGACGTCATATAGGCAGGTCCTCGGCGGGCGATATACGGGGGCTCCCCCCCTCCGCGCAAGAGTGGCGTGTGACGGAATCATCCGTGATCTATGGAGCTTTCCTGAATTAGCGTGTTATGGAACGGTGCCCGGATAGGTCGTCGACCTTCGGCCCCGCCGGCCTCTCATGCAGCGCCGTCCCGAAGTCCTTGCCCCGGCCGGCGATCGCGATGCGATGTCCGCCGCGCTCGCTGCGGGGGCGGATGCCATCTACTTCGGCCTCGACGAAGGCTTCAACGCGCGCGCCCGCGCCACCAACTTCCCGCTGGACGAGCTCGCCGACGTCGTCGCGTGGATCCATCGCGCCGGGGCCAAGGCCTACGTCACGATGAACACGCTCGTGTTCGAGCCCGAGCTACCGATCGTGGAGGCGATGATCCGGCGCGTGGCCGCCGCCGGCGTGGATGCGATCATCGTCCAGGATCCCGCGGTCTGCCTGCTCGCCCGTGCGGCCGGCCTCGAGACCCACGCCTCGACGCAGATGACCGCCTCGAGCCCGCTCGCCGCCGAGCTGCTCAAGGACCTCGGCATCACGCGCGTGGTGGTCCCGCGCGAGCTCTCCGTCGGCGAGATCGCGGACTACGCGGCCGGCACCTCCCTCCCGCTCGAGGTCTTCGTCCACGGCGCGCTCTGCGTCGCGTGGTCCGGGCAATGCCTCTCGTCCGAGGCCTGGGGTGGTCGCAGCGCGAATCGCGGCCAATGCGCCCAGGCGTGCCGCCTCCCCTACTCGCTCGTCGTCGATGGCGTGACCAAGGATCTCGGCGACGTCGCCTACCTCCTGTCACCAAAGGATCTGGTCGGCCTCGATGCCGTGGAGAAGCTCGCCGCCGTCGGGGTCGCGTCGCTCAAGATCGAAGGCCGGCTGAAGGGCCCGCACTACGTGGCGACGACCGTCGCGCAGTACCGGCACGCGCTCGGCGAAGGGGCGTCATCACGCGTCGACATCCCGCTCGATGCCGCCTCGCTCCATGTCGCCTACTCGCGGGGCTCGTCGCGCGGCTTCCTCGACGGCGCCAATCACCAGACCCTCGTCGAGGGCCGCTTCCCGCGCCATCGCGGCCTCGCTCTCGGGCGCGTGGTCCGCATCGACATCGACGAGGTGATCGTCGAACGCGACCCCGCCCAACGTCCCGTCACGGGCGGCCTCGCGGTCGGGGCCTCCGGCGGGGAAGCGTCCGAGCCGACCATCGAGCCGCGTGCGGGCATGGGCGTGGTGTTCGATCGCGGGCGCCCCGAGGACGCCGAGCAAGGCGGACCGATCTTCGGCGTCGAGTCCGCCGGAGACCAGCGCTGGCGGCTCCGCTTCGGCAACCCGGGCCCCGATCTCGGGCGCGTGTCCCCCGGCGACTTCGTGTGGATCAGCTCCGATCCGCGCATCAACCGCGCGGGCGATCAGGCCGCCGCCGCCGGTCGCGATCCGCTCGGTCGGATCGGCGTGGCCCTCGTGGTCAGCGGGTCGGATGGCGCCCCCCTGCACGTCACCGCGACCCTCGTCGCCGGCTACGGAGCCGGTCGCTCGACGAGCGGAGTGAGCACCTCGGCCCTCACCCCCGCGCGCGCGAAGGGGATCGACGAGGCGCTCATCGCTGACAAGCTCGGCGCCTTCGGTGGCACGTCGCTCCACCTCGCTTCGCTCGACACGCGCGGCCTCGCGCCCGGCCTCCACCTGCCCGTCTCCGAGCTGAAGGAGCTGCGGCGACGGCTGGTCGTCGACCTCGAGCGCGAGGCGGTGCGCGTGGTGTCGCAGGGGGCCGCCCCCAGCGCCAGTATGCGCCCGGTGTCGCAGGGGTCCGCCCCCTGCGACACCCCCTGCGACACCATGAGCCCGCTTCTGGTCCCGCTCTGCCGGACCGACGCGCAGCTCGATGCGGCCCTCGACGCCGGCGCGCGCGAGATCGAGCTCGACTGGATGGAGCTGGTCGGGCTGGGCAAGGCGGTGGCCCGGGCGAAGGCGAAGGGCGTGCGGGTCGGGGTGGCCACGGTGCGCGTGCAGAAGCCGGGCGAGGAGA
>JALHPV010000289.1 GCA_022842285.1 Kofleriaceae bacterium
TTCGCGGTCGTAGCTCATGGGGCGGTGCTCGGCCCTCCCCGCCGCCGGTTGCTTACCCGAAGCGGCCGGTGATGTAGTTCTCGGTCCGCTCGTCCTTGGGATTCGAGAACATCTGAGCCGTGGCGCCTACTTCGACGAGGAGGCCGCCGCGCGTCGCGGTCTTGGGGTCCTGCTCGGCGGTGAAGAAGGCGGTGTGGTCGGAGACGCGGGCGGCCTGCTGCATGTTGTGGGTGACGATGACGATGGTGAACCGCGACTTGAGCTCGCGCATGAGCTCCTCGATGTGGGCGGTGGCGATGGGATCGAGAGCGGAGCAGGGCTCGTCCATCAGGACCACCTCGGGTTCGATCGCGATCGTGCGCGCGATGCACATGCGCTGCTGCTGGCCGCCAGAGAGGCCGAGCGCGGAGGACTTCAGGCGGTCCTTGACCTCGTCCCAGAGAGCAGCGCCGCGGAGGGACTTCTCGACGATGATGTCGAGGTCGGCCTTCGACTTGGTGCCGCTGACGCGCGGACCGAAGGCGACGTTGTCGTAGATCGACTTGGGGAAGGGGTTCGGCTTCTGGAAGACCATGCCGATGCGGCGGCGGACGGCCGTGGCGGAGATGTCGGGGGCGTAGAGGTCCACGCCGCGGTAGCGCACCGAGCCGGCGACGCGCGCTCCGGCGACGGTGTCGTGCATCCGGTCGAGGGCCCGCAGCACGGAGGTCTTGCCGCAGCCCGAGGGGCCGATGAAGGCCGTGATCTCGTGCTCGAGGACGTCGAGCGTCACCGCGCGGACCGCACGGTACTTGCCGTAGAAGATCTCGACGTCGGCGAGCTCGAAGACGGTGGTGCTCATTTGAACCTCTTCACGATCAGGCGGGCGACGAGGGTGAGCGAGAAGGCGAGCGCCACGAGGGTCAGCGCCGCGCCCCAGGCTCGGCCCTGTGCGCCCTCGAACGCGAGGTTGGCGTTCTCGAAGATCTGGAGCGAGAGGGCGGTGTTCGCCTCGAAGATGAGATTCGGATTGAGGCGGGTCGCGGCCCCGACGGCGAACATCAGGGGCGCGGTCTCGCCGGCCGCGCGCGCGATCGCGAGGAGACAGCCCGACACGATGCCCGGGAGGGCGGCGGGCAGGACCACGGTGGCGATGGTGCGGCTCTTGGAAGCGCCGAGCGCGTAGGACGCCTCGCGCAGCGTCTGCGGTACGAGCTTGAGCATCTGTTCGCTCGACGTGATGACCACGGGCAACATCAGACACGCGAGGGCGAGCGAGCCCCCGAACGCCGAATAGCCCATGCGCATGGTCCAGACGAGGTAGATGAAGAGGCCCATCACGATCGACGGCACGCCCGCCATGACTGCGGTCATGAAGCGCACCGTGCGAGCGAAGGCGCTGCGGCCGCCGTACTCGTTGAGGTAGACCGCGCCGAGGATGCCGAGGGGAACGGCCAGCAGCGCGGCGCCCCCGGTCGCGAGCACGGTGCCCACGATGGCCGGGCCCATGCCGGGACCGACCCGTCGCGAGACCACCGGGATGTCGGAGGTGAAGAAGTCGGGGAAGCCACGGAGGACCTCGCCGATGCCGCGGCTCACGACCGTGCCGAGCACCGCGACGAGCGGGATGGCGATGGCCGCCACGCAGAGGATCATGACGCCGGTCATGAGCGCGCTCTTCGTCGCGCGCCAGTTGGGACGCGAGCGCAGGTCGGGCGTCGACGAGGTGGTGAGGGGAGCCGCCGCGGTGACCGCCGTCGTTGCCATCAGGCACCTCGCATGCGGCGCTGCGCGCGCGCGACGATCGCGTTGGCGATCAGGTTGACCAGGATCGTGATCACGAACAGCGTCATCGCGAGGGCGATCAGCGCGGACTTGTGCAGCGTGCCGGCTTCGCCCCACTCGTTGGCGATCACGGCGGGCATCGAGTTGCCGGCGGCGAGGGGGTTCGTCGTGATCTGGCCGAGGGCAGAGCCGATCACCAGGGCGGCGGCGATCGTCTCGCCGAGCGCTCGGCCGAGGCCCAGCATCACCGCGCCGACGAGGCCACCCGTCGAGTGCGGGAGCACCGTGGCCTTGATCATCTCCCAGCGCGTGGCGCCGAGCGCGATGGCCGCTTCCTTGTCGGCCTGCGGCGTGGTCTCCATGACCTCGCGCGAGAGCGACGTGATGATCGGCGTGATCATCACCGCGAGGATGATACCGGCGGTGAGAAACGACCGTCCGAGGCCGAAGTCGCGCGACAGCACGAGGACGCCCCACAGGCCGAACACGACCGACGGCACGGCGGCGAGCAGATCGATCGCGTAGATCATGTAGCGGCGCACTCGCGGCGGCGCGACCTGCGTGATGAACAGAGCCACGCCGATGCTGACCGGCACGGCGAAGGCGATCGCGATCGACGCGGTGAAGAGCGTGCCAAAGACGAACGGCAGCGCGCCGTAGACCTTCTCGGGTGGTGACCACTGGGTGCTGGTGAAGAAGTCGAGCCCCATGGCGCTGAGCACCGGAGCGGAGCGAGCCGTCATGGTCAGCGCGATCGCCGCGAGCACGAGCAGCACGAAAGCGGCCGAGCCCCGGGCGACCCAGCCGAAGGCCGCGTCGGCCGAGCGCTTGCGCGTGCGTAACTCGACGGCGAGGTTGGCCGAGCTGCTCACGGCAGCCTGCCGAGCTGAGCGAGGGCGCGCTCGCGCATGGCCGCGGGGATCGGCGCGTAGTCGATCTCGGCGAGCAACGGCTGCCCATCGGTGATGACGTACGTCAGGTACTGCTCGAGCGCCGCGCCCTTCGCGGCCACCTTGGGGGCGAGGTAGGCGACGCACCACGAGCCCGCGATCAGCGGGTACGCATCGGGAACGGCGGAGTCCAGCGCGTCGAAGATCAGGCGGTCGTCGAAGGTGATGCCCGGTCCGGCGGTGGTGACCGACTCGAGCGTCGGCTCGATGAAGTGACCGGCGCGGTTCTTCACGCGGGCACAGGTGATGCCGGAGGCGCGGGCATCCGAGTGGTCCAGGTACGCGATCGCGCCTTCCGTCCCCTGGACGATCTGGGCGACGCCACCGTTCCCCATGCCCGCCTGCGTCTCCGAAGACCACTGCACCGTGGATGCGCTCCCGAGCGTCCAGGCGCCGTCGCCCGCCTGCTCGAGGAAGCGCGTGAAGTTCTCGGTGGTCCCCGAGCCGTCGGCCCGGTGGATCACGACGATCCCGCGATCCGGCAGCGCCACCCCGGGATTCTCGGCGGCGATCGCCGGGTCGTCCCAGCGCGTGATCTGGCGCGAGAAGATCTTCGCGAGCACCGGCGCCGAGACGTTCAGCTCGCGGATGCCGGGCAGATTGTAGGCGACCGCGATCGCCCCGAGTGCGGTGGGCACGTAGATGAACTCGCCGCCCTTGGCCTTGGCCGCATCCGCCGGTGGGAACGGCGAGTCGGTACACGCGAAGTCGACGACCTGATCGGCGAAGTCCTGGCGGCCCTTGCCCGAGCCGCCTCCGCCGTAGTTCACCGCGATCTCCGGGTGCACCCGCGTGAAACCATCGATCGCGACCTCCTGGACCGCCTTCTGGAACGTGGAGCCGCTACCGTTCAGGGTCACGTCCACCGCGGGCGGGCTGCCGCACGCACCGAGGACGATCGCGATGGCCGTGACTCTCACCGGTCACCCCTTGGTCCCCAGCTGGCGATGCCGCACGTCGCGCGCGCGGACCATGTACACGACCTGCTCGGAGAGGTTCTTCACGTGATCGCCGATACGCTCGAGGTACCGACACACCGACGTGAGCGGCAACACGCGGGTGACCGTCGCGGGATCGGTCGCCACGTGCGCGAGGAGCGCCGAGAACAGGCTCGCATTCATGCGATCGATCTCGATGTCGGCGGCGATGACCGCCGTCGCGCGATCGGCGTCGCGCTTCACGAAGCTGTCGAGGGCCGCGTTGAGGTTCTTCTGCACCAGGTTCGCGAGACTGCCGAGGTCGATGCGCGAGTCGAGCGTCGGCAAGCGGTTGAGCTCGAGCGCACGCTTCGCGATGCCGGCCGCGAGGTCGCCGATGCGCTCCAGATCGACCACGAACTTGAGCCCCATCGTGATGAAGCGCAGATCGCCGGCCACCGGCTGGCGCGTCGCGAGGATCTGCAAGGCGAGCTCGTCGATCTCGTTCTCGTCGCGATCCATGTGCATGTCGTTCGCGATCACCTCGCGAGCCAGCTCGTCGTCCTGGTCGACCAGCGCCTTCATCGCGAGTGCGATCTGTGTCGCGGCCCGCTCGCCCATCGTGGCAAGCCGCTCGCGGAGCGTGCGGAGCTCCTGCTCGAACTCCTTGTTCGTATGCGCGTTCATGCCACCACCGCCTTCGGAAGCTGTAACCAGAACGTGCTGCCCGTCGGCTCGTTGGGGGCAACCCCGACCTTGCCGTCCATGCTCTCCGCGAGGTGCTTGACGATCGACAGGCCGAGCCCGGTACCGCCGGCTTCGCGCGAGCGACTCGGATCGGCGCGGTAGAAGCGCTCGAACACGCGCTCGCGGTGCTTCGCGGAGATGCCCGGGCCGTCGTCGCGGACCTCGATCCGCACGCCGTCATCGGAGACCGAGCGCGCCTCGACCCAGACGTTGCCCGCCGGACGCGTGTACTTGACGGCGTTGTCGATGAGGTTCACGAGGATCTGGTCGAGCGCCTTCGCATCGCCGCGCACGACGAGGTCCTCGGGCACGTTCACGGCGACCTTCACCTCGCGCTGCGCCGCCGCCGTCTCGACAGCGGTCAGCGCCTGCGTGACCGCGGTCGGCAACGCGACCGGCACCGACTCGAGACGATATTGGCCGGCGTCGAGGCGCGCGAGATCGAGCAGGTCGGCGATGATGCGCGCGAGGCGCTCCGCGTTGCGATGGAGGCCGTCCACCAGGCGCGTCGCGAACTTCGGATCGGACATCGCGCCCGCGAGGAGCGTCTCGGCGTTCGCGCGAATCACGGCCACCGGGGTGCGGAGCTCGTGCGAGACGTTGGCGACGAAGTCGCGCCGTACCCGCTCGAGGTGCCGCATCGCCGTCACGTCCTCGAGGAGGAGCACGCGGCCCTCGCCGCCCCACTTGCGAGCGACCCGGATCAACGTCCGGTGGCCAGACTGCAGCTGCACCTCCGCGCTGGCGTTCTGTTCGCTGTCGAGGAGCGCGAACACCTCGGGGATGCGCACGAGCTCGATCAGCGGCTCGCCGACGGGCGTGGTGGTCACGCCGAGCATGCCGCGCGCGGCATCGTTCAGGAGCTCTACCTTGTGATCACCGTCGACGGCGATCACGCCCTGCGTGAGCCCCTCGGCGACGGCCTGCAGCAGCACGCGCTCGCGGGCGAGGGCCTTGTGCGAGCGGTCGGCATCGGCGGCGAGGAACCCGGTCCACTCGGCGAGCCGGCGCGCTTCGTCCTCGGGAGGCGCATCGGGGATGGGAATCGGGCGACTCGTGTCACGCGCGGAGTCCTGCACCGACTTCGCGAGGTCGGCGAGCGTCGCGCGCACCGACGCCAGCACGATCTCGCTCGCGACGAGCGCGACGACGCCCGCGCCCAGGCCGACCGCCCATGCGTGGACGGCATTACCAGGTGCGACAAATCGCCAGACCAGCGCTGCGATCAGCGCGGCGCCGAACGCGACGAGGATGGCGATGAATCGCGCCCGGCGAATCAAGCATCCGCCTCGTCGGGTTGGTCCTTGAAGCGATAGCCGACCCCGCGGAGGGTCTCGATGTACTGTCCGGCCTCGCCGAGCTTCTCGCGCAGGCGCTTCACGTGCGTGTCCACGGTGCGCGTCGTGATGTCAGCCTCGATCCCCCACACATCCGAGAGCAGGGCATCGCGCGACTGGACGCGACCCTTGCGCGACATGAACGCGTGCAGGAGGCGGAACTCGAGCGCCGTCAGGGACAGCTCGCTCTCGTCGACCCATGCGCGGTGACCATCGCGGTCGAGGCGCAGGCGGCCGAAGCGCATCAGGGACGGCTCGGTGTCATCGCGGCGCGACGCATCCGCGCGGCGCAGGAGGGCACGAATCCGAAGCATCAGCTCGCGGACACTGAACGGCTTCACGACGTAGTCGTCGGCGCCCACCTCGAAGCCGACGACGCGATCGATCTCCTCGCCCTTCGCCGTGCACATGATCACGGGCACGTTGCGCGTGCGCTCCTGATCGCGAAGCCGGCGACAGATCTCGGTGCCCGACAGATCGGGAAGCATCAGGTCCAGCACGATGAGATCGGGTAGCGGGTCCTGCGCGGTGGCGGCGAGCCCCTGCTTGCCCGTGTGGGCGAGGCGAACTTCGAAGCCCTCGGCGCGGAGGTTGTACTCGACGGTCGTAGCCAGGTCGACCTCGTCCTCGATGACCAGCACGAGCATGGGGAAGCCTTACCATGCCCTCGGTGACGCGACGGTGACACCTCCCCGGCAGCCGGGTGAATTGCGACACGTGGCCGTCACCGTGAGATCATCTACTCACCTCATGTCGTCTCGTGCCTGGCTGGCCCTCACCCTCGTCGCGTGCGGTGGCGCGACACCAGTCCCGGCACCGGAGCCGACACCTCCGCGCCTCGTCGTGCTCGTGGTGCTCGATCAGTGGCCACAGTGGGCCTTCGAGGCCAAGCGGCCGGCCCTGACGGGCGGCGGCTTCGAACGGCTGCTTGCTGAGGGCGAGTGGCACACCGGGCGCTATCCCCACGGGGCGACCCTCACGGGACCGGGCCACGCGCTCCTGGGAACGGGAACACCACCGGCAACCTCGGGCATCATCGCGAACGAATGGTGGGACCGCGGGGCCGAGCGGGTGGTGAAGTCCGTGGAAGATTCCGCTGGTGTCTCGGCGCACTTCCTGCGCGTGAATGGCCTCGGCGATGCGGTCGTCGCGGCGGGTCAGGGCGGCCGGGCCGTCGCGATCAGCCTGAAGGATCGCGCCGCGATCTTGCCGCTCGGCCGGGCCGGTGTGCCGGTCTGGTACGCCCCCAAGCAACGCGCGTGGATCTCGACGCAGCCGCACGCATGGGTCGACGAGCTGAATCGCTCGCATCCGATCGAGCCGCGGCTCGGCGAGGTGTGGCAGCCGCTCGCCGGCCTCGCGGCGCTCTCCGGCACCGTCGATGATCAGGCCGGCGAGGTTGGAGAGAAGGGCTTCGGCCCGACGTTCCCGCACGATCCCGCGACGACGCCCTCGCCCGCCGAGGCCGTGTACGCGGAGCCGCTCGGCAACACCATCATCTTCGAGGCGGCCCGCGCTGCCATCACGGGCGAACAGCTCGGCGCGGACGGCCCGCCTGACCTGCTCGTGCTCTCGCTCTCCGCCCATGACTACATCGGCCACGGCTGGGGCCACGAATCCTGGGAAGCGTGGGACCTGACCAAGCGGATCGACGCCGAGCTCGGCGCATTTCTCGGCTACCTCGACGAGCGGGTCGGCGCCGGGGGCTGGGCCATGGTTGTCACCAGCGATCACGGAGCCGCCCCCCTGCCCGAGCTATCTGGTGGAGGCCGCATCGTCTTCGAAGATGTCGAGGATCGCGCCGAGGCAGCAGCCCGCCAGCTCCTCGGTGCCGGCGACTGGATCGCGGTTCCCAAGGCGCCGTACCTGTACCTGACGAAGCCCGCGCGCGAGCTCTTGCCGACGCAGCGCGAGGAGCTCCTCGCCGCCGTGACCGCCAGCATCCAGACCATGCCCGGCGTCGGGCGGGTCGAGCGCACGCGTGCTCTCGGCGGCGACTGCGGCCCCCGCACCGGCGAGGCCCTCGAGCTGTGCCTCATGATCGATCCCGATCGCTCCGGCGAGCTGCTCTTCCTGCCGAAGGAGGGCTGGATCATGGAGGAGCGCGACGAACGGCTCGCCACCGCGCACGGCTCGCTCTACGACTACGATCGCAATGTGCCGGTCATCGTGCTGCCACCGGGCCGCGTCGCGCACGCGCCGCTCGCGTCGCCATCGTCGACGACGATCCCGATGACGGACATCTCGCCGCTCCTCGCGCGGTGGCTCGGCGTGGCGCCGCCGACATCCCTGCCCGCCCTGCCCGCGCCGGCCCCGGCGGCGCCGGTGACACCGTCCGACGATCCGTCGTAGGTCGCGGGTCGAGCGTCTCAGTTGCAGTCGGGCGTCTGCGGTACCGGGCCCGTCCCGAGCGGCGCCGCGAAGCCCGGGCTCGTCGTGAACAACGGTACCTCCGAGAGCGTCTGCATGCGCTCGCACTCGGATCGCAGCTGCGCCCCCGCGAGCGGGACGCCCGGCCAGAACTGGAACGGGATGCGGAAGTTCAGGCCGCTCCATTCGGCGGCCTCGAAGAGCCCACTCGCCCGCACCGTGGCCGCGGCCCGCTCGACCTCGGCGGCCGTCGTGGCGATCGGCTCGTCGGAGAAGTCTCCGACGGCACCGGAGACGGTCAGGATGCCGATCGCGTCGAGCCATTCGATCGCCAGATCGGGGTGGCTCGTGCGTAGCTCCCCGACGAGCGTATCGATCTCCCCTGCCGGAGCGCTCTCGAGCGCGATCGCGTTCACGTTGTCGGGAAGATGGCCTTCGATCCACGGCGCCGGTTCCGCCGCCGACGGCGCGCGGGCAAACGCCACGAGCTTGCGCCCGTTGAGCGACCAGACCGCCGCGACGTGGGTGGTCGTGCCGCGCAGCTCGACGGGAACGAGTGCGGCGTCGATCGGCGCGACGTAGATCAGCGCGGACCAGTCGGCACGCGAACAGCCGTCGGCGAGGGCCACCGAGCCTTCGCGATACGCGATGGCGCCGCCCGCGAAGCCAGTGGAGGTCTCGAAGGCCCCGCGGAGATAGGCGACGGACGCGGCCTCGAACGTCGCGCGGTCGACGGACGGCTCGAGAGCACATCCAGGCGCGTCGACGATAGGGGCGTCGATGTCCCCGCCATCACCGCTCTCTCCATCCGTGTCGTCGGAGTTGTCGCCACCCCCGCAGGCGACGAGCAGGGCGGTCAGCAGAACGAAATCTAGTCTCGACATGATCCGCCCTCCAGCAACGGTCGTGCCCGCGCAACTACCCGATGTCGCGAGGCCGCCCCTCAGTTAGTACAAGGTCGCCACGAAAAGTTGTCGGTCTCCCCGAGCCGTCGTCATGACGTCACCGATACGCGGCGTGGCTGCTGATCGCCACCTCTACAACAGGTCGCATGCAGAGCGACGTCATCCAGTACCACGGCCGCTATCGCTACTCGGACCGCCCCTCACTCGAGCGTGCCATCCAGCGCGCGCACGCCACCATCGCGGATGATGAGGCGGAGCGAGCCCCCGCGTGGATGCGCTGCTTCGTGCTCGAGGGCACGCACCTCACCGTGAACCTCAGCGTGCCCGCAGCGGCCGACCAGCGCTTTCTCGCCGCGAACGTTTTCCTGACCCTCGCGCACGGGGCCCTCGACGGCGCCGTCGAGGCCAGCTACGGCGGCAAGGCCTTCGACCTGTACGTACCCGGTGACGACGACGACTAGGGGGCCTACGAGCTCGGCGAGTACGCGGCAACGAAGCGTTGGAGCGAGGGGTGTCGCAGGGGTCCGCCCCCAGCGACACCCCCG
>JALHPV010000290.1 GCA_022842285.1 Kofleriaceae bacterium
CATCGGGAAGGTGAAGCGGCTCTCGGACAAGCTCGGCTACGCCTTTGCGCCGCCGGGCTGGAGTCACGACGGCTCGACCAGGACCGCGACCGAGCTCCAGCGCGAGCTGCGACAGCGCACGCGGGACTCCCAGCCCTAGCTACTGCACTAGCCACCTGTCGCACACGGATGTGGGCAGTTTCTCCAGTCAGTTCAGGCACATGACGGTGACGTTGCAGCCCACAGTTGTCCCCAGGTGGAGAGAATCCCCCTGCTGCATGTCATGCGCATGACCGTGCACACGCACGGAATCTCGATGACTTGAGTCGATCGGGGCGATCGCGCCTGGCCCGGCACATCCGTTGCTGTAGCTGCGTTCATGTTGCGCGGTCTCGGTCTTGGCCTCCTCAGCACGCTCGCGTTCGGCTGCGTCGGCGAGATCGTGGGCGGCCCGGTCAACACCGAGGAGCAGACGCCCGAGCAGCTCGTCGCGATCAAGGCGTGGACCGACAATGCCGAGCCCGCCCTGCGCAATGCGTGCGTGTCGTGCCACGCGTCGCAGCTGAACATCAACTTCCTCCCCGGCGAGGGCCTGGCGATGCGCGAGGCCCTGCTCGCCTGGGCGCCCGCCGTCGTGAACCTCGATGCGCCGTCGTCCTCGCGCATCCTGACGAAGGGCCCGCACTCCGGTCCCGCGTTCGCGAGCGACAAGATTCCGCTCGTCCTGGACTGGATCCAGAAGGAAAAGATCGCCGCGGGGAGCCTCGAGGAAGAGATCATCCTCGAGTCGCCGGCCGTGCGGCCGCAGCTGTGCACCGGGGGCGTCCCTGGCGACCTAACCTGCCCAATCAACACGATTCCGCTCGACTCGATGGGGCTGGTCGGCGCCACGATCACGTTCGTCGCGCAGCCGACCGAGTCCGCGCTCTATCTGCAGCGCATCACCCTGAACCCGGGCCCGTCGGGCGCGTACATCGAGCACCCGCTGTTCGTGACGTTCCCCACCGGTGTCGAGCCCAAGCCCGACACGCTCGACCGCTACTTCAACGTGAAGCTGAACCTCGCGGCGGGCGCGGCCCCCGCGATGATCCAGGGCGGCGCGGCCGTGTTCGTCGGCTTCTCGGCGCTCGACGACATTCGCATCCACTTCAAGGCCGTCGACGTCTTCCAGGCCGAGGATACCGGCCCCGGTACGGATCCGGGGGCGGCCGCGGGCTGCAAGGTGCTCGAGTCGTTCAAGGCCAATGCCCGCGGGCTGCTCCAGACGAGCTGTGCGAGCTGCCACGCGAACCCCGCCAACGTGGCGTCGTCGGCGGTCTCCATGATCGGCCTCGACTCCCCCGATGACCTCGTCCTGAAGCAGGCGTGCGACCAGATCCTCCTGCGCACGAACCGGCAGGACATCCCGAACAGCAGCATCTTCCTGGCGCCGGCGCCGACGAACGCGAACCACCCGTTCCGCTTCGCCGACGCGGGCCAGCTCGAGGCGTTCCGCACGCCCGTGTCGCTCTGGATCACCGACGAACGCGACGCTCCCTAACCGCGAGGCCCCCATGATTCGTACCTGCTCTCTACTGTCCGTCGCGGTGCTGACGCTCGGAGCCTGCGGCTCGGGCGTCGACGACGCCGACGCGACCGGCGACTCGACCGACGCCACCGACGATGCGCCCTCCGATACCCCTGTCCTCGACGAGTGGGACGAAGCCCTCACCGAGCGCGAGCGGGACTACGGCGCGGCGCTGCGTGCGGCCGCCTTGCGGCTCACCGGTGACCTACCGACCGTCACCGAGATCAACACGATCGCGGCGGCGACCGACGAATTGGCCAAGAAGGCCGCGTACGAAGCGCTCATCACGGACTACCTGAACCGTCCGGCGTTCGCGCGGCAGATGGTCGCGTTCTGGCGCGACACGTTCAAGATGGGCGGCACGGCCACCCTCGACACCGCGCCCGTCTTCGCCGCCCAGCTCGCCGTCACGAACGGCAACTACATGGAGCTGTTCACGCGCGCCTCGAACAACTGCCCGAGCTTCAACGCCGCCGACGGCACGTTCGCACCGGCCGAGTGTCTGAACGGCGGCGCACAGGTCGGCGTGCTCTCGAACCCGGGCATGCTGTCGCACTTCGCGGGGAACTTCGCGTTTCGCCGCGTGAAGTGGGTGCAGGAGACGTTCGACTGCCTGAAGTTCCCCATCGAGCTCGACGGCACGGAGCAGGACATCGGCGGAGCGTCGCCCTACACCGGCCGGTGGTCCTACGACAGCATCTCGGGCACCGACAACGGCGGCCGCGTGAACTTCCGCGATGTCAGCGCGGTGCTCTGCGTGAACTGCCACCAGACGCTGAACCACGTCGCACCGCTCTTCGCGTACTACGACAACAACGGGCAGTCGACGCCCGCCATGTCGGCCCCGACGCCGATGGGCAACGACGTGCCCGCGCTTCCCACCGACTTCCTGCCGGCCGGCGAAGGCACGGCGTGGCGCTTCGGAGTGCCCGCGCCCGACCTGCCGGCGCTCGGCCTGGCGATGGCCGCCGATCCTGACGTCGCGAAGTGCGCGGTCGCTCGGACCTGGAACTGGGCGATGGGCAAGACGGACATCGTCGACACGCTCATGGATGTCCCCGCCGAGACCATCCAGAGCCAGCTCACGGCGTTCACGGCGAGCGGCTACAAGCTGCGCGACCTGATCTTCGCCGTCTTCACCTCCGACGATTTCACGCAGTTCTAGGAGCCCTCCCATGACCCGCATCACCACCACGATGTTTGCGCTGGCGCTGGGCCTCCTCGGCGCGTGCGAGACCGAAGTCATCGGCGAGATCGATCCGGCAGATCAGCCGGGGGCGCAGGAGACCACCAGCGGCGAAGGCGAGACCTACAGCCACGACAACTCCGGCTACTCGCCGTGGGACTACATCGAGCGGCTGAAGCAGGAGGGCCCGCCGAAGTACACGTCGCGCGTGCACAGCTGCAGCAAGGTCCGCTACGAGACCCTCGGCAACGTGTTGCGCTCCCTCGGTGTCGACATGGACGCCCAGGGCGAGCTCTCCGCGGCGCAGCTCTACGCGCGCGGCGGCAACGCGATGGGGGCGGCGAACTTCGCCAACCGGATTCGCGAGAACGTGGGCATCACGACCTCGGGCAGCTCGCGCCTCTTCGATATCTTCGCGGCCGCTGCCGACGAGATCATCGCCGCGGTACCGAACCTCGAGCGCTGCCGGGTCGGTGGCGTTGGCGCCCAGCTCTTCGACGGGACCACGTGCCGCGCCGACGGGCTCACCTGCCTCCTCGGCCTCCCGGCGAAGCCGGCCCACATCGAGTTCTGCAACGCCGCGGTCCGCGACGCCTCGGCCGGCAACGGTCAGCGCATCGCCGTCGCGAGCATCCTGGCTGCCGCTTACACCTGCGAGTAGAGGACACCCACCATGGCCAAGCACCCCATCACGAAGCGCGATGAACGTCGCGACATGTCGCGCCGGTCGCTGATCAAGTGGACCCTCGCCGCGGGCGCCGCCCTCGGTGTCGCGAAGGCCGATGTCTTCGGCATCCTCGAGAAGACGGGCGGCAAGGGCATCGCCCATGCGGCGACCCAGAACCCGGCGCGCCGCTCCGTTCACCTCGTCGCCGGCAACGGCGGCCATGCGTGGTTCGGCCTCCTGTGGCCGCACTTCGACGTCGCCCGCGCCGCGAACCCCAACCTCTCCTGGCACAAACCGGGCATGCACACGGATGTCCCCGGCACGCGGAACCTCGTCATCGGCCCCGACACGCCGTTCGCGAACCTGCCCGCCGCCCGCCAGATGACGATGTTCACGTGCGGTCGCAACCAGACGCACGATCTGAACCCCACGTCGGTGTCCGACCTGAACGGCAACAACATCTACTCCGTCATCAGCGCCCTGCAGGCGCAGACGAACTCGGTCGTGCCCATCGTCACCGTCGGTCAGGTCGACATCGGCACGGCTCCGGGCGGCGCCCGGCCTGCCAACGTCGACAGCGGCGCGGGCATCGTGGGTCTCTTCAACAGCGCGGCCTCGCGCGAGGGCGGCCTGCTCGCCTCGATGGGGGACGCCGACCTGTACAAGACGCAATACGACGCGTTCGCGCAGCTCAACCGCGCGTCGAACCGCTCCACCCAGAAGGCGGCGTACACGACGGCCTCCAGCGCGGCCACGTTCCTCGGCACGAACCTCGCGAGCAAGCTCGCCATCACGCCCGCCGACGAGCAGCGCTACGGCATCGACGGCAACATGCGCGCGAACGTCGCGGCGATCGGCCGGACCTTCATCGTCGCGGTCAAGGCGTTCAAGATGGGCCTCACGAACTCCATCGTGCTGCCCGCCATGACCGACGACCCCCACGGCGCGTTCACCAGTGGTGACGTGAACTCGGTGCCGGCGCAGCTGAAGCTCGTCTTCGATGCGTTCATGGCCGACCTCACGACGACCACGGATGACCTGACGATGCAGTCCCTCGCCGACGACACGGTGATCACCATCACGGGCGACACGACCAAGGACCCGCTCACCCCGCGCGGCGGCGGTGGCTGGGAGGACGGCACGCCGGGCAACACCAACGTGGTCTACGTCTACAGCGCGGGCGACCTGAAGCCGGGCTGGTACGGCGGCGTGGCCCGCAACGGGACCGTGACCGGGTTCAACCCCGACGCGACGGACAGCGCCGACTACCGGCCTGCGGAGACCGCTCGGTACGCGCTGGCGTCGATCGCCTACGCGATTGCCAAGCGCGACGAGCGGGCGATCTCGATGTTCGCGAACGGCCAAACCATCTCGGGGACGTTCGGCAACCCCAAGGACCAGTAGCGTTCGATCACCGCTGGTGGTGCGGGTCCCGCGCCGCTCGTGTGCTAGGTTCGTCAAGTGACGCGGTTCGCCGGAGTAGTCATCGCGCTGGCCCTCGCCAGCTGCGGGCGCGAAGCGGCTTCGGATCGCAAGGACCGCGACGACAACGGCGATGCGGTCGCCGACATGGTGCGCGAGCAGGCCCGCTTCGATGCCGAGCGCCGACCGGAGAAGGTCGTCGCCGCGCTCAGGATCGGCCCCGGCAGCAAGGTCGCGGACGTCGGCGCGGGCTCGGGTCAACTCACGATTCACCTCGCGCGCGCGGTGAAGCCCAACGGCCGGGTCGTCGCGACGGACATCGACAACTCGGTCCTCGATCTCCTGCACCAGCGCCTCGACGCCGCCGGCCTCGCTGACCTCGTCGAGCGCCGCGTGGTCGAAGCCGATACCCCCAGCCTCGAGGACGGGCAATACGACGCCATCCTCCTCGCCGAGGTCGACCACTTCTTCAAGGACGAGCCGGCGTGGCTCCGCACGGCCACCAAGGCGCTGAAGCCGGGCGGCCGCATCGTCATCTCCAACCGCGTGCATCACCGCGCGAACTCGATGGCGGCCGCGGCCAAGGCCGGGCTCGTCCTCGAGGAAGAATCATCCCCCGTCCCCACTCACTTCATCGCCAGCTTCGTCGCAGGAAAGGCAACCAAATGAACAAGCTCGCTCCCTTCGTTCTACTGGCACTGGCCGCCTGCGGCGACGACGCGCCGGCGATGGAGAACCCGGACGTCCTGTGGCTGGCGCTCGACGGGCGCGAGACGCAGGTGAAGCTCATCGCCGAAGAGCCGCGACCATATTGAGCACCTGGTGTGGGGCTCGGTGAGTCCCAGGAAGCAGAGTTCTCCCTCGTCGCCGGGCTCCCGGCGGGGACGTATGCCCTCGTGTGCGATGGCATCATCTTGCGCGGCGTCGACGTGACCTTCGAGCTCCTGCGCCGGCGGGGCGACGAGGACACGACCATCGGCGCGTCCACGGTTCGCTTCGAACCGCGCGGCGGCGGCAACTTCGATGCCGTGCCGTGCGACCTGACCTTCGACGCCCCGGAGCTCGACTTCATGCCGGGCGACGAGTTCATCTTCCGCTACAGCGCCACGAACACGACGGCCATCGCCTACGTCCCCAACGGGGATGGCGCCCTCTTCAACGGACGCATCCCGAACATCACCCTGCCCCAGTAGGCGAGTCCCGTGGGATAACGACAGGGATGAGAGCCGTCCTCGCGTGTGCGGTCGTCGCGCTGTCACTCGGTACGGCTCACGCCGGTACCGAGCACCGGGCGTGGGTGAAGAGTGTGCCGAATCTGGCGACCTGGGAGGTCTACTCCAAGAAGGTCGCGTCCGACGAGCTCGGCAAGTTCATCATCGACGTCAAAACGAACGACGTCTATTTCATCGACGTCAACCTGTTCAACATCCACGCGGACTTCGTCATCACGGAGCTCCTGAAGCAGCCGTGGACCGCCGAGAACGTCCGCGAGTACAACAAGAACTACGAGCGCGTGAAGCCGCGGTTCATCCTCGGCTACCTCACGCGGCACGTGAAGATCAACAAGTGGACCTTCGGGTTCTGGGAAGGCGACAAGATCGGCGCCGACGACGTGCTCAAGGCCCGCAAGCGCCTCGAGACCACGTTCTTCCAGAAGGCCCTCGTCTTCCGCCCCGACTCGCCGATGCAGCAGAAGGTCGCGACGGAGGTGAAGAAGAAGGGCATCCCGGTCATCACCAACGACGAGATCTACAAGGCGTCGCCGTACCAGTCGTTCAACAATGGCCGCGCCGTCGGCACGCTGCGCATCGTGCCCATCGGCACCCCGTACGAATCGCTGACGTTCAAGCGCGACGAGATCGTGCTGCTGCAGGAGAGCTATCCGGACATCACCCCGGTGGCGGGCATCCTCGCCACCCAGTTCTCGACGCCGCTCTCGCACGTGAACCTGCGCGCGAACGCGTGGAACATCCCGAACGCCGGCGACAAGAAGGCCCGCGAAAAGTTCGGCGCGCTCGAGGGCAAGGTCGTCTACTACGAGGTCACGGAGACCACCGTCACGATGCGCGAGGCCACGCAGGCCGAGGTCGCGGAGCTCACCGCGCGGCAGCAGGCCAAGAAGACGGTGGTGCTACCACCGGCCGACCTCGCGAATCCACGCTTCGCGATGCTCACCCGCATCCGCGCCAAGCAGGTCACGACGTACGGCACCAAGACCTCGAACCTCGGCGAGATCGTGACCGCGAACTTCGACGGCGTGAACGTGCCCGATGGCTTCGGCGTGCCGTTCTACTACTACGTCCAGCACATGGCCACGGCCGGCCTCGACAAGCAGGTCACGGCCATGATCGCGGACGCCCGGTTCGAGACCGACGCCGAATGGCGCAAGGCAGAGCTCGAGCGGCTCCGCACCGCGATCAAGGCCGCGCCGATCGATCCGGCGCTCCTCGACGCGATCTACAAGCGCGTGCGCGTGCGGCTCGGCGGCCGCGGGGTGTTCGTGCGCAGCTCGACCAACTCCGAGGACCTCCCCGGGTTCAACGGTGCGGGGCTGTACGACACCGTCGCGAACGTGAAGGGCAAGCAGAACATTGGCGACGCCATCAAGGTCGTCTGGGCATCGGTGTGGAACCTGCGCGCCGTCGACGAACGGACGGCGTTCGGGATCGATCACACGAAGGTGTACGGCTCGGTGTTGATCCAGGTCGGCGTCAACGCGACGGCCGCCGGTGTGCTCGTCACCCGGAACCTGTGGGACCGCAGCGACAAGAACAGCTACACGATCAACGCGAAGTGGGGGCTCGGCATGCGCGTCGTCGAGGGACAGAAGGTGCCCGAGCAGATCATCTTCGATCCCACGAACGACGGCACGAAGATCCTGTCGCGCGCCGACGACCCGGTGATGCTGAAGTTCGACGCGCAGGGCGGCATCGTCGAGATTCCGGTGCCCGCGGGCAGCGGCGTCATCCTCACCGAGGAGCGGGCCAAGGCGCTCGCGACGCAGGTGCGCGCATTCCTCCCCGCATTCACGGCGGGTGTACCTCTCGATGTCGAGTGGGTGCTCGAGGGCGAGAAGTTTTGGACCGTGCAGGCACGGCCGTTTGTTGGAGATTGAGCAGTGAAGCAGACTCTTGGATTGTTCCTTGTCCTCGCCCTCAGCGCGGGGTGTGACCTGAAGCCCGCCCCCGCTGGCTCGGGCAACGCGAAGACCGATACCCCGATGCCGACGCCGCCCGCCCCGACGGGCGATGCGCCGCCCACGCCCCCGCCGGGCGCCGGCTCGGCGGCGCAGCCGACGCCCGTGGTCGATGCGGGCGTGGCGGTCGTGCCACCGGATGCCGTCCCGGCCCCGCCCCCGGAGATCGTGGTGACCGACGAGTGTCTGGGCCTTGGCGACAAGATCGCCGGCATCATCATCGCGAGCACGACCGATGCGACGACCAAGGCCGCGATCGAGCAGGACCGCGCGAAGTTCGTGCGCCGGATGGCCGAGGCCTGCACGACCTCGCCGTGGCCCGCCGACGCGAAGGCGTGCTTCGTGGCCGCGAAGACGGCGGACGAGGTTCAGGTCTGCGGCGCGAAGCTCACCGGCCAGCAGTAGTCGTCACTTCACGGTGACGAGCGGCGATTCGTAGTCGCGTACGTCGGCGCGCCGCGCCCGCTCGCCGAGGGCGCGACAGAGCGCCGCCGCGAGCCCCGGGACGTCATCGACGAGCTCCTCGAAGTCGGCGCGCTCGAGCCGGATCACGCGCCCGGCCCGCGTGGCCCGCAGGTCATCCGCGACCGCCTGCGGCGCGACGCACGCGAGCTCGTCCACGACGTCCCCCGCGACGATCCGGCGGGCGCCGAGCGCGAGCTCGCCATCCTCCACGACCACGAGTGCCTCGAGCGGATCACCGGCGGTGACGAGCACCTCGCCGGCCCGCACCGGCGTCCAGCGCGCTCGCTCCGCGAGGTCGGCGAGCTGGCGCGTGGTGAGCGCGGCGAACAGCGGGACCTTCCCCAGCGTGATGAGCGATTCGACGCGGCTCGGCATGTCGGTTCCTCCTTCGTCTACGTCGTCGGTGGCGAGGCTGCGCAGGAGCGTAGCCGGATTGGCAGCGAGGGCCTCGGCACGGGCGGCCTGCGTGATGAGCACGCGGTTCGCGCCGCGGCCCGCCGCGTCGAGGGCATGCACGGCGAGCGCGCGGGCGAGCCGATCACGACCGGCGAGCTCGTCGCGTACGACCTCATCGCGCGCCGGCACCTGGATCCCGGCCCGGGCGAGAGAGCGGGCGCGATCGGCCGGCGAGTGCTCGTCGACGGCGTCCACCAGGCGCGTGACCAGCGCCCGGGGCAGCGCGGTCTCGATGACGGCCAAGGTGCGAGCGCGCTCGTGACTGCCACGGGCACTGCGCCACGCAGCCGCCGCGCGGGCGATCGCTGGCGAGCGCCGGCGAGCAGCGAGGAGGAGCAGCACCGTGTGCGCGATCTCGCGGAGGCGCTCCTCGAGCCGGCGCACGAGCAAGGCATCGTCGCCGCGCGCGAGCCCGGCGAGGGCGGCCTGCGTACGATCGAGCCCGTCGAGCTCGGCCGCGATGAGGCGATCGAGGGTCGCGGGGGTGACGGGGAGCTCGGCGAGGAGCGCGGCCGCCCGATCCCGAGCGAGCCGGCGGCCCCAGGCGGCGGTGGCGAC
>JALHPV010000291.1 GCA_022842285.1 Kofleriaceae bacterium
TGGGGCTCGTCGTCGACACGCTGCGCCCGCAGGACACGATCTCCATCGTCACCTACGCCGGCTCGTCGGGTCTCGCGCTACCGCCGACGGGTGGCGCCTACAAGCCGCAGATCAAGGCTGCGTTGCACGCGCTCGAAGCGAGCGGATCCACCAACGGTGCCGACGGCATCCAGCTCGCGTACCAGACCGCCCGCGAGCATTACCAGGAGGGGGGCATCAACCGCGTCATCCTGTGCACCGACGGCGACTTCAACGTCGGCGTGACCAACGAAGGCGACCTCACGCGCCTCATCGAGAAGGAGCGCGACGACGGCATCTTCCTGACTGTCCTCGGCTTCGGCATGGGGAACCTGAAGGACTCCATGCTCGAGCAGCTCGCCGACCGCGGCAACGGCAACTACGGCTACATCGACTCGAACTACGAGGCGAAGCAGCTGCTCGTCGAGAACTCCGGCGCCACCATGGTGACCGTCGCGAAGGACGTGAAGATCCAGGTCGAGATGAACCCGACCCGCGTCGCCGGCTACCGCCTTATCGGCTACGAGAACCGGCTCCTGGCCGACGAGGACTTCGACGACGACACGAAGGACGCGGGCGAGCTCGGCGCCGGGCACTCGGTGACGGCCCTCTACGAGATCGTGCCCGTCGGTGGTGACGTCCCCGCGCCGCCCACACCCACGACCCGCTACTCGCAGCCCACCACGACCACCGCCGCCGCGAATTCCAACGAGCTCATGCTCGTCAAGGTCCGCTTCAAGGCGCCCGACGGCAAGCGGTCGCGCCTCCTCACCCACACCGTCACGGATCGCGCCGTCGACCTCGACGCGACCACGATCGACTTCCACTTCGCGGCCGCCGTCGCGGGCTTCGGCATGCTCCTCCGCAGCTCCGCGCATCGCGGCGCGCTCTCGTGGGGCATGGTCGAGAACCTCGCGAAGCACGGCATCGGCTCCGACGCCGGTGGCTATCGCCGCCCGCTCCTCTCGCTCATTCAGGAGGCCAAGTGGGTCATCCCCGCGCCTTGATCACTCGTAGAAGCAGCCGGCGGCCACGAAGGTCGTATCCCGGGGCACGATCGTGATTGGCTCCGGTGCGATGAGCAGGCCGCCCGCCGTACGCAAGCCGGGACCGAAGGTGACAGTGATCGGCTGATCGGTGTCCGCGGTCTCGAAGTAGACCTGGTGAAAGTCCGTATCGAAGTACTGCGCCGCGCGCGTGCTCCCTGGAATCATCACGTTGGCGGGCACCGAGTCCGGATCGAGCGGCTGCGAGAACGAGATGGTGACGCGCCCGGCCCTCGCGACGACGACGCGGACACGCGCGACGTTCCGCGTGGAGAAGCGCGCGGGGAACATCGCCGGCACCTCGGTGTCGGGGCCCAGGCCGGCTCGGTCGACGAGATCGAGGACGAAGTCGCGGTCGGGCAAGAGCACCGAGGACGCGATGATCTGAAGGCCGATGGAGTCAACGAACTCGACCGTGATCGGCTCGATGCCGTCGGGACCGGTCAGCTCGAACACCGGCGGGTTGGCCTTCACGGCATTCAGCGTCGTGCGGTCGAAGCTGTGAGGGATCGTGAAGACCGGCTGGCTGTCGAGATTGTCCTCGCAAGGGAACGGCTGGAGCGAATCCAGGTACGGCCCCTCCTCGTCCTCGCTACATGCCGAGAGCGCGACCAGGAGCGCGAGCCAACGCATCCCTCATCCTACCGCGGTGCCGTCACGTAATGGCCCGTGCTGGTCTCGTCCAGTGCGAGCCCAGGAGTGCCGAACTTCTACTGCGCAGCCTACTGGCGAGCTGGGGTCGATGTCTTCCTCGAGCCCCGCTCGAGCGAGCGCGAGCTGCGCCCATCGATCGACCGCACCGTGTACGTCCAGAGCGCGCCGGTCGTGCGGTCACGCGCCTCGTAGGTGGCGCTCGTGCCCGCGCTCCCCTCGCTGTTCGTCAGGTGCCGGTTGACCCAGGGCTCCGGATCGACGTCGAGCGTGCCAAAGGTGCGCTCGAACGTGGGTTGGTCCACTTGCTCTCCGTCGAGCGTCCACTCGGTGTTCGCCCCGGGCTCGACGGTGGTCGCCCCAGGCTCGACGGTGGTCGTCCCGGCATCATGATTGGCCATAAGGGGCTCCGTGCCCGCGTTGGTCGTCGGGCCGGCGCTACTACCGGGTCCGCTGCACGCAACGAGCAGCATCGCCGTCGCGATCAGACTCAGGGCATCGACTCGC
Source organism: Kofleriaceae bacterium (assembly GCA_022842285.1). Lineage (GTDB taxonomy): Bacteria > Myxococcota_A > Polyangia > Haliangiales > Haliangiaceae > JABFXX01. Next base: position 2,223 of record JALHPV010000291.1, read on the forward strand.
AAGCTCATCACCAGCAACACTACTCGATCTGTCCCGTCGCCAGCGCCGGCCTCCAACCCCACCGGAGTTGATCCTGAGGATGACGACAACATCGCGGCCCATCGCGGCGTCGAGTGCGCGTTCGCTCGGCCGCCGGGAGACTTCCCGCCGACGCAGCATCCACGATCAGCCACGCCGCGACGGCGCATGCCGGATGCCCCGCATACGAACGACCGGCTGCGTGCCGGTGCTGGATGGCCCCGTCGTGACCGCGTGTCAGTGAACCGGCGGCGGTCTCACGGCTCATCTGGGGCAGCACGATCGACACGTCGTGGCGCTGAGCGGCTTCCGCCAACGCATACGTGAACGCGTTGTTGGTCTCGGCGTGGGGTCGCAGCAGGAACTGGCGCTGCGTGCAGCGACGGGTGATGAACAGGAACTGCCCCGGGAACACGGGCCTCGGTGCGGTCATGGCGTGAGACGAAGCAAGCCGCTGGCCACGCGCAACGTGGCGACATCACGCGCATCGAGTCGTGGCGATCTGCTCGTGTGGATCGGGGAGATGGAGCGGATCTTCACGATGCCGCGAACCGGCGGCACTCACGTGGCGCTCGCGACGCTGAGCGAGTCCGCCTGGTCGATCATCGATGCCGACGGCTTGGTCGTCTGTGCGTACACGTCGTGAGAACCATCGCGCGTGGTCCGCATCTCCGACCGCGGCGAGGTTGCCGAGCTCACCACAAAGAAGCGCGCCGAGGAAATGAACCGCAAGTAGGCAAGCTCACATCTGAGGGTGCCAAGGCGACGCTGTGCTCGTTCGGGGCCGCCACGCGATGTCACGGTGATTCCTAGGAGGCACACCACGCGCGGAACCGCGCCATGTACGCACCGGGGACGCCGCCGCCATCGAGGACGCGATCGAGAGCGGCGCACAGGATGTCCGTGTCGCTGGAGTCGAGCATGCGGAGCAGCGCGAGCATGTCCGTGTGGGCCTCGCGCGCGGCGATGGTGGTCGCGTCAAGCTCCGCCTGGGTGTCGTCGTCCTGCATCGTCTCGTGTTGGTCCTCTGCTTCTTCATAGCTGTCGAGTGCGCGTCGCCAAAAGCCGAAGCAGTCGATGATGGCAGCCGCGTTGAGTGAGAGACGCTCCGTTACGATCTCGATCTCGAGGTCGAGATCGACGAGGCGGTTCCAATGGATGGCGGGGTTGCTCGCATCCGGCACGCCGTCGCGCTGCCAGCGAACGATGCGCGTCTCAGGTGTCGCCTCCGCGGCGGAGCGGAGAGCCGTGGGCGTACTCCCGACGTGATCGGCGACGAGCTCCAGTAGAGCGGTGCGCTCGCCGCGTACGAGCTGTGTCTCGCTGCCGTCGTGGAACAGGCGCGCGGCGCCACGCTCGCCGTGGAGACGCAGCACCGCCGTTCGATTGTCGACGAGGGAGAGCGTCTTGGCGAGCACGCCGAGCTTCATGCCGAACACGAGCAGGAGCATCGTTCCATCGCTGCAGGTCGCCTGACGAACGCGCAGCTCGGTGGCGTCGTGCGTGCGCGCGGCGATCTCGAGGAAGCGGTCGAGCCCGGTGGCACGCGGTGCGGGTAGGACGAGCCAACCTCCCTCGGGCAGTGGAGACGTTGGCTGCACGACCAGCGGCGTGTCGACGAACAGAGACCTGCCGGTCACGGCGCACCGCCGCTTCGGTTCGAGGGCGCCAAAGATGTGCGCGTCGTGGTCGAAGAGCATCTCCTCGAGGGCGGAGCTTCCTCGTTCGATCTTTAGCGCGAGCTCATCCGCGGTGATCGGGATGAGCTGGAAGAGGTGAATCCGCGGGTCGCCGTCGACCGCCCAGGATGCCTCGTCGAAAGAGTACGGCAGCGTCAGCATCACCGAGGACAGGAGCGTGCCTGGCCAGGGATTGTTGTTGAACACGGTGTGTCCGCGCCATAGCCAGGTCCCGGTTCGGTGCGGGAGGCGCGCGCAGTCGACGAGCGTGTCGAATGGCCACTCGGTCAGGTTGTTCAGGCTCGACGGCTCGGTCGGCCACGCTGGCGGCAGGAGCATGCACAGCTCGGCATGCTGCAGCGACTTGTCATGAACGTGATCGGGGACGTTCATCGGCAGCTCGCTCATCCCGCACGTGATCACGAGCGTCTGCGGATTGCCGCGCGGGCGCTCGATCACGAAGAGGCGGACGTGCGGCTCTTGCTTCGTGAAGGGGATGGTCCACGTCGGCTCGCCGAAGTGGGCCCGGATGTGTGCGATGACCCGCTCTGCCGAAGAGCCCTTCATCGCGGGTTGCCCGAGCCGCATGCGGGTCGAACGAGCGTGTCAGGCATCGCGAACAGTCTATTTCGTCGGGTGGGGGCCATAAAGGCGCGCGGAGGCTTCGTACTCGAGATCGCATCGGTCGAGTCGCTTCGTGTGCTCGCAAGACCAGGACGAGGTGGTCAGGGTTCGCGCTCCTCGGGCGCGGTGGGGTGGGGACGTTGGTCGGTTCGATGCCCTTGTGCTTGATGTCCTCGAGGTGGTCGCTGCGCTGCAGCGGCTCGCCGGGCTGACTCTCCTGGAGTCCCCACTGGCGCTCGATCAGGTCCTTCACGTTGGTCTCGGCGGGGAGCCGGCCGGCCGCCTTGGCCTCGTCGAGTCGCTGCACGAGATCCTGGTAGGTGCCCATGAAGGGTTCGCACTCATGGCCTGACACGCAGCAAGCCACTGGCCACGCGCAACCTGGCGACATCACGCGCAGCGAGTCGCGTTTCGTCCGATGGCGGGACGCGCTGTCCGGTGTGCGGACATGTCCGCCGGACAGGTATGAGCCTCTCCGATCCGCCCGCGGAATCAACTCCGCGTCGGGCATCGAGCCGTCCGCGCGGTAGAAATGGCGTGGTCGGCGCGCGTGGAGCGGGCGGCCGGAGAGCAGCGCCTGTACGAAGTTCGGGCTCCGGCGCGGTGTCTCATCCGGCCAGGCTCCCTAGCTCTACTTGAAGAACAGCAGCTCGCGGTATGACGGCAGCGGCCACAGCGATGACGAAACGCGCGTCTCGAGCTCGTCACCGAGCTTGCGGAGCTCGGTCATGAGCGGAACGACCTGCTTCTTCATATACGTGCCCTGCGCGAACGGATCCGAGTCGTGGTGATTGTCGGCTTCGTCGAGGGCATCGAGGGCATCGATGAACTTGCTCGCCAGGGCGACGAACGAATCGAGGGACGACTTCAGCGCCTTCACATCGGCGCCAGCGGCTTGCGTCTGCGCGACGCAGGCGGCGAGGTGGGTCTGGTGCTCGACCACCGCGGGCAGGATCAGCTGGCGGCCCATGAGCACCATGGCCTCGGATTCGATCAGCATCTCCTTCGCGTACTTCTCCATGAAGATGTGGACGCGGCTGTCGAGCTCGGTGCGATTCAGCACCTTGTACTTCGCGAAGAGCGCGATGTTCTTGTCGGCGCCCAGTGCCGGGATGGCGGTGGTGCAGTCCCTCAGGTTGAGGAGCCCGCGCTTCTCGGCCTCCGCGTGCCACTCGCTCGAGTAGTTGTCGCCGTTGAAGAGCACGCGCTTGTGCTGCGCGATGATCTTCTGCAGGACGCCGGGGACCGCTTCGCGCACCTGCGCGGGAGTCGCGTTCGCGCCGGCGGCCTTCTCGAGCTCGGTCGCGATGTAGTCGATCGAGTCCGCGGCGATCGTGTTCAGGATCGTGCACGGCCAGGCGACCGACTGCGAGGAACCGACGGCGCGGAACTCGAACTTGTTGCCCGTGAAGGCGAAGGGCGACGTGCGATTGCGGTCCCCAGAGTCACGCGCCAGCTGCGGCAGCGCGCGCGTGCCGAGGTCGAGCGCGCCGCCCTTGATGGTGCGATCGAGCGAGCCCTTCTCGAGCTGCGTCATGAGGTCCGACAGCATGTCGCCGAGGAAGATCGACATGATCGCCGGCGGAGCCTCATTGGCGCCGAGGCGGTGATCGTTCGCGGCCGAGGCGACGGCCGCGCGGAGCAGGTCTCCGTGGAGATCGACGGCACGGATGATCGCGCACAGGAACGTCAGGAACTGCAGGTTCGCGTGCGTTTCGTCGCGCGGGTCGAGGAGGTTCACCCCGGTGTCCGTCGCCATCGACCAGTTGTTGTGCTTGCCCGAACCGTTGACGCCGGCGAACGGCTTCTCGTGCAGGATCGCCTGCAAGCCGTAGCGCGGCGCGACCCGGCGGATGGCCTCCATCAGCAGCATCTGGTGATCACAGGCCAGGTTGGCCGTCTCGAAGAGGGGCGCGAACTCGAACTGACCGGGGGCGACCTCGTTGTGGCGGGTCTTCACCGGTACGCCCACGCGGTAGAGCTCGCGCTCGACCTCGGCCATGTACGCGAGTACGCGCGGTGGGATCGCGCCGAAGTAGTGGTCTTCGAGCTGCTGTCCCTTGGGCGGCTTCGCCCCGAACAGTGTGCGCTCGCACGTCACGAGATCCGGGCGGGCGAAGTAGAGGTTGCGATCGACGAGGAAGTACTCCTGCTCGCAGCCGAGCGTCGTGTACACCCGCTTGACGCCATCGGCAGTGCCGAACAGCTTGAGCAGGCGGAGCGCCTGCACCGACAGCGCGTCCATCGAGCGCAGCAGCGGCGCCTTCTGATCGAGGGCCTCGCCCTTCCAGGACACGAACGCCGTCGGAATGACGAGCGTCACGTGATTCTTGCCGCGCTGCAGGAACGCGGGGCTCGTCACGTCCCAGGCCGTGTAACCGCGCGCTTCGAAGGTCACGCGGAGGCCACCCGACGGGAAGCTGGACGCATCCGGCTCACCCTGGATCAGCTCCGAACCCGAAAGCGCGAACAGGATCCGGCCCTGACCGTCCGGCACGATGAACGCATCGTGCTTCTCGGCCGTCGAGCCCGTGAGCGGCTGGAACCAATGCGTGTAGTGCGTGGCGCCCTGCTCGACGGCCCAGTTCTTCATCGCGAGAGCGACCGCGTCAGCGACATCCCGGCTCAGGCGCTCTCCCGTCTCGAGAGCGCGGCGGACCGCCTTGAAGGCGTCCTTCGGCAGTCGCTGTTGCATCTCCTTCGTTCCGAACACGTCGGCGCCGAACAACGCATCCACGTGCTCGGCTGCCGTTCCGTCGCCCACCGTCTCAGTCCAAGAAAGCGCGCCTGCGATAGCTTGTTGCCTCGGATTCGAGATGCTGCTCATCGTGAGACGGATACCCCGTCGCACTGACGGAACACAAGCGCAGCATGTCGCCTCGTCGCCTGGACGATGCGCAGCTCGGACCATCACGCCGCTACACCGCGGTGCCTGCGAGGGTGCCGCGCCTCGACTGACGACCGAACACGCATGCTCAGTCGGGCTGCTCGCCTGTCGGTAGCTCTTCCGGACTCGTGATTGGCGTCGCGGTCGTGGCATCGATCGTGACTGTGAGGCACCGCCCCGACAACGGATCGCAGCGTCCTCCCTCGTCGTTACACACATCGTTCGCATTCTCGAAGCTGGTTGGAAGCCAGGTTCCCGTGGAGAGATCGCACGTCGGCACCGTCGTCGTACACGTAAAGTCGTATGTCGGAGCGAGGCAGTCGATGATCTCCTCTTCCTCCTCGCTCCCCGTCCCCCCCATGCCCTCGGCCTCGTCCTCTTCTTCGACCTCGTCCTCTTCTTCGACCTCGTCCTCTTCTTCAGGTTGGCCTGGAGGACGACCGCCTCCGTCGGCGGCGGGGCCGGACTCTCGCAGCACCCCATAGTCAGTCTTGTAGTCGGCGAAATAGACGTCGCAGCCGACCACGACCAAGTGACGGACGGACTTCAGAGGAATCGTCTCGATCAGGGTGGCGGTGTCCCCCGCGACACGCAGTCGCCGAATCTCCTTCGAGTGAAAGCTAACGTACAGGTCCCCGAACTTGTCGAACGCAAGACCGTACGGTCCCATCCGGTCCGGAAGGCCGGGCTTGACCTCGATGTACTTTACCTTGGGCTTTCGATTGGCAAGCTCGGCCGCGTCGATACGAACGACGCTGTTCGAGTCCTGAGCGCCGAGCCAGAGGTTCCCGGCGAGGTCGAAGCGGACGCCGTATCCGCCGGGAAGCTTCTGGTCCTCTCCGTCAACTAGGACGTCGGTGATCTTCTTGTGGCCCGAACCATCGAGGGCCATCAGGTCGACGCCTTTGCTGGCGTTCGCCACGGCGATCCACTTGTCCGACGTGGAAGCGTCCGGAGCGTAGCCCAAGCTTCCAGGAGCGTAATCCTTGATGAAGGAACCATCCTTGTCGAACACGCGCAGGGTGTGGTGGTACGAGAGCGGCACGAGGACTCGCTTCTGCGGGTCGATGAAGAGGCCGCGAGGAGTCGAGTACGCGTCCTTGTCAGCGGGGCGATGGAACGCGAACTTCTTGGTGATCGTTCCTGTCGCGGGCTCCATGAGCGCTACTTCTTGGGTTCCAGGATTGGGGATCGACACGATCCCGAGCCCCAGCTCGGGGTGATAGGCGATGCCGTGCGAACCTGGCAGGGGGTACTTGGCGTTCTGCCACGTTGGCTGGATCCGGGCCGGTGGGTCATGCTTTCGGCACTCGCTCTTTGGTTGCGGAGCGACCTCACGCGCGGCCACGTCATCGACATCGGGGGCTCCCCCTTCGTCGGTGCAGCCTCCGGTGACTCCACTCGTCACGATCGCGATCAAGATCAAGCACGCGCGCATCGTCGTCTCCCCGCGCCTGTTCCGGCACGTTCGCACCACGTACGATTCACGAGAACGGTCGGATCGTCGGGACGTGCGCTCCAACCCGGCTCCAACCCCACCGGAGTTGATCCTGAGGATGACGACACCATCGCGGCCCATCGCGGCGTCGAGTGCACGTTCGCTCGGCCGCCGGGAGACTTCCCGCCGACGCAGCAGCAACGATCAGCCACGCCGCGACGGCGCATGCCGGATGCCCCGCATACGAACGACCGGCTCGTGCCGGCGCTGGATGGACCCGTCGTGACCGCGTGTCAGTGAACCGGTGGCGGTCTCACCGCGACGCCGGCATGCCGCCGTAACCAGTAGGTGCCGTAGGAGAACTCGACGTCGAAGCCCGCCAGCCACAGCTGCCGTGCTCGCTGGTACTCGAGGCGCCAGTCCCGGTTGCGGCGGAGCGCCTCGATCCGCTGGCCCACCTCGCGGGCCGCGATACGAGGCCGCAGGTTGCGCCGGGGCTCCTGGCTGGTGGGGCTATCGCGCCAGGACTGACGCAGAATGCGGCGGCGTCCGACGACGGTGCGCCCGGACTCCCGGCGCTCGCGCGCGCATTGCGC
>JALHPV010000292.1 GCA_022842285.1 Kofleriaceae bacterium
CCTGCCTCTCGCCTACCAGGCCGTCGCGGCGACGAACCCCGCTGAGCGCGATCGCACCCTGCGCACGCAGCTCCCCGCCGCGATCGAGACCTGCGAGTGCGCCGGCGTCGATCCGTTCTTCGAGACGCTCGCGGTGGCCAGCAGCTCCTTCGCCCCGAACACCGGCTGGCTCGCCCTCCCCCGGACGGCGAAGAAGCTCCCCGCCACGACCGTCGCCGACCTCGCGGCCGCCCTGGCGCACTGATCGTGGGTCGGTTCGACCGCGTTCGTGATCCGCGTTGACTTCGTGTCGTTTATACACTACTAATAGCGAATGACCTCGCTCCACATCGAACCGTTCCAGGCGCAAGCCGCGCGCTGGCCGGCGTCGGGGCGTCACGTGCTCGCGCAGTACGACGACGCCTCGGTCGTCGTGTACCAGGCGTATCGTCCGTCGATCGGACACTACGCCGCGAAGCACGGCCACTTCGGGGGCGACTTCTCGCTCGCCCGCATGTCGTGGATCAAGCCGAACTTCCTCTGGATGATGTACCGGTGCGGCTGGGCCACGAAGGCCGACCAGGAGGTCGTACTCGCGATCTGGCTCGCGCGCGCGGCGTTCGACGAGATCCTCGCGCAGGCCGTCCCGTCGACGTACTGGGATCATCGCTACCCGTCGCGCGAGGCGTGGCAAGCCGACGTGAATCGCTCGGACGTGCGCCTGCAGTGGGATCCGGACCACGATCCGCAGGGCAAGCCGCTCGCGCGCCGCGCGGTCCAGCTCGGCCTGCGGGGGAGCGTCCTCGCGCACTACGCGAAGGAATGGATCCTGCGCATCGAGGACATCACGCCGCTGGTGCGAGCGCAGCATGCCCACGTGGGCACCGGTCTACTCGAGACGCCGAGCGAGCGCGTGTATCCCTGCCTGCCGTCCTCCCGCATCGATGCAGATGGCGAGCCCGAAACGTAGACCGGCGGCGAAGCTCGCGAGCTCCGCCGCCGGGGTTGGCTACTGCAATTCGTCGGTGTGACCGATGCGGAACACGAGCTCCGGGGCTCGCCTCCTCGTGATCTCCGCGGCGACCTCCTCGCGTAGCTCGTCCTTGACGTCGTGCAGGCCTGCCTGCGCGGCATCGCGGTCGAGATCGACGCGAGTGGGAACCATGGTCACGAGAACGCGGGCGGAGCTCGGTGCCGGCGTGACGGACGCGATCGCGAGGTCCTCGATCCGAGGATCGGCGGTCTCCGCGAGGGCGTACGTCAGCGCATCGAACACTTGTCGACATAGCTGCAGGTCCTTGTGGTGGCGCTTGCCACCACGACCTTCAGATTTCATGTGACTCCAGAAGGCGCGACGAGGCGCGCCGGTCAGATGTCAGATCCAGCGAGACGTGGGAACGGCGATGAACCGCGAGGGAGCGGCTACGCGCTCACATCGCGGCGAAGACAAAGGAGCCACATACGAACCTCCGCGCTTGCCGAAACGGCCAGGCGGCCGCTTCGCTCTACTTGTACTGCCGACCGCGGGAGATTTTCCAGCCCGAAATTGCGGCCCCCCTTGCGCGAACCGAGAGTGCGCTTATCGAGAGCCGGGACAGGAGGATCCAATGAACACCTACAACACCTTCCGGAATGGCGGACGCTTCGCGACCCTCCTCGGCTGGGATCCGATGCGTCTCATCGACGACCTCGTGACATGGCCCATGGGCTCGGAGGTCGTGTGGTCAGCCTACCCATCGCCCGTGCACGCCACGCAGGACGAGGACCGGGCGACGATCACCATCGACATGCCCGGCGTCGACGAGCAAGACCTCGATCTCACGTACGAGGCCGGCCAGCTCGCCATCGTCGGCAAGCGCGGCGAGCGGACGTACCGATACACGGTCACCCTGGGCGACTCCATCGACCCGGACCGGATCGAAGCGCAGCTGCGTAACGGTGTGCTCACCGTGCGCGCGGAGAAGCGGCCCGAGGCCAAGCCGCGGAAAATCCTGGTCTCCGGGGCGTCGCAGAAGGCGCTCGGCCGAGGCGAGTCGACCTAGTTCCCCTCACCGCCGGCAACCATCGGACGGCCGCGCTGGAATACGGCGGGGTCGTTCGATGGTTGCCGGCGCGGACCCAACCTCACAGGAGTACCCAATGCGACGTATCCACGCTCTGCTGATCGCAGTCGGGCTGGCGGCGGCGCCTTCGAGCGCTGTCGCCGGTACCCCCTCCAGCTCATCGTCGTCGGCTCAGGACGAGTCAGCCAGTCACCGCGGCCGACTCGGCGTGATGGTGTCGAGCCTCACCCCCGAGCTCCGCACGCACTTCGGCGCGCCGCCTGATCGCGGCGTCCTCGTCGCGTACGTCGCAGCGATGACGCCAGCCGCCGCGGCGGGCGTCTCGGTCGGCGACGTCATCGTCGAGATCGGCGGCAAGCCCATTCGCTCCTCGTCTGACGTCATGTTCGCGCTCTCCGACGTGGGCCGCGGCCAAGCGGTGCCGGTTCAGCTCGTGCGTGCCGGCAAGCCGCACTCCCTGCGGGCCACGATGACGAGCGAGTCGCTCGCCGACCTGTTCGAACGCATCTGGCCGGGCGGCTGGTGGCGAAACCTCATGAAGCAGGCGTCTCTGAAGTCATGAGCTGGCGCCCCATCGCCTACGTCAGCCTGCAAGACCCATCCGCCCGCGCGAGAATCGAGTCGCTCCTCGAGACCGCGGGCTGGACGGTGCGCCTGCAGCGGACGGGGTTCCACCTGCTCCAGTCCATCGCGGATGTGATCGACGGCCACTCCACGTGGCTGCGCCCCAGCCTGATCGTCATCGATGCGCGCTCTCCCGGTTGCTCGGGGGTGACCATCGCGGCCGGGCTGCGTGATCTCGGCATCACGATCCCGATCGTCCTGGTCGCCGCCCCCGGCGAAGCCCTCCCGGTGTCGCCCGATGCGACGCTGCACATCGTCGACAGCACCACCGCGGCCAGCGCCGTGCGCGAGCTCACGACCCGCCCGCCGTGGGCGGCGGTCATGCGGTCACCGCCCGTCGACCAGCGCGACCGCGCGATGTAGCGCCCTACTTGTACTGCTGGCAGCGCGGGCAGAACCAGCGGTTGTGCTCGGCGACCCACTGCAACATCGCCTGGCACTGCTGACACGGATACTGCGGGGCCTGCTGCTGCATCGGCGGCTGCTGCTGCATCGGCGGCGGCTGCTGCATCGGCGGCTGTTGCATCGGCTGCTGCATCGGCGGCGGCTGCTGCATCGGCGGCTGACCGTAGCCCGGCTGCGGCTGACCGGGACCGAGCTGCCCCTGCGCACCGGCGGGAAGCGCGTTGCCTCCGAAGAACGGCGAGCCCTGCACGTACGCCTCGAACTGACGCAGCAGCGGCTTCCAGGACGTCGCGTTGACGATGAGGATCGGAATCAAGCCCATCGCCAACACGCGCACGAACGCCGAGGGCGCGTACGCGTTGTACCGGATGATCGTGTTCGGCCCATCGTGGACCACCTTGAGCGCGACGCCGGTCCAGCCGCTCTTCTTCAGCGTCACGTCGACGCCGATGAGCGCCGACTTGTAGACCTGGAAGCCCTGCTGCTGGAAGGCCTGCGTCAGCTCGTGGAGGAGCGAGTCAGGGGTGATGTGCGGCGCCGGGCGACCGAGGTTGATCTTGCCGCGCGAGAACATTCCGGGTTGTGAGATCTGCATGGGTCGCCCTGGCACCCATTCTCATCCCCCCCGCCGGCATTGGAAAGCCAGCGCGTGACAATCGCGGGGCGTGGCGGAGCTCGTGCGCCGTTACTTGATCCACTTCGGGGGCGGCGTGGTCACGCGCGCCGCAGCCAGCGTGCGCCGCAGCGTGGTCGGATCCGTGATGGCCACGTACAGCCCGCGATTCTCGGCCCGCATGAAGCCCGCCGCGATCGAGGCGTCGATCATCGCGAGCACGGGATCGTAGAACCCGCGCACGTTCACGAGGATCGTCGGTGACCGGTGCAGGCCGAGCTGCGCCCACGTGAGGATCTCGAACATCTCCTCCAGCGTGCCGAGGCCGCCGGGCAACACGACGAACGCGTCGGTGCCCTCGGCCATCTTGGCCTTCCGCGCGTGCAGGTTCTCGACGACGTGCAGCTCCGTCAGCCCGCGGTGCCCGATCTCGAGCTGGGCCTCGTCGAGGAAGCGCGGGATCACCCCGATGACGCGGCCACCGCCCTGAAGAGCCGCATCGGCCACCGCCCCCATCAGTCCGACCGCTGCTCCGCCGTAGACGAGCTCGTGTCCACCGGCGGCGAGCTCCGCCCCCACGGTCACGGCCGCGTCCCGGTACGCAGGATCGACGCCGGGGTTCGATCCACAGAACACGCACACCCGCATGCCGAGGACGCTGACGCAGCGCCCCTGCCAGCGTCAAGCGGTCACGTGGAGGCAGACGCCTACCGGATCGAGACGCACGTCGCGGAGAAGCTGCATGCGTACACGCTGCCGCGAGACCGACCGAAGTGTCCGGAATCGGTCAGGTCGGAATGTCCGGAACCGCACTCCCAACGATCTACTGGCCAGCGATCTTGGATCGCGCCTGCTATCCTGCGCGGATGTCGGCGGTGAAGACACGCATCATGTACATCCAGCGAGGATGGGGGCCCGGCCGGATCGGTCGCGTTCGCGTATCGAAGAGCGGCCGCACGTTGTTCTACGGAGACCTGGAGCTGACCTCGATCGGCGGTCGAGGCGGTCTCAAGACGAACTACGCCGGCTCGAATGGCGACGAGTACTGGGTGTCGGGCCCTCGCAAGGATGGCCAGGACACGCTCACGCCCGGGCTGGTCGAGATCGATGATGACGTGCGCGACGAGTACTGGCGCTTGATTCGTGGATTGCCCGAGAGCGCGATGGTCGCGTCCTTCCGCTCACTCGGCGTGCACGCTAAGCACGCGACGCGCTAAGCGGGACTCGCGACGCTCTCGGGCACGACGAGCTTCGCCCAGCAGTGGCCGCAGCGCGTGGCCTCGATCATGCCGACGCGCTTGCAGGTCGGGCAGACGCGCAGCACCCGCGCGGGCTCGAGAGCGAGCGCTTCGATGAGCTCGGCCCAGCGGGCGCGCAGCTCCTGCTCGACGCCGGTCGTTTCGGGCAGGCGCGCGAGTGCGTCGTCGATCGCTGCGCATGCGGAGCGGACCCCATTCCAGCGGATGTCTCGTTGCTCGAACGTCAGTTGCGACACGGGGGCCTCTCGATCAGTTTCGGTTGTTCAGTGAGCGCTGGGCGCACGGTTCGTGGCGAACCACGACACCAGCGCCCGCCACGACCGCCAGGTTGGCGGCCGCGTTCCACCGGCGGGGAGCTGCATACGCCGGGCCGCCGAGAGACCGGCAGCGCGTGGGCAGCGAGTAGGATGCGGCACGCGATGCCCGCCTGTCCGATCTGCTCGATGGAGGATGTGCTCAGCCACGAGGCTCAGTCGGCCGTACCGACGAGCTCCTTGGCGGCTATCCCGACGGAGTCTACGTTTAGGTTGCGGCGATTCTGACGCACGTCAGGCGCTACCACCTGATGGCGGTCATCGTGATGCGCTCGCCGCTTCCGAGCGCCAACGTCAATGCCTGCCCTGCCCCAACGGTTTCGGATGCGAGCAGTCTCTGCGCGCGCTGGACTCCGATGGCGCTCACCGGCTGGCCCTCGATCGAGGCGATCGTTGCTCCGGCCCTGATGCCGGCGCGTTCGGCCGGGCTGCCCGGCTTCACCTTGGTCACGAACACCGCCTCATCGCGTACCTCGAGCCCGAGTCCAAACGTTCCAACATCTCCGACGCGCGGGGCCACGACCTTGAGTTGACCAAGCTCGACGTGCTGGCCGGGCTCTGCGGTGTAAGGGCGCTTTTCGAGCCCGGAGCCGATCTCGTCGCTGGGTATGATCAGCAACTCGTCACTTCCCGCCGGTACATGTTCGAGCACGAAGCGTCCGTTGGAGTCTGTCTCTGCGCTGCTGCCCTGGACCACGATCGTCAGCTTCGCGAGCGGCCGGCCCGTCAGGACGTCAACGGCCGTTCCGCTCAGTGACGCATAGTCATCGAGCGCGAGCGTGAGGTTCGCGGGTTCGCCAGTGACGACGACCGACGCTTTCGCGGCCCCGGCGTCACTTGTCGCTTCGCAGGTGTACTCGCCTTGCGCGAGCTCCGTGAACACGTGTGAACCGTAGGCCTCCACCTCGAAGCGCAAGCTTCGTGAGCCGCGCCAGCAGGTCAGGTGGATCTTGGTGGCAGGAGCGCCGCGGTGCGTGACTGCGATGGCGAGAGAACTGAGTGGGGCCAAGAGGATCGCGACCGTCTCGCCCGCCCTGACGCCGCGAGTGTCAGTCTTCGCGCCGCGCCCCTCTGCGACGAGGGTGTAGGCCCCAGGGGGTAGCTTGTCGATCACGAAGCCGCCGGTTGCGTCGGTGCGGACGGGCTTGCTGATCAGGTCGTACCCCTGCCTCGATGCACCGGGCACCTCACGCATCGCTTGCACCTCGGCACCGACCGCCGGCTTGCGATCCGGGCTCAGCACCGTGCCCCGGATATCCGCATCGCGTGCTTCGACGGTGATCGTCACCCCGGTCCGAGCGACCTCCTCGGAAAGGTCGACCTCGACCCTGTCCGCGCTCGAGGCGCCTCCCGTCGGCTCATTCACGGAGAGGGTCCATACTCCTGCGTCCAGGCCGACGATCTTGAACGAGCCATCGGAAGCCGTGGTTGCCCCACGATTGATCCCGGTTCGCCGGAACCGCGCGGCGATCGGCAGGTCGACTCGATGCTCGAACACAGAGACACCGGGCACTGGATTACCGTTCGTATCGACAACGCGACCAGCCACGGACGCACGAGGCGAGAGCGGAATGACGAGCCCCGACACGTCGCCGCTCGAGAGTACGACCGGCACCATGCCGGAGCGACCGTCCTTCGCCATCGCGATGACCTCGAAGTCACCCGCAGGTAGCGCGCGAAGGGTAAACGCACCTGCCGCATCGGACTCGGTGCGAGCGTTCGCGATGCTCGCCGCCTCCAGGTCGAGGGCGCCGAGGGAGTTGCCGACGGGTCTGGCCAGTCCGATCTGCACGACCCCAGGGGGCTCGACGCGGCCGGAAATCGTCAGGCCACTGCGCATCGCGATCGTCACAGCGGTGACGTCGCTATCCACCACGCTGACGTCGGCGCCGCGCTCGAACATCAGGCCGCGCTTCTGTGCGGACAGCGCGTGTTGTCCGGGCAACATGCCGACCAGCTCGAAGTTGCCGTCCTCGTCGCTGACCACGGCGGCAGGCCAGCTGCCCTGGTCGAAGGGCATCGCATGCACCGCAACGCCGGGAATGCCGCGCACCGCGTCGGTCGCGGAGACGACGCGGCCCACGATCGAGAACGCAGCATCGACGCTCACGCGCACGTCGTCCTGTCGTTGATCGACGGCGAGGTCGACGACGGTCGGCGTGACCGAGGCATAGCCGGAAGCGCGCGCACCGATGGTGACTGTTCCGTCGGCCAACCCGCGCAGCTCGAACCTTCCGTCCTCACCGGCCTCCGCGTGCGACCAGGACCGACTGGCGACCGCATCCAAGATTGCGTTCGGGACAGGCAGGCCCGAATCGCGTGCGATCACCTGTCCCCGAACGACGCCTCCGCGAGTCAGTACGAAGTCCGCGACCGTCGATCGATCGTCGGCGCAAATGTTCTCCCAGGTAGTCAGATAGTCGTCGTGCGTCACTTCCAACTGGTAGTGCCCCGAGGTGAGGCCCATCTGGTATCGGCCATCTGCGCCGCTGATCGCGAAGACAACAAGTGCTCCAGCGTCACGATCAGCTCGCACCCGAGCATTCGCGACTGGCGAGTCATCCTTGGCCCTGATGATGCCGGTGACCTTCGCGCCGCCAGCGTCGAGCGCGACATCGAGATCGACTCTCTGTTCGTGGGGAACGAGTGTGGGCAGCTCTCGAGTTTGTGGGGCAAACCCGGCTGCAGAAACGGAGAGCACATACCTGGCGGCCGAGACGTTCGCTGTCCAGCGGCCATCGCTCCCGCTGATCACGATGATCGGTCGCGAATACTCGCCCGGAATGCAGCGTTCTTTGGCGAGTGCGACGGCGGCACCGGCAACCGCCGACCCATCCGAGGCCCGCGTCACGCGACCCGACAGCGACGCAGGCTTCCTCGGCTCCCGTGGCATCCCGGGACCGATTCTAGCGGCGGTGCTCAGCTTCGTGGTCGAGTACGTCAGGTCAACTCCCTGTGGCCTGGCGCCACGGTAGCGGTCGCGGCGACGACGCTAGAGCGCGGTAGAGCGCGGTAGAGTTCAGCACGTGGGGCTCTGGCGTTGGCTATTCGGGGTCAGGGAGCCGGATCTCGAGGAGGACGGCAATCGGCTGATCGACGTGGCGCAGGTCGACGGCAAGCGCCACGGCCCGTACAAGCGATACCGGAGGGATGGCTCGTTGCTCGAGGAGGGAACCTACGTCGAGGGCGAACGCGAGGGACCGTTCACGATCCACGGTCGAGAGGGACGGATCGAAGGCACCTATCGCGCCGGCAAGCTGCACGGTCGGCACGTATCGCAAGATGGGGTCGAGAGCGAGTACGAGCATGGTGAGCTCGTCACCGGCCCCCACGAGATTCGCGACACGATCCACATGGATTGGGTGCGCGCGCGGGGCACGGTGAACCGCGGCAAGCGTGTCGGCGTGTGGCGCGAGTACGGCATCCCGCGCGACGGCAAGTCGCCGTTGATACTGCGATCGCACTACGAGGATGGCTTGCTCGACGGCCCGTACGAGACGTGGTTCTTGGACGGGCGACGCGAGATCGAAGGCGCGTATCGCGGGGGCCAACGAATCGGTCGCTGGACGTACTATCGCCACGAGGGAAGCACCCAGGCGGAGCTCGACTACGAGGATGGCGCGATCGCGACGTGGCGCTGGTTCGCGCGCGATGGCTCGCAACGTGCGCTGGTTCCGATCAGCGATGACGACGATCTCGTCCGCTGGCTCGCACTCGCCGACGCGTGGGAGGAAGCGCAAGGCACGTATGGCGTGGAGCTCTGCATCGATCGCTGGCCCGAGGACCGACGTGCGCGTCCGCTGGCGTGGATCGACGATCACCTCGCGGACGAAGGCCCCCGGGAATGGAATGCGGGCGGCTGGCTGGATGTGATGGTCGATCGCGACGAGAGCGATCCCCGCACGCGCTACGTCAACCGGATCGAGGTCGACAACGAGGACTGGAACCAAGACCAAACCCAGCGTTTGCAGCGGTTCGCGCCGCAGATCCTCACGCTCACGCTCGTCGAGTGCGGGGCGGCCCCCGACATGGCCGCGCTGTTCGATGTGCCGTGGCCGAAGCTAACGACGCTCAGTCTCCACGAGTGCGGTCCCATCGAAGGCGTGATCGGGAAGCTTCACGGCTCGACGATCGAGCATCTCGAGCTCACCTGCAAACCACTCGCGAGTGCTGAGGTTCGCGAGATCGGAAGAGCA
>JALHPV010000293.1 GCA_022842285.1 Kofleriaceae bacterium
CCGCCGCCGCGCAGCACAAGCCGCCGCCGGCACCGCCTCCCGCGGCCGCGAAGAAGCCGGCCCCCGTCCCCAAGCCCGAGAAGCCGTCGCGCAGCAAGGCGTGGTTCGCCGAGCTCTTCGACGAGGACTACCTGCGCACGCTGCCGTTCCTCACGCCGCAGGCCACGCAGAGCGAGGCCGAGTTCGTCATCGACGCGATGAGCCTCTCGCCCGGGGCGCAGGTCCTCGACGTCGGCTGTGGCTACGGCCGCCACGCGATGGAGCTCGCCGCGCGCGGCTTCCATGTCGTCGGTCTCGATCTCTCCACGCCGCTCCTCGTGCGCGGCGGCGAAGAGGCCCACCGCCGTGGCCTCGAGATCAACTTCGTGCGCGGCGACATGCGCGAGCTCGACTTCGAGGGGCAGTTCGACGCGGCCTACTGTCTGTTCTCGACGTTCGGTTACTTCGACGACGAGACGAACAAGCGGACCGTCTCCAACATCGCGCGGGCCCTCAAGCCGGGTGGCCGCGTGATGATCGAGATCTTGAACCGCGACTACGTCATCGCGGACCTCCCGACCCGCGTGTGGTGGGAAGGCGAGGGCTGCGTCGTCCTCGAAGAGGTCGAGCTCAACTACTTCTCGTCCCGCATCCAGGTGAACCGCTCGGTCGTGTTCGATGACGGCCGCCAGCTCGAGCAGGAGATCTCGGTGCGCGCGTACTCGCTGCACGAGGTCGGTAAGCTCATGCACGCCGCTGGCTTCCGGGTCCTCGAAGTTTCAGGTGGTTACCAGACGCGCGGCCGATTCTTCGGCAACCAGAGCCGTCACATCATTGTCGTAGCGGAACGCAAAGACTCGGCACCTACATAGGCTCTGTCGGGGCGCGGCGACGAGCCCTTACATTTGCCTTACAAGCCTCGTGGAATATCGGGGGCTTGGACAGTGTTGCCGATCATGAAGAGCGCGGCGTAGCACCAAATCATTTGGGCCGCTCGCGCGTCTCATCTCTTGCGCGGCATCCCCGCGCGAAAGGGCAGCGCAATGGCAGCGATCGCTTCGAAGTTGGCTTCATCTCTCGCTCCCGCTCCGGCAGGTAAGCAGCAGGGTCGAGTTGCCCGCGTCTCCGCGAAGGCAGCCGGCGCCAAGCGAGCCAAGGAGTCCAAGCCGGTCACGGAGGATGAGGACCTCCCCGAGGACGCGTTCGACAGCGAGACCGACGAGGACGAGGAGTCCGACAAGGACACCGACGGCGAGGCCGAGGCGGCCGAGGTCGTCGATGCCAAGGCCTCCAAGGCCACGCGCGGCCGCGATAGCACCTACCTGTCCATGTACTTCCGCGACATGGCCATGCTCGACGTCCTGCGCCCCGAGGAGGAGTTCACCTCGGCACGCGAGCTCGAGACGCTCGAGATCATGCTCTGGGAAGCCGCCCTGTCGCACGGCCCGGCGCTCGAGCACCTGATCGCCGCCATCGATCCGCTGCCCGGCTCGGACGAGCCCCTCCCGAACGAGGTGAAGGCCCTGCGCAAGTTCATCGGCGCGGCCACCGTCGACGCCAAGCAGGTCGCCAAGGCCGCCCGCAAGCTTCGCTCGATGGACACCGACCACCTCTTCATCGATGCGGTCCTGCTCACCGTCGATCGCATCGCCGCCGGCATCGGCGCCCGTGGTTCGGCCGTCGGCACCCTCGGCCGCGAGCGCGCCCGCGCCGAGTGGCTCCGCCGCGTGCACCAGGCGAACCGCGCCACCGCCGAGGCGCGCAACGACTTCGTGCGAGCGAACCTCCGCCTCGTCGTCTCCATCGCTCGCCGCTTCAACCACGGCCGCATGGCGCTGGCTGACCTGATCCAGGAGGGCAACATCGGCCTCATGAAGGCCGTCGAGCGCTACGACTACAAGAAGGGGTTCCGGTTCTCGACGTACGCGTCGTGGTGGATCCGCCATGCCATCTCCCGCGCCCTGGCGGACAAGGGCCGCGAAGTCCGCCTCCCGGTGCACATGATCGATGCGCAGCACCGCGTCACCAAGGCGCGCCGCCAGCTCACCGGTCAGCTCGGCCGCAACCCGACGAGCGAAGAGCTCGCGGCTGCCACCCAGATGCCGATCGACAAGATCGAGAAGATGCGCTCGTGGCTCCTCGAACAGTCGATCTCCATCGACAAGCCGGTCGGTGACGACGAAGGCCGGGTCCTCGGCGAGATCCTCGAGGACCCCGACCGCGAAGCCGTCTCGCCGACCGAGGACATGGAGTGGGATGCCCTCCAGTCCGAGGTCCGGTCGATGCTCGGCGAGCTCCGTCCCATCGAGGCCGACATCCTGCGCCAGCGGTTCGGCCTCGGCACCGAGCAGGAGCTCACGCTCAAGGAGATCGGGGACAAGTACAACCTGTCCCGCGAGCGCATCCGCCAGCTCCAGGAGCAGGCGCTGATGAAGATGCGGCGCGCCCTCGCTCGCCGCGACCTCGTCTAGGACCTACGGCTTCTTGACCTTCGACGTGTCGAGCGCGTCGACGCCCATCTGCTCGCTCGACTGGTCCTTGTAGGTGAAGGCCTTGTCGATGACGAGGGTGCCGCCGGGCTCGAAGATGAACTTGATGTCGACCGTCTCGTCGGGCTTACCGCCCGGTGCCTGGATCACCATGGTGCGGTCGTCGAGCGTGCGCACGACGGTCCCGAGGCGGTTGCCGAAGAGGACGCGCACGTTGCGCGGACCGTCGTCGACGAAGCGATTGCCGGTGACGGTCACGAAGGTGCCACCCTGCATGTCGCCCACGCGGGGGTCGAGGTTGGTCACCTTGAGCTTCTTGTCGTCGCTGCCGCAGGCCATGAGCCCGAGCGCGAGGAGCAGTGACGTGGTGACTTGCCGGCACATGGTCGGAACCTACCTTAAGCGAAGTTGAGACGGAACAACTGCTGCCCGAGGAGGACGAACGACTCGTGGCCAACCATCCGCTCGCCGTTGACCTTCATGAAGGTACCGTTGGAGGAGCCGAGATCGGAGAGGTAGACCCGGCCGTCGCGGAGCGTCACGCGGGCGTGGAGGCCGGAGACGTAGCCGTCGTCGGGGAAGTTGATCTCGCCGCGCTCGCGGCCGAGCGTGCAGGATTCACCGAGTAGCGGGTAGGCGGCGCCCGTGATGTCGCGGCCGATGATGACCGTCAGCTTGCCCCAGTAGCCGGGATTCGGGCTGCCCATGAGCTCGGTGCCGTCCGGGGTGGGCTCCGGCGGAGCGATGACCTCGAAGCGGAGGAGCTCCTGACCGATACGGATGATCTGGCCGGAGACCAGCTCTTCCTCGGCCGTCATCTTCACGAAGACGCCGTTGAGGCTGTCCAGGTCGCGGATGAGCGACGTGGGCTGACGGATGTCGAGCATCGCGTGAACGGGCGAGAGGTAGCCGTCGTTCTCGAACACGGTGCCAAAGCTCCGGCCGAGCTTGTTCTCGCCGGGGCGGAGCTCGTGCGTTCCACCCTCGGAGCCATCGGGACGGATGAGCGTCATCGACAGGCGGGCCCGGGCGGGCGCGGCGGCCGGCTGGGCCGGGGCGAGACCTGCCGGGCCGGGGTTCGGTGCCGTCGGCATTTGCAGCGGGGCTGACGCTTCGTCCATGCGGAAGCCGCAGGTCCCGCAGAAGCGGAACGAGGGCGGGACATCGCTGCCGCACGAGGGGCAGGAGCGGTTACCGGGGACCGCGCTCGCCGCCGGGGCAAAGCCCGGGGAGAAGCCGGGGACACCGGGCGGTGGTCCCATGGGAGCGGGCATCGCGCCGGGCGCACCGATCGGGCCGGCGGGCGGCATCCCGGGCATGGCACCGACGGGCGCGGCGACGGGGGGGCGAGCCAGCGGCGCCGGGGCCTGCGACGGACCGGCGGGGCGTGGGGCGGCCAGTGGCACGCCGACGCCGAGCGGAGCTCCGCCCGCGCCGGTGTCGGCCATCATGGTCTTCATCATGGCCACATCGCCGCCCGGCTTGGGACCGGCGGCGGTGAGCTCGGCCCCGCACCCGAGGCAGAACTTGTAGTGGTCCTGGTTCTCTTTTCCGCAGCGATGACAGACGGTCATGATGGCTCCCTCAAACGATTTCCACGCGCAGTAGCTGCTGTCCCAGGAAGACGTAGTCTCCATGCTTCAGCACCCGCTCGCCGTTGACGCGAATGAACGTTCCGTTGCGCGAGCCCAGGTCGGCGACCGTGAGCGTGCCCGCGGCCGTGCCGGTCGCGCCCGCCGTGTACTTGAGCTCTGCATGGCGACCCGAGATGAACGGGTCCTCGGGGAAATTGATGTCGTTGTTCTCGCGGCCGACCGTGATGTGCTCGGTCCGCGGGCGGAACACCGCGCCGGGCTGGCCCCCCCGGAGTTGCTGCTTGATCTCGAGCACGGCGGGGCGGGGCATGCTGGCCGAGTAGTACGTGCCCTCGGCGTCGGGGACGTCCTCGATCTGCGGCGCGAGCCCGACCTGCAGGACCTGCTCGCCGACGAGGATCGTCGAGCCAATAGCGAGCTCCGCGCTGCCGCTGATGCGAACGTAGACGCCGTTCAACGAGTACTCGTCGCGCACGACGAGCGTGTTGTTCTGGTAGACGAAGTTCGCGTGCGTCGGTGACAGGAACGGATCATCCGGGAAGGAGATCGGGCAGTCGCCGCGACCGGCGAGGTGGTCGACGCCGGCGAGCGTGAACGACACGCCATCCTCGCCGTCGCCGCGGATGAGCGTCAGCTTCGCGCGCGCAGACTGCACCGCGCCGCCGAAGAAGAGCGTGCTGCGGCCGGCCTTGGAGGTCTTGCCCGAATCGACGGCTGCTCCGGCGACGGCTTGCGCCACCGATGGCCTGGGCCCGACGCGCGTCGAGACCTCGAACGATGGCTCCGCCGTAATTCGCGCGCCGCAGTTGGGGCAAAAGCGCGTGCTCGCCGAGACGACCGTTCCGCACTTACCGCACGCGACCCCCTCACCGGGGGCGGCATGCGCATGCACGTCGTGCGTCTGCGGGGGCGTGCTTTGGTTCGTGCCGCGACGCGAGCGAGGATCCAGTGCGACCGACGCACCGCACCGCGTACATTGCGGCACCCCGATCGGGGTCAACGCGGTGCACGCGTCGCAGACGAGACCCACATCCATCGCGCTCGGAATTCTACTCTTGCGCGAAACCGCCCGTCAAAGAAGCTCCCCGAAAGGATACGGACTTTCGGACGAACTCGGGTTCACTGCTTGGCGGCGGCGCGGACGGACTCGTCGGGGTCCTTGGCCAGCTCCGCTCGACGAGCCGAGGCCTTCGGGTCGCTCAGCGTCCCGAGGGTACGGGCGGCGGCGGCGCGGACATGGGCGATCTCGTCCGTCGACAGGGCCAGGAGGGCCTCGAGGCCGGCCGCGCCGGGCAGCGGGGCCCGGGCCACGACCTCACGGACATAGGCCCGCTGGTCCTTCGCCAGCGGGATCAGGGCGGCCAGGTCGCCGCCCGGGCCCAGCTCGATGAGCGCCGTCGCCGCATCCCGGCGGTCCGCGAAGTCGTTGCTCTTGAGCGCCTTCACGAGCAGCTGCACCAGCGGCTTGGGCGCCGCCCCCCGGCGGATCCCGAGGACCACGATGCCGCGCATCGCGGCCGCCCGTACCGACTGCGCCGGATCGGCCATCGCGGTCGTGATGGCGGCATCGGCGTCGGTCGCGCCGGCCCCGTCGAGCTTGGCCGTGAGCGAGACGGCATGCGCTCGCAGCTTGGGGTCATCGCTGCCGAGCTGGCCCTTGATCGCCGGGGCGACCTTGGTGCCGATCGTCGTCAGCGCGGCCGTGAGCTTCGCATCGGCCTTGCCGGCGGGCGTGAGTGCCCCGATGGCGAGCGAGGTGGGGGCGCTGTCGAGATCCGTGAGGGCGGAGACGACCACATCACGGTGCTCGCCGAGCGCGTCGAGGATGCCCTGCGCGATGTCGTCGGCGTGCTCGGTGACGAGCTTGCCGGGCATCGGTGGCGTGACCACCGGGCCGGGGAACTGCACGACCGCCGCCATGTGGTCGTACTTCGACTTGTCCATCGGATAGTCGGAGAACGGTCCCAGCGGCGACGGCGCCGTGCCCGCTCCGCTGACCCGGGCGATGGCCCACACGAGCTCGTCGGCCGAGCGACCAGCCCGGGCGAAGTAGGCGCGGACCAAGGGACCGAGCGACTTCGGATCGCCGATCTGTCCCAGCGCCCAGGCGGCGAGGCGCTGCGTGTCCCCGCGGTTGTCACCGAGGGCGGCCGTGAGGGCCGGGATGCCACTCTTCAGGCCCCGGGCGCCAAGGGCGTAGGCACAGGCGGCGCGGGTGGCGTCCTGCTTGCGGGGATCGTTCAGGACCGCGATGGCCGCCGGCCCGACGCGGGGGTCGTCGATCTGGGCGAAGCCAAAGCAGGCGAGTGTGCGCACGCTCGCCTGTGAGTCGGTCGTGACGAGCTTCATGAGTGCGGGCATCGCGCGCTTGTCGCCGGTGCGGCCGAGCGTGAAGGTGGCCGCCTCGCGCATCTCGACCTCGGGATTCTCGACGAGCGGCAGCACCTGATCGATCACGCGTGAATCGCCAAGCCGGCCCGCGGCGACGAGCGCATCGACGCGGATCTCGCGGTCCAGGACTTCCTGGTTCGTGCCGATGTAGCGGCCGCCGTCCTTGTTCGGCTCCTGCTTGGCGAGGTGGACGAGCGGACCGGCGGCGCCCTTGTTGCCGAGGTTGCCAAGGACCGACACGGCCACGCGCTGCTGCGCTGGATCCTTCTCGTCGCGCAGGGCCTCGAGGAGCGGCTGCAGGCCATGCCCGCTGATGCGCGTGAGCTCGGCGCGGGCGGCCTTCTTCACGTCCTCGGTGCCATGGCGCTCGCGATCGACGAGCCACGGCACGTAGCGCACGTACAGCTCGACGAGCACGTGCCGGAACACCGGCTTGTGCGCCATGATGAACGACAGGGGAGAGAGCACCTTCTCGAGCTCGCCGAGGGAGAACGTCATCTCCTCGAGCACGATGGCCTCGCGCCCTGCGCGCCCGACCGTCTCGTCGGTGGTGGAGGTGCGCAGGACGTCGCGATAGAGCTGGGCCGCGCGCGTGGGATTGCCCGTCTGCACCGAGAGCTGGGCCAGCGCGAACTGGGTCTTCGTGTTGCGCGGATCGATCTTCAGCACCTGCTCGTACGCCGCGATGGCGTCGTCGAAGCGCTGCATCTCCACGTAGCGCTCGGCGAGGCGCTCGTGGGCATCGGGCGCGTTGGGATTCTTCGCGAGCGCCTTCTGCGCCCACTCGATCGCCTCGTCGTCCTTGCGCTCGATGGTCTTGATCTCGGAGATCATCTGGTAGACCTCGCGCTCGCGACTCGGCGCCGCCTTCGCGAGGGCAACGAGCAGCTCGACGGCCTCCGCGTACTTGCGGTTGTCCTTGTGGACCTTCACGAGCTCGAGCGTGATGTCGTGGTCCTCGGGCACGCGCTTGTGCAGCGCCACGAGGGTTGTGGTCGGCTCGTTGGCCTTCGACTTCAGGCCGTAGAACGTGACGAGGTAGTAACCGGCCTCGTTGTCGCCGGCCTTGAACGCCTTGTCCCAGGTTTCGCGATACATATCGGGCCGGACGCCGCCCTTCACGACGGCCTTCACGAGGCGCGTGCGGGCTTCGCGGCGCGCGAGGCGATCGGTCGCCTTCGTACCGATGAGCGAGATGACCTTCTCCCAGTCGGTGACGGCGTCCTGCCAGCGCTTCTGGCTCTCGAGGACATTCGCGCGACCGCGGTAGTGATCGGGGTTCTTGTCGTCGAGCTTGATCGCCTTCTCGTAGTTCGCGATCGCCTCGGCGGGCTTGTTGTGCTCCGCCATCACCTCCGCGTACTTCGCGTAGCCCGAGGCCTTGTTGCCGACGAGCAGGCGCTTCCACGTGGCCATCGCCTTCGCGGGGTCGCCCTTCGTCATGTATTGCTCGCCGAGCGTGATGATGTGGCTCGGGTCGTCCGGCTCGAGCTTGGACAGGCGCTCGTACTCGGCGATCGCCAGATCCTCCTTGCCCCAGCGCTGATACAGGTCGGCCATCGCGGCGAGCACGCCCGCGTCGCTCGGGAAGCGGCCCTTCAGGCGGTTCAGGGTGTCGAGGGCCTTCTTCTCCTGGCCCTTGCGCCAGTAGCGGTCCGCGAGCTCGAGCTGGAAGCGCGCCTCGCCGGGGGCCGCCCGCACGACCGCCTCGTACTGCGCGATGGCCTCGTCGTCGCGGCCGGAGTTCTCGAGCAGGGTGATGAGGCGGCGCTGCGTGTCGAGCTCGTAGGCGGCCTTCGCGACGGCCTTGCGGAGCGCCGCGATTGCCTTGTCCTGCGCGCCCGTCTCCTCGTACAGCTTGCCGAGCGTCGACCACTCGAAGTGACCGCGCTTGCCCTCCGGCCACTCCTTCTCGTAGTACGCGAGGAGCGTCGGCAGCTGCTGCTTGCGCCGGTAGATGTCGACGATCTTCTGGGTGAGCTCGACCTCGATGTAGTAGCCCTTCGGGGCGAGCTTCATGGCGCGGCGGTACTCGGCGACGGCCTCGTCGTCCTTGCCCATCGCCTCGTACACCTGGCCCCGGCGCGCGATGATCTCCATGCGCCGGCTCGGATCGCCGGAGAGCAGCTTCTCGGCCGCCGCGAAGCTCTCGAGCGCCAGGTCGTGCCGACCCGCCGAGGCGAGGGCATCACCGCGCTCCTTCCAGAGCTGCGCATTCTTCGGCTCGAGGGCGAGGAACTGTTCGAAGTACTTGTTCGCGCCGTCGATGTCGTTGGCGGCGAGGGCGAGCTGCGCCAGCGCCTTCAACGCCTTCTTCTTCATGTCGTTGCTCGGCGCGTGCGCGAGAGCCTTGTCGTAGGCGGCGCGAGCGGCGGCGGTCTGGCTGGCGTTGTTCTGAACCTCGCCGATCGCGAGCCACGTGGCCGCGTCGTCGTCCTTCTTCGCGACGGCCTTGCCGTAGCTCTCGAGCGCGCGCGGGTCGTCACCGGTCTTGCGGTGCAGGTGCCCCATAACGACGAGCGTCGACCAATCGTCGGCCGTCTTCTCGAGGAGCTTCCCGTACTCCTCCTTCAGGAGGTCGACGGTGCGATACCGCCGGTACATCTCGAGCAACTTCGCGAGGGCGCCCGCATCGTGCGGGTTCTTCGCGAGGATCGCCTTGTAGCGAGCGATGACCGAC
The DNA here is from genome assembly GCA_022842285.1 of Kofleriaceae bacterium. Taxonomy (GTDB): domain Bacteria; phylum Myxococcota_A; class Polyangia; order Haliangiales; family Haliangiaceae; genus JABFXX01. Next base: position 9,135 of record JALHPV010000293.1, read on the forward strand.
TTGTCGAACGGGTCGCGCTTGACGCCCCAGTCCCCCTGCGCCTGCGCTTCACGCGCGACGAACGTGGGGACGGCGGCAGCAAGCGCGCACGCGAGGAGAAGGGGGAGGCGCCTCATCCGACCACGAGCATAGCTCGCGGGGAGGCGCCGCGCCGGCAATCACTACGCGCGGATGCGAGCGAGCAACGAACCCAGATTCTTTCGCCGCGACTCGATACAGAAGTCGCGGATCGTGCGCGCCTGGCTCTTCGCCATGGCGAGGAACCGCACGCCAAGTCCCG
>JALHPV010000294.1 GCA_022842285.1 Kofleriaceae bacterium
GGCGATCGAGGGTCGGGCCACGCGCCTCGTCGGCGATGCCGTCGGCGAGGCCCGCTACGCGCGCGGCGAGGGCGCCGTGTCGGCCGAGACGCTGGCCCTGTTTGGCCGCGTCCGTGATCAGATCGATGCTGGCTGGCGCGAGTACCTCCGCGTCGCCGTGGAGACAGCCGCGGTGAAGCTCGCCGCCGCCCGGGCGGATGCGGAACGCCTCGTGGCGCTCCCCGGCGGAGCCGAGCTGTATGCCGACGCGGCGCTCCGCCTCGGGGCCGTCCTCGGTCACCTCGGTCGCGACGACGAGGCGCGCGCCGTGCTCGCGCTCGCGCTCGCGCTCGATCCGGATCGCCCGATCACGCTCGCCGAGTTCTCGCCCGACGTCGTCGAGCGCATCGAGGCCGCACGCGGTGCCGCCGTCACGCTGTCCACGCTCCGCGTGACCTCCTCGCCGCCAGGTGCGAACGTCACGATCGACGGGCGGGGCGGTTCGAGCGCCGGCCCGGCGGCCGTGACGACGGTGCCCGTCGGCCAGCACATCATCGTCGCGACGGCTCCCGGCTACCTGCCGCTCGTTCGCAGCGCAGCGGTGGCGCCGGCCATGACGACCGAGGTCGAGCTCGTGCTCGAGGCCGACGAGGACAGCGCCACGCTCGCGGCCGGCGCCACGCCTGGCCTCGCCGAGGCGCCCGCGCAGCGCCTCATCGACGCGACGCTCCTCTACGCCGATCTCGACGAGGTCATCGTCGCGACGACCACCACGCGCCGCGGCGGTCCCACGCTCCTCGTGCAGCGCTGTGCGGGCATCCCCGCGCGCTGCAGCGCCGTCGTCGATGTGGGCTATGCCGACCCGTCCGGTCTCGCGGCGGCGGCGCGGGAAGCGTGGGCCAGCGTGCGCACCGGCGAGCTGCGCTACGCCCCCACCGTCCTTGCCGACCGCGAGGACGGTGCGCGCGACGACGATCGGTGCCGCGCGTGCCGTAGTCCGTGGCTCTGGGGAGGCGTCGCGGCGGCGGTGGTCGTCGGGGCGGTCGTGACCGTCTTCGCGGTGTCGGGCTCCGACCCGGTCCCGACCCTTAGCGTCGACGGGTCGCAGTTCCGCACGCGGTAGGCCTCGGGCTCAGGGGCCGCTGAAGTCGGCCTGCAGCTCGCGCGTCTGACCGTCGGTGAGGTCGACGTTGAAGGTCTTCGTGCGCGGCGGATCCTCGCCGCCGTACACGACCTCGACCGTGTGCTTGCCGGCGGGAATGGCGATGACGGCCGGCGTGCGACCGCGTGGCTTGCCGTCGACGAGGATCTCGCCCCACGGATCGGCGCCGATGCGCAGGGTCGCCGTGCCCTCCGGCGTGGCTTCGGCCGCGTCGGGCCGGGGCTTGGTGAGGGCCGCGTCGGGCTTCGGGCGCGGGACGTCGATGGCGGGCGCGTCGATGATCACCGCCGCGTCGGGCGCGGGGGCATCGAGGGTAGCGACCGCATCGGTCGGCATCGCAGCGTCGACGCTGCCGGAGGCATCGCGGGCCGTCGGCCCATCGGGCGCGGCATCCGGCGACGTGGTGATGCGGTCGCCGCCCCGGAGCACCATCACGATGGCGACCACCCCGAACGCGAGGGTGCCGATGGCCGCCGCCACGAGGAGCGTGGAGCTCCGCCCACGGGGGACCGGCTGCGTGACGTCGAGCTTCGTCGCGAGGACGGGGGGCTTCGTGGTGTCGAAGATCTTCTCGAGCTGGACGTTGGTCGCGAACGTCTCGGTGCGGGCGCGGGGACGCTTGCCCTTGACCTCGGCGTCGCGGGGGATGACCGCCGTGCGGGGCCCGCCGGGCGCGGGGTCGTCCGGTGAGGGCTCGTCGTGGGCCTCGGAGTGGGTGGGGAGGCGGCGGGTCTCCGGGGGGCAGTAGCGGCCGACGAGCTGCGCGATCTCGCGCGGCCCCGGCGTCTCGTCGAGCGCGTAGAGGTAGCGCTGGATCTGCGCCAGCATCTCGCCGGCGGTCGTCCAGCGCTCGGCCGGGTCGCGGGCGAGGGCCCGCATGACGATGTCGTCGAGGCGCACCGGCACCTCGGCACGGACATCGGAGGGGCGCTCGACCTTCGCGCCGGTGACGGCCGCGAGCGTGGCCTCCGCGTCGGGCCGCGCGAACAGGCGTTGCCCGACGAGCATCTCCCAGAACAGGACGCCGACGCTGAACAGGTCCGACTGCGGCGTCAGGCGCTCGCGCCGCACCTGCTCGGGCGACATGTACGGGAACGAGCCGGTCGGGGCGCCCTCGGCGGCGCGCTCGCCGTCCTCGTTGGTGCCGAGGGTGACGGCGATGCCGAAGTCGACGAGCTTCACCTCGCCATCACGCGAGAGCATGACGTTGCGCGGTGAGAGGTCGCGGTGGATGACGCCTTCGCCCTTGCGGTGCGCGTAGTCGAGGCCCTCGAGGATGCGCGCGATGATGAAGGCCGCGATCGCGGGCTCCATCAGGACATCCCGCCGCGCCATCACCTCGGTGAGGCGGTACAGCGTCGGTCCGTCGATGTACTCCATCGCGAGGAAGTACGTGTCCTCGATGACCCCGAGCTCGTAGATCGGGACGATGTTGCCGTGGGTCAGTCCGACGAGGGTCTTGGCCTCGGCCACGAACAGGTCGACGAACTGCCGCTGGCCCGAGAGCCGCGGGAGGATCTGCTTGATGACGAGCTGCTTCTCGAAGCCGCCCGGGCCCGTCAGCTTCCCGAGATAGATCTCGGCCATACCTCCGGTCGCGAGCTTCTCGGTCAGGAAGTACTTGCCGAACGTCGTCGGCAGCTCCGCCATTGCGAGCAGCGTATCATGCGGCCGGTGGGGTTCTCGAAGCTGGCCGCGCTCGCGATCGCGTGCACGTGGGCGTGCAGCGACGCTCCCGCTCGCCTGCGGCTCCTCCCCGTCGAGACACCGACGGAGTGCGGTTCGCCGGACGGCGCCACCGAGCTGCGCGTGATCGCGTACACCGGCGGCGGGGACGTCGTACGCACGGTCCCCCTCGATGGGACCCTCGACATCGCCGACTTCCCGGCCGACACGGAGCAGCTCGGCGTCGAGCTGGTCGTGGGCGGCGGTGTCGTCGGCGCGGCCGGCAAGACCGCCCCCTTCGCCTTCGGCGCGCTCGAGGACGGGACGACCCTGCGCGCGCTGATGGCGCCCCCCGGTGGCTTGTGCAGCGTGGGCCCAATGACGACCTCGCGCCGCGCTCCCCTGGTGGCCCGCGCCGGCGACGGCATCCTCATCGTCGGCGGCGTCGATGGCAGCGGTGAGCCGCTCGCGAGCGCCGAGCGCTACGATCCCGCGACAGGTACGTTCACGGCGGTCCCGGTGCCCGCCTTGTTCGCGGACGGGGGCTTCATCGGCACCGCCATGACGGAGCTCCCCGACGGGAGGGTCGTGCTGACCGGTGGCCCCCGGCCGGGGCTCACCGTCTACGACCCCATCGAGAACGCGTTCAGCGAGAGCGTGATCCTCGACGAGAACCGCGCGTTCCACGGCGCCATCGCCCTGGGCGATCGGATCCTGCTCACCGGCGGCTGCAGCGGCGTGGCCGACGGGGCGTGCCAGGGCGTCGTGCGGCGCACGTCGAAGATCTACTCGATCGAGAACCCCGATGACGAACCGGAGCGCGCGCCCACGTTGATCGCGGGGCGACTCGGCGCTCGCCTGATCGCCCAGGGCGTACAACGCGATGGCGGCGAGACGTTCGTGACGGCCGGCGGCCTGCCCGATGGCGGGGCGCCCGATCCGTCCGCGGCCGATCGCTTCGTGCTCGGCGCCGACGCTGCGACCGCGGTCGCGGGGACCTTCCCCGCGGCGACGCTCCTCGACGGCGGCGGGGTGCTGACCATGGCCAGCGGCGAGGCATCGGTCATCGCGCCCGTGACCTCGGCGGGAGGAGCGCCGGCCACGGCCGCCGTCCCGATCGCGGCCGCGCCCGCCTTCGTCGGCCTCACCCTCGCGACCGCCGAGGACGGTACGGTCGTCGGGTTTGGTGCCGGCACCGGCGAGCTCGTGACGTACGATCCGATGCGCGAGCGCTGGGACACGGTGGATCCCGCGGTCGGCAGCGACGCGGTCAGCATCGCCGCCGACCCCACGTTGATTCGCCTCGCCGACGGCTCGATCCTCGTGCTCTCGCCTGACGGCGCCGCGGTGTATCGCCCCTCGCTCGTGGGACCGGGGACCGGCTCCACGACCGTCGTGCCGCTCGCCGGAGGGGGCGCGAGCATGCTCACCCCCGCCGACGCCGCGACGCTGGATCGCTCCGCCGACTGGGTGCTGAGCGGAGCCTTCGCCCCCGCCGTGGTCGGAGGCCCCCGGCTCGCGAGCGGAAGTCTCCGCGCGGTGGTGCGCGTCCGCAGCGGCGGAGCGGCCCTGGTGGCGCGATACCAGAGCACCGGGGCCACGCTCGTGGCGGAGCTCGTGCCGGGGCAGGGCGCCCGCGTCGTGCAGTACCAGGGAGCGGCCCAGACCACGCTCTGCACGGGGACGGTGGTCGGGGTCTTCGATCCGGCAGCCGCGACCACGCTCGAGCTGGTCATCGCCGGGGGCACGGCCCGCGTCTCGCGTGACGGCGGCGTAGTGGTCTCGTGCAGCGTCGGGGCCGGCGAGCGCGGCGCCTGGGGCGTGGCGAGCCTCGGCGGCGAGGTGGCAGTCGATACCGTGACCGTCGCGAGGTGATACCGTCGGCCGCGATGCGCCCGAGGGCCAGGCTCGCTGCGTTCGCGGCAGCGATCGTCGTCGCGGCCCCCGCTCCGGCCGACGCGTACGAGTTCTGGGTCCGCTCGCGCACGATCGGGCAGGCCTTCCAGCTCCGCCAGTACAAGCTCATCGGCCCCGACCTGTTCCTGGGCCGGCGTCGCTACACGCAGACGCTCGCCCTCCGCATCATGGACATCGGCGACTTCGAGGCCGATCGGAAGCGGTCGCGGCTCGCCGAAGGTGGCCTGACCGTCTCGTGGCAGAGCTACCTCCGCATCGATCACGACTTCGGTAGCTACTCCACGGGGCGCATCACCGTGACCGAGCGGACGCGGCGCGATGCGCTCGACCTGATTCCCGAGATCTCCGAGACGATCGCGAACTTCGATCTGCTCTACGGCTACCTGGAGGTGAAGGCCGTCGACGATCGGGTGAGCCTGCGCATCGGTCGCGTGCTCGCTGACGAGGGCTGGGGCCCGACGGCCGTCGACGGGGTGGCGGCGCGCGTGGCCGTGCCGCAGGTCCCGATCGCCGTGTCCGCCACCGCCGGCCTGCGCGTACGGGCATCCTCGGTCCTGGGCCTGTCGGCGTACGAGCTCGACGGAACGTCGGGCGCGGGCTGCCGCGAGTACGTGGCCGGCGCGACGCCCGGCACGGGGACGTACTTGCTGATCGACCGCGATCGCGCGGTGGTGAACCGTCGCTTCTCGAGTGACTACGAGACCTGCCCGCAGCGCGACGAGCTCCAGCCGACGGTCGGCGCGACGGTCGCGACGAACGAGCTGCGGGGCATCGGTGCCGAACTCGGGTACCGCCGTACGTGGAGCGGGACAGCGGACCGCATCTACGCCGACGAGGCGGGCACGTTGCCCGGCACCGGCGTGAACGAGGAGCGACTGTTCGCGCGCCTCCACGGCGATGCGAAGGTGGGCCGCGTCGGGGTGCATTCGTTCGCGAACGCGCGCTACTCGCTCTTGCACGCGACGCTGGATCGCTTCGATGCGGGCGTGCGCCTCACGCGCGGCGCCCACTCGATCGAACCATCGGTCGAGTACTTCTTTCCGACCTTCGACGGCGACTCGATCTTCAACGTGTTCTCGATCGACCCGACGAAGGATGCGCGCCTCGGCTATCGCTACAGCGGCGCCGTCCGGGCCGCCGTGAACGGCTGGGTGCGGCGCTACGAGCCGATCCAGGGCGCCCCCGACTACGCCGGCGGCGGCGACGCGTCGCTCGAGCGGGCGTTCGGACCGCGGGCGCGCGGCCGCATCGAGGCGCTCTATGACACGGGGTACGGTGGGCGCCGCGTCGGCGGCAGCGCCGAAGCGGGGTGGCGGGCCAAGCCCAACCTCTGGCTCCGCGGGCGGGCGCTCGTGCTCGGCATCGACCCCGATACCGACGAGGCGAAGTACATCGCGACGTCGGGCGTCGCCAGCACCACGTGGAAGCTCTCCGACGGCTTTGCGGTCCACGGCATCGCCGAGGTCGACCACGACCCAACGTACGGGCTCCAGACCCGCGCCATCGCCATCCTCGACTTCAACTTCATTCCCGAGCCATGAGTCGCGCCGCCTACATCCTGCTTGCCCTCGTGCTGGCTGCGGCCGGCAGCATCGTCGTGGCTGATACCGCCGCCGTCACCGACGACTGGTCACCGGTGATGTATCCGGCGCAGCGCCTCCCGCTCACGTTCTCGCACGCCAATCACCTCGCTCGGGGGACGGCCTGCACCGCGTGCCACCCCGACGTCACCTCGTCGCGATCCGCCGTCGACAACCTGCTGCCGACCGAGGCGCAGTGCCGAACCTGCCACCCGATCGATCGCTCCCAGCCCGACCTCGTGCTCGCGGACCAGCCTCCGGTGAACTGCGTGGCCTGCCACCCCGGCTACGCGCCCGGCGTGCCCGTCGAACGCACGTACCTCACGCCGCCCCCGCTGAAGTTCTCGCACGCCGCGCATACGTCGACGAACTGCTCCTACTGCCACGGTGACCTCACGACGGTGGACCTCGCCACCACGCGCCACCTCCCGACGATGCAGACCTGCCTCGGCTGTCACCGCGACGGCGCCGAGCAGGACGAGTGCGGCCGCTGTCACCTCGTCAAGCGGGGCGGCCTGATGCAGACGCAGTTCGCGCACGGCAACCTCGTGCCGTCGCACACGGGCCTCGGCGACGCCCACGGCCCCAACTTCAGCACCGACCACCGCCAGGAAGCGAATCAGATCGGCGCCACCTGCGATGCGTGCCACGACAAGTCCGAGTGCGTCGCGTGCCACATCGGCGAAGTGAAGCCGATGGACTTCCACGCCGGCGACTACATCCGCACGCACGCCGTCGAAGCCCGCCGGGGCACGCCCGACTGCTCCGCCTGCCATCGCGCGGCCTCGTTCTGCGTCGCCTGCCACGAGCGCAGCGGCATCTCCCCGCGTACCCCGACGGACTACGACCAGGACGATCCGGACCGCGCCTTCCACCCGCCCAACTGGTCCTCCGTTACCGGCGGCACGACCGCGAATCAGCACGCCCGTGAGGCCCGCCGCAACCTGACCTCGTGCGTCTCGTGTCACCGCGAGGAGGACTGCCAGCGCTGCCACGGCGCCGGCTTTGGCGGCCCCAATGTCTCGCCGCACCCCGCGAACTGGGTCGGCTCCTCGCGCTGCAAGGCCATCGAGCGCTCCAATCCGCGCGTCTGCGCGAAGTGCCACCTCACGCCGATCAGCTGCGACCCGTAGCGTCGCGGGTCGCACTGTGCGGTCGTTCGAGTTCCAGAGATCAACGCCACGGGGATCAGGGCGCTTCGCGAGCGGTGGTTCGGGACGAGTGCCCAGAGGTCGAACGCCAAGGCGCCCCAGACGCCAAGGGGATCAGGGCGCTTCGCGACCGCGGTAATTCGGGACGAGTGCCCAGAAGTCGAACGCGCGCGAGCTGCAGACCGGGCACATGGGTGACACGGCGCAGACCGACCGCATGGGTGACGTGCTCACCCCCGCGTCGCCGCGCGGTACGAAGCTCCCTCTCTCGAAATCTCCCTTGGCGTCTGGGGCGGCTTGGCGTTCAACCTCCCCTCCGGGGCACACGCACCGAACCATCCCAACCGCGCGCACGGAACCATCCCAACCGCGCGGAGCGCGACCTATCCCTTGGCGTCACCGGCGAGGCGACTTACGAGCGGACGGGGCCGAGGCGAGTGTTCACGACGAGGTTGCAGTTGTTGTTGCCGAGCTCGATCGCCTGGGCATCGCCGACGATCAGCGCCTCGTCGAGGAGCCAGCGGGAGATGGCGTGGGAGAGCGCGTACTCGTCGAACTCGTTCCAGAGCCACGCGGAGACGGACGTGCCGGTAGAGAAGGCGTGGGGGAAGGCGAGGCGCCGGAGCTCGAGGCCGCCCGCGTCGCACACGTCCTTGTACGCGGCACGCAGGGCGAGGAACTCGCGCCACTCGTCGACGGAGCTGCGCTGTCGTTCGGGGGCGGTGCCGGACGCCAGGTCCTTGCGACGCATGTAGTCGTCGCGGCGGTCGCGCCACTTCGCGAAGCCGGACTCGAGGGCGTCGAGGCGGCCGTGGCGCAGGCGGCGTCCGAGGGCATCGCCGACGGGGCCGCGCGACGGGATGGCGGGGAGCTTCGCGCGATCGGCGGCGGCGCCGAGCTCGTCGGTGACCTGGGTGACCACGTCGCGCAGGGCCCGGTCGACCGAGCCGAGAGGCGCCCCGAGCTCGATCGCGCGGCGGGCGATCCACGCCTGGGTGTTGCCGTCGGCGAGTGCGGCATCCCACGCCTTGACGGTGGCGGCGAAGGCGTCCTTGGTGGCAGGCCCCGAGGCAAACGCGAGGTGGGCCGCGATCGCGCGCGGCAGGGACTCGATGCCGACGACGGGGACGTCGGCCGCGACGGGGGCGGTGTCCGTCGCGTCGGGGGGCGGGGCCGGCGGGCGGATCGCGAGGAGGGGCCAGGTGCGGCGGCGATGCGGAGCCACGAGCCAGCGCGCGGTCATCTCCCCGACGCTCGGGGCCGCGTCCGGACTGTGCATGCGGGCCGCGACGCCTTCGAGGAGGAGGGTGAGCGGCGACGCCGGGTAGGCGTGGGTATCGAGCTGGAAGGACCAGTCACCGCGCTCGACCGCATCGACCGCGAGCCACTCCGCGGCGAGCTCGCGGGCTGCGGGGTGGTGCTCGACCATGTCCACGATGGAGCGCAACAGGAGGCGGCACGTGTCGGCGTCGCCCTTGCCGGCGGCGATGAAGGCACTCGCGATCAGCTCGCAGTCGCCGAGCGGCTTGCGCGCGTCGCGGAGCGCCACCAGATACGCCTCGCCAGCGGGCGTGGGGCGGCGCAAGAATGCCCACGCCCCGACGACGAGAGCGTGACCTTCGGCGTCGGCGCGGGGCGAGAGATGTAGCCGCACCAGCGCGCGAGCTTCACGCGCCCCGCGGGGACGAGCACGTGACGCGCGAGGAGGGGGGCGACGACCGGGAGCGCCATCAGGCCGGCCGGTACGGGCGCGAGCCACCACAGGCGCACCTCGAGGAGGAACCAGGTGAAGAAGACCCCGATGCCGAGGAGGATGCCGGCGAGGAGGCCGGCGGCGACCGAGTAGGCGACGAACCTCCACGTGCGGTCCTTGCGCCGCGCATCGATGGCCGCCCGATGCAGCCAGAGGAGGACGTAGTAGGGGAGCGCGTACACTACGGCCCCCAGCCGAGCTTCGG
>JALHPV010000295.1 GCA_022842285.1 Kofleriaceae bacterium
TGGCCGTCACGTAGTCGTCCAATTCGGTCTCGTCCGGGGTCGCGGTGATGGTGGCCCGAAGGATGGGCATCAGGGGGATGGTCTTCGTCTCCTCCCTGGCGTCGCTAGTCACCGCGAAGGCCGGCACGAGCCACGCACGGCCGGGGGCGCTACGTAGCTCGTGCAGGTTCGAGCCCTGCTGCCCGAACAGGTACTTGTACTGAAATCCCGCCTCGCCCGTGACATACCTGCCCATGCTCTTGCCCTCGCGCTCATGCGAGCCTGCGGCGACGCCCCCCGGCCGTCAACCAGGCCGAGGCCCCTTTGTACGGGGCCGCTCGTAGCACGCCGTGCCCAGTCTCAGAGGTGCTGGTCGATGAGTATGGGGTTGCCGTCCGGGTCCTCGAGGGTGTCCACCTCTACAGGGGCGCGAAGCTGCTCGGCAAGACGGCCGTCGCTTCGTGGGCATGAGCGAAGAGACGACGTGCTACGTGTCGCCGGATCACCTCACCGACCCCGGTGCGGGTTCCCCCCCTCTGAGCAACGACGTGTGAGCGGCCGCCGACCGGACGGTGCTTCGGACAGATCTCGGACTAACGGAATCTCACCGATTCGCAACGCACGAATCGCGACGGCACATGGAACCAACCCCGGTGCGGCTTGCCCCGGTGCGCCGGGCTAGGGCTGGACGCGAAACGCAACGTCGCACGGCTTGCCCATCACCCGGACCAGCTCGGCGGCGAGCTTCGCGTCGACCTTGTCGAAGGGGCCGTCCGGGTTCGTGACCGAGGCAGCGAGCTTCGTCACGAGCGTCAGCGTGCACGGCTCCTCGACGATCTCGAACGTCACCATTCGCCCGAGGAGAACGTCGTCGAGCTGGCGCTTGCGCAAAGCCTCGGGTGTATCGGGCGTCGTTCGCGGGGCCGCGGGCCCCGGCTCGCCCGCCAGATACGCGGCCAGCTCGGCGTCGAGCCCGTCGCGCGACTTCCGGTGAAACTGGTCCTGTAGGTCTCCGACGTTGCTCGCGCCGTACGCGATGTCGCCCATCGCGATGTCGAACGGAAACGCACCGACCTTGGTCTGCGTCGCGAAGTCGAACAGCAACACGTCGCCGCGCGCGACACCCGCCACGAAGCGATCGGGTCCCGACATCTTCGGCATCGCGAGCTCATGGGCACGCACGATCGCGAGCACGCCGAGCGGCTCCACGAAGGCCTCGATCGTGCTCCGGGCCTCCTCGAACTTGGACTTGTCCGCTGGCTTCGCCGTCAACGCCGCGTCGGCCGTCGCGGCAATCGTCAGGTTCCTGAGATTGAGGCGCCCCGAGCCGTTTCGGATGTCATAGACGTTCTCGATCTGGATCCAGCTGATCGAGGAGGCGGACTCCTTGGTCGTGACAGGTTCGCGCGCGGTCACCGGAGGAATCGCTTTGACCGTCTCGCCGAGCTTCTTCCAGGCCGCGTACCGCGCCTCGACGAGCGGCTTGTTCGTCTCGACCAGCTTCGCGTGTTCCGCGGCCCAGTCCTGGGTCTTCGCTTTCGACGAGCAACCCGCGACGAGCGCGAGAACGATCACTGCACGATGCATCAGCCAGCCCCCCTCCGAAGTGAACAGTGTCGATGAGAACGGTCGCGCTGAACAGCAGCGCGCGCAAGCGCGGGTCTGGCACGGTTCGCATCTGCGCACATCTCGCGTGATCTCGAGTTCGCTGCCTGGTCGATGCCGATGATGGCTGCATGAGGCTTGCCGCGGTCCCCATGGTCGTGCCCCTCGTTGCCCTCGTATGGCACCATGCCCGCGCGATGACCGCCCGCCGCTTCGAACGCTATGTGGCCGTCGGAGATAGCAGCACCGAGGGTCTCGACGACCCGGACGGTGCGGGTGGCTTTCGAGGGTGGGCCGACCGGTTCGCGGAACACGTGGCCGCCGAGCATCCAGGGCTGCGGTACGCGAACCTCGCGGTCCGAGGGCGCGTGGCCGCAGAGATCGAGGCGACGCAGCTCGCCCCCGCGATCGCGATGAAGCCGGACCTCGCGACGGTCGTCGCCGGAATGAACGACCTGTTGCGCCCGCGCTGGAACGCGGCACGCGTGGCGAGTCATGTCGGCCAGATGGTGCGCGGCCTCGCAGCGGTGGGCGCCACGGTGATCACCTTCACGATCCCCGACGTCTCCCGGCGGATGCGGCTGCCCCGCACGCTGTCGCGCAAGACGCAGGAGCTCAACGTCGCGCTCCGAGACGTTGCCACTCGCACCGGCGCGATCTTGCTCGACCTCGCCGCGTACGAGCTCGCCGACGATCCGAGGATGTGGGCGGTCGACCGGCTGCACGGCAATCCCGAGGGGCATGCGCGGATCGCCGACGAGCTCGCGTACCTGCTCGGCCTCCCGGGCGCTGGCACCGGTGGCCTGAGGTCGCGTATCCCTCCCCCACCGCCACGCCGTCGTCGCGATGTCCTCCGCGAGGACCTCGCCTGGGCCGCGCGCTACGTCGCCCCCTGGGCGTGGCGCCGGATGCGCGGTGTCACGCTCGGCGATGGACGCGATCCAAAGCGCCCGACCCTGACGCCGGTCGTCCTGCCCCGCGAGTGAGCGTCACCGCCGAGGAATCACGCGGACCGCCAGCCCGTCGGTAGGGCTCGTTCGTTCCGCTGCCCCTCACTTCGGAGCAACGACGTGTGGGTGGTGCGATCGAGCCACGTGGCCAGGCGGCATCCCCCACAGCACTCGGCGCTTTCGTGCTCTCCTCGCGCTGTGCGTAGTCTGGAGCTCGATGGGGCGCTTCTCCGGTTCGACCGCGAGACCGGGACCAACCAGCTCGTGCGCGGCGGACCGTTCGAGCGCTGCGTCCAGCGCGCGCCGCGGGTCGTGCAGATGGCGCTCACGAACCAGTGCAACAAGACGTGCGGGTTCTGCTATCGGCCACTCGACGCCGCGAGCGGCTGGACGTTCGCGGACGTGCTCGCGTTCGGCAGGTATCTCTCGGATTGGGGCGTGCTCGAGCTGGCGCTTGGCGGCGGCGAGCCGACGGTGTTCCCGCAGTTTGGCGACCTCGTGCGGCAGCTGTGGTGCGAGACCGCGCTGGCGATCAACTTCACCACGAACGGCAAGCGATTGACGCCGGCGCTGATCGATCAGCTGCGCGGTCATGTCGGCCAGATCCAGGTCTCGGTCTACGACGACGAGGACGTCGATGCGGTGATCGACCGGCTCGTCGCGCACGGCATCCGGTTCGGCCTCAACTACCTCGTCACCCCGCGCCGGCTCGCGACCCTCGACGCCGACTTGCTTGCGTGGTCCGCGCGTGGCGTGCGCGACGTGCTGCTGCTCTCGTACAAGGGCGACGGCGGCCTGCACCTGAGCGCGGCCGAGCTGCGCGACCTCGACGCGCGCATCGTGCAGCTGCACGCGCATTTCGCGGGGCGCCTGCAGCTCAAGGTCGACGTGTGCTGGTCGACGCGCCTGACCCACGCGCCGCAGCTGTTCTTCGACTCCGACTGCCGGGCCGGCTCGCTGTTTCTGAGCGTGACGTCGGACCGCCGCGTACTGTCGTGCTCGTTTGCCGATGGCGGCGTTCCTCTGTCGCGGTTCGACGAGCTGCCCGCGATCTACCTTCAGCTCAAGCACGCCCGGCAGGCCGCGCAGGTCGCCGGGTGCGCGCGCTTGCCCGCCTTCGGCATCCGTCGCGGACGCCGCCCCGCCCTTCCCGTCTACCCCGAGGCCCGATGACCCGACCGATCGAGATCTACGAGTGGCAGTCGTACTCCTGCAACAACAGCTCGGACTACCGGCTCGTCGCCGAGTTCGACTCGCCGGCGCGCGCCGCCGCGATGGCCGACGAGCTGCGCGCGTTTTTCAAGAAGCACGCGAAGCAGTACGACAAGCAGGCCGACACGGCCGACTTCGACTGGCCCGGCGAGCCAACGCCGGCGGCGCTGGCGCTCGGCACGAAGTACGGCCACGCCTGGGACGAGTTCCTCATCTGGGGCGACGACCAGCTCGAGGGCGACGAGCCGCACGTCGTCGCGCTCGGCAAGACCCTCGTCCTCTATCACACGTACAGCAGCGGCGGGTTTGGACCCGACGTGCCGACCGTGCTGAAGAAGGCCGGCGCGACGCTGCCCGAGAAGTCGCACGCCGACGGTCCGCCCATCCTGCGCGGCGAGCTCGCGCTTCCTGCCGGGCCCAAGGGCGCCAAGCTCGCCGACGAGCTCGCGTCATTCTTCGCCCAAGGTGACGCCGGCAGCTCACCACACGAGTGGACCGACCTGCCCGGGCTGACGATCGAGCTCGGCGGCGACGAGGACCAGTACGCGTTCTGGTGCGATGGTTCGCGGGCCGCGTTCACATGGCCGCTGCCGCCGCAAGACATCAAGTCGGTCACAGCGCACCTCACCAAACGAGGCGCGACCGACCTATCCCTGCGCGTCGCGACGAAGGCTGACGTCAAGCAGATCGCAAAGCGCGCCCGCGAGCTCGACAAGGCGCGCGAGGCCGGCCTCGCCAAGGCCGAGAAGGAGGCGGCCAAGCTCGATAAGGCTCGGGCGAAGGCGCGCCCGACCCCGCCGTCATTCGATCCGAAAGGCCTGTCGTTCCTCTTCACGGGCAAGCTCGCGTCGATGTCGCGCGCCGAGGCGCAGGACCGCGTCAAGGCGATCGGCGGGCGCGTCGCGGGCTCGGTCGCCAAGGACCTCGGCGTGCTCGTCATCGGCGGCGACGGGTCGGCGCTCTACGGCCAGGGCACCAAAGGCGACAAGCAGCGCAAGGTCGAGGCCCTCAACGCTGCCGGCGCGAACATTCGCATCATCTCGGAGACGAGCTTCCTCACGCTCGGCGGCGCGGAGTCGTTCGTCGCGCCTGCCGTGCCGCAGGAGTTGCCGGGCCTGACGCTCGTGACCACACCGGAGGACTCGTGGGTGCCCGCGGTGTGCGGAGGCACGACTGCGGACGGCACGTTGTATCTCGTTGGAGGCCTCAGCTCGAGCATCGGCATGAAGACGACCGACGGACGGAAGTTCACGGCGGTCAAGGTGGCGGGACGCGGGTTGCGCGCGATCCTGGTTGACGGGAAACAGGTGTGGATCTGCGGCGAGTACGGCACGCTCTATCACTCGCGCTCGGGGTTCTCGGGGTTCAAGGAGCTCGCGGTCGGCACGCGGGAATGCCTGCAAGCCGTGGTGCGCGCCGAGGACGGTGCGATCTGGATCGGCGGCCACGGCGGCTTCCTCGCGCGCTCGAAGAACGGCACCACGTTCACCCCGGTCAGCGGCGTCGGCGGGATCGTCGGCAAGCTGCTGGCGACCACGGACGGCGTGCTCATCCCGACGACGTCCGGGCTGTGGCGTGCGACCGGGGCAACGGTGAAGAAGCTCGGCCTGTCGAAAGCGATCCGGCAGGCGATCGTCACGCGTGACGGGACGATCGTGGCCGCGGGCGCGAACAACTCGATCTATCGCTCGACCGACGGTGGCAAGACGTTTCGCGCCGCGAAGGTCCCGGCTTTCACCGCGGTCAAGCTCAAGAGGAAGCCGCTCGAGAAGGCGTACTGGGTGAAGCCTGCCAAGGACTACAACGTCCTCGCCCAGCTCGGCGACGGCCGCATCGTGGCCGGCGGCGATCACGGCGTGGTAGTCGCGTCGTGCGACGATGGCCAGACGTTCCGCCGCGTCGAGCATGCCCTGACCGATGGCAACTTCTGGGGCATCGGCACCCTCGAGGGCAAGGTGTTCCTCGGTGGGGAGAACCGAATCGTGCTCCGGGTCGAGTAGGAGCACCGCCAATTTCAGGCTCGGTGTCCTGAACACGATGCGCCGAGCGTGTGCGACGATCGTCGCATGAACGCGGCACCTCTCCCGCTTGCATGGCTGTCCCTCGTGCTGTGCGCCGGGTGCGGCGACGATGGGACGCAGAGCATTCTCGACGCCGCGGTTGATGCGGATGTCGATGCCGCGGTCGATGTCGATGCGGATGGGCCGCCGTCGTGTGCCGCGACCGGCACGCCCCGTGCGCTCGTGCTGTCGCTCAACGGTACCGAGGATGTCATCGAGGTGCGGTCGCTGGTCGGCGGGCAGGTCCTGGATCAGGGGCTGCGCTTCACCGGCGTGGTCAACCCCGACGAGGTCGCGATCCGGTCGGATGGACGCGAGGCGCTCGTGTCGTTCGGTAGCTTCGGCCAGAACTACGGGGTCGTCGTCCTCGAGCTCGGCGCGGGGGGGCAGTCGGCGTCGATCCGCCAGACGCTGGTGCTCGGAGCGGATCGGCGACCATTCGGGCTCGCCTACGCGTCGGACAGTCGCGCGGTCGTCGCGATGGCCGGTGGCCCCAGCGGTCACCTGCTGATCGGCCTGGAGCGAGGGCCCGATGGCATGTTCGCGGCCGGTCCGTCGTCGCCGGTTCCCGACGACTGGCCGCTGGCGCTGCGTCGGCGACCGGGTCACGACCAGGTGGTGCTGGTGCGCGCATTGCTGAGCAGCGACCCCGATAGCGACATCTACCTGCTGTCGCGCAACGGCAGCGGCGCGTGGGCCCCGACGGGGACGGCGGCCATGGTGACCGCGCGTCCGTTCGACGTCGCGATCATGCCCGACGGTGCGACCGCGCTCGCCGCGACCTCCGACCCCGCCGATCCGATCACGCCGCAGGACCTCGACGGAATGGGGTTGCTGCACCGGCTGCCGATCAGCGACGCGGGCCTCGGCGCCAACACGACGCTCGCGTTGCCCGGCCCGGGTGGGTCGGTGGCGATCGATCCGCGCGGGCGGTTCGTCCTCGTCGAGAGCCCGGTCTACGAGCTCGATCCGATGACGGAAACACCGATCACGTTCGTGCGGCGCTTCATCACGATCCCGGTGGACGCCGGCACGTATGGCGCGCCGCTGGTCGAAGCGCAGCCGTGGCAGGCGTTGCTGCTGCATGGGCTCGCGATCGCTCCGTCGGGGCATGTCGTCCGTTCCCGCGAGCTCTATCCCGACCAGGCCCCGCCCAACGAGCGTCGGCGACTCGACGTGCTGCTCCCCGCCGGCGACGGTTCGATGATGGAGTGCTCGTCGACGACCCTGCCCGGACAGGGGCAGCTGGCGATCGCTCCCTGAGCCGCGCCAGCGATCACGGCACGAGCTAGCGGCGCGGCCCGGCTCGCCCTCGCGATCATCATTGACAGAGTGTCAGGGAATGAGTTACCTGACACTCTGTCAGGTATGTCACGCCAGATCGATCACGCTCGGCGCGCCGAGCTCGCCGCCGCCGCCTTCGAGGTGATCCGCGCGCGCGGCGTGCAGACGAGCATGAGCGAGCTCGCTGACGCGCTCGGCGTGAAGCGGCCAACGCTGTACTTCTATTTCCCCGACCTCGGTGCCGTGTTCGACGCGGTGCTCGACCAGATGTACCGCGAGCTCGCGCAGGCCGTCGTCGCCCGGATGCAGGCGGTCTCCCACCCGCTGGATCGTCTGCGCGCGGCCGCCGAAGCCACCCTCGCCTTCCATCGCGAGCGCCCGCAGCTGATCCATGGGCTGCTCCAGGTGTGGTCGCTCGGCAGACGCGACGTGAAGGCCGTCCTCGAGCGTGAGCGCAAGAACCTCGAGATGGCGCGTGATGCGCTCGTGGCCGACCTGCGCGCGGGGATCGCCCGCGGGGACGTCGCCCGCTGCAACCCCGAACGCATCGTGGACCTCGTGCTCGCCGTGGTGTCGGGCGTCCTCGTGCACCAGGTGCTGGGAATCTCGCGGTCCGATGAAGTGATGTCCGAGCTGATCGCCCGCGTCATCGATCCGTGCCGCACGCCCGCGAGTCGCGCGGGCGCGCGGCGACGCGGCTCGGTCGAACCATCCAGAAAGTCGAGGCGCTGATGCCGCTGCCACCGTTCTTTGCTCGCTTGACCGGAACCCAGGAAGCGATGGGCACCCAGCACGGAACCCTCGCCGCCGGCGACGCGGCGAGGTTGTTTGCGTTCTACAGCACGATGCCAGAGCGCTCGCTCGTCGGCGATCTGCGCGGACCGGCCGGTGTCGCCGGGCGCTGGATCGTGCGGAAGCTCGCGTCCGCGATGCAGGGCCGGCTCGCGGCCACGCGCCCGCCGGAGCTGCAGGCCCGCACGCGTGCCTACGTGGAGGCCGTGCGCGCGCAAGGCGTGGGCCCCATCCCGCCCCACCCGGAGCGCGCGATGGCCGCGATGGACTCGCTGCAGAATTGCATCGCCTTCGCGGCGCGGCGTGGTCTCGGCCCGTTCGTGCGCCCGGTGGCGGCGCGCGTGCAGCGGGCCGCCGTGCCGGCGTGCTCGACGGTGATCGCGTGGGACAGCGCCACGCCCGACGGAGAGCTCCTGTTCGGGCGCAACTTCGACTTTCCCGGAGTCGGGGTATGGGACGCAGCGCCGTCGTTCGTCGTGTGCGCGCCTGATCGCGGCCAGGCCTACGCGTTCTTCAGCACCCGGGGTGCCGATGCGCCGGGGATCACGGTCGTCAACGAAGCCGGGCTCGTGATGGCGCCGCACACGCGCTGGCACCGAGACGTCGCGTGGAGCGGCGCGATGATCATCGATCTGGTCCACTCGATCGCGCGCCGCGCCGAGACGCTCGCCGACGCGATCGCGATCGCCCGCGAGCGCCCGGTGTCATCGAGCTGGGGCCTCGCGATCGGGAGCGCGCGCGAGCGTTCCGCGCTCGTGCTCGAGATCGCAGGCCCCACGGTGGAGGTCGTGCGCCCTACCGCGGGGGACCGCACGCTGGTGTGCACCAACCGGTACCGCACGCCGAGCTTGCAAGTGAACGAGTTCGCCGGCTCGATCGCCTGGGCCGAGAACTCCGAGCGCCGCGAGCGTCGGCTACGGGCGCTGATCGATGCGCGCAGCGCGCCTCTGACCGCGCGCGACATCGCGGGCCTGCTTGGCGATCGTCTCGAGTCGGGGCGTGGTCCGCGGCGCCGGCTCGGCGGAATGGTCGCCAACCCCGCCAACGTCCATTGTGCCGTGGTCGCTCCGGCGCACCGCCGCGCGTGGATGGGCATCGATCAGGCGCCATGCTGTGAAGGCACCTGGTCCGAGGTTGCATGGACGTGGCAGGGCCCGGCCGGCGGCTGGGAGCTCGACGCCCCTGCCCTCGCCGCTGCCGGCTTCACGGCGAGGCGGGTGCACGACTTCGTCGCGCCGCAGGACGTAGCCACCCGCCACGTCGCCGACGCGGTGCGCGCCTACGAGTCCACGCACGACGCGCGCGCAGCCTCGTCCGCCCTCGAGCTCGCCATCGCCGCCGATGCCGCCGATCCGTCACTACGCCTCGGCGCCGCGTGGCTCGCACTCGAGCTCGACGAGCCCGCGCGCGCGGTCGCCCACGTGGAAGCGGGCCTCGCGATCGAGCGCGACGACTTGCGCCGCGGCCAGCTGCTGCTGTGGGGCGCCCGCGCTGCCACGCGCGCCCGCTCCCCCGCCCTCGCGACCCGCT
>JALHPV010000296.1 GCA_022842285.1 Kofleriaceae bacterium
CGAGAACATGGTGGCGATGTCGCAAGCCGCAATCGAGGCCCTTCAGGATTCGGACCTCGAGAACTTCGACGGTGACTACTGGTCCCTGGTCGTCGGGACGCTCGGGTTTCGCGCCGCGACAGATGTGCTCGCGACGTTCCAGACGGACATGGTCGCCGGCGCCCGCCGGGCGGTCGAGATGCTGCAATACATGCGCGAAGTCGCGCGCGAGCTCGCGAAGACCCGTCCGGGACGAGCGGCTGCCCTCGATGCGTTGCTCGTGAACGCCATCACGGTCTTCGGCGGCGCGCGGCCGCTCGAGGATCAGCTCGGGGACGTCTTGCAGCACGGCTTCGCCGCGGCGGTCGCGCTCCGGCAGCAGCACCCGACCACTGCCGACGTCGAGCGCATCATGTATTCGTTCGCGTCGTTCGCGGACAACCTGGATCAGGCGCTCGCCGCCGTGGTCGAACCGCCCGGGACGTCATCGGACGACGATGCCGGCCTGTATCTCCAGCGAGCCCACGTCGCCGTGTCGATCGCGAAGAAGCTCGCGACGGAGCAGGCCACCGCGACCGCGTGCGCCACCATCGCCGACATCCCGCCGACGTTCGAGATTGGCCACGAGGCGGCGCGCGAGGCCCTGCTGGGTGACTGCGCCGCCCTCACGGCGACCACGGCCGCCGATCCGACCGGCTGGCAACGTGCCGCCAAGCACTACGAGGTGGCGCTGACCAACGTTGCCGAGGGCGAACGACCTCGCCTCCTGCACAACCTCGCATTCGCCACGCTCCAGTCCGGCGATCGCGAGGGCGCCGTCGCGCGCTTCACCGAGGCCGCGGCCCTGGAGGGCGGGCGGCGGTTTCTGCCTCGCTTCATCTTGCTGATGCTGACCGCGACGCCGGAGGCCCGCCTGGATGGACTCCGCGAGCTCGTCCGCGAGCGCGCCGCGGCGGGCGATCCGCTCTCCATCTATCTGGGCACCTGGCTCGCGCACCTGAGCGCCGACCCGACCGAGTCCCGGACCACCGCTGCCGCCGTGCTCAAGCAGATGGCAGATCGCTTCCGTGCCCCCTCCCCCGCCGCGCTCGCACACGGCTTCGAGTCCGAGGGCACCTTCCAGCTCAGCCTGGGGATCGCGGCTCGCCAGCTCTACGCGCTGAACGCGCAGGTGTACTCGTCCGTCTGGTTCGTGCTCCCGCCTCCGCTGGATCGGGCGGCCCTCGAGGCCAAGGCCACCGCCGGCAAGCCCCCGAAGCGCCCGGCGAAGCGCTGAGCCCCACGCAACCGCGAGCCAGGCCGCGTGTCTGAGAGCCCATGAAGCTCTCCCTCGCCGCTCTCGCCGTCACCATGACCCTCGCCGGCCCGGCCCTCGCCGATGATGCTGGCGCTGGCCCGGGGGCCGAGAAGATGGCGTCCGATGACTGCGCCCGGGCGCGCAAGGCGGGCAAGGTCTGCGAGCTCACGATCGAGGACGAGGTGATCGAAGGCGGCGTGCCGTCGGCCGGCGAGCTGAGCGTGGGCATCGTGAAGTTCACGAAGAGCACGAGCCTCATCCGCGTTCGCAAAGACTTCATCCCCGAGATCCTGAAGACCGCCGAAGATCTGTGATGTACTGACGCGGTCATGGGCCGCGTCCTGTTGTTGCTCGCACTGGCGGCGTGCACGGAACCGCGCAGTGCACCCTGTCAGGAAGTCTGCAAGCGCGAAGCGGAGTGCGTCGAGGAGACGAACAGCAAGATCCCCTTCGACGAGAAGGAGTGCATCGCGGCCTGCGCCGCCCTCATCCAGGATGTCGCCACGAGCGGCGCCAAGGTCCAGCAGCACATCGCGTGCGTGAGTCGCGAGACCACGTGCAGCGCGGTGCTCGAGTGCAAGTGAATGCTCTCGGCTCGCAGCTCGCGCGACTTCGCCGGTAGTCGCCTCGACACCGCCGTCTTCCTCGAGCGGAAGTTCCGCGTCCACCTCGTCCGCCGCGACCGACTCCTCTACGACTCCGCGTTCGCCCCCGCCGCGCGCAAGTCATCGCCCTTCGTCCACCTCTACGCGACGCTCCGCGGCACGTTTCACCTTGCGGGCAGCCCGCCCATCACCGGACCGCAGTGCTACGTCCTCGCCGAGAGCGAGTTCGAGCGCGTGGCCAAAAGCTCGCACACGTTTCGCTCCTACGGCGAGCCGGCGGTCATCGTCGAGCTCCGCCTCCCGGCCCGCGAGCTGAAGCTCCCCGTCGGCCTCGTCCACGGCCCCGTGACGATCCCACCCGAGGTCTGGCGCGCCTACCAGGCCGTCGAGGCGAACCCCGTCGAGCCGGTCGTCCTCGCGCTCATCGATGCGCTCGCGGCCGCGAACCTCGTCACCCCCGAGCTCGTCGGCAGCGTCGTCCGCGAGGAGCCCGAGCACTTCGTGCGCCTCTGGTCCGTCCTCCGCCCGCTCTACGAGGAGCTCCAGACCTCCGCGTCGCTGAAGCAGATCGCCGTCCTCTCCAAGCTCTCGCTCCGCCAGCTCGGCCGCGACCTTGCCTCGATCACGAAGACGTTCGGCCTGTTCGGCCTCGGCTTCCGCGACGCCATGCGCGTCCTGCGGCTCCGCGCCGCCGTCCTCTTGCTCTCCGCCCCGTCGGCCACGCCGAGCGATGTGGCCCGGGCCGTCGGCTACGGCAGCCTCGATGCCATGGGCCGCGCCTTCCGCGACGCCGACCTCGCCGCCCCGAGCATCGTCCAGGCGGCCGTCCGGTACGGCGACTGATCGCACAGCCTCAACTCTACCCGGTCGACCACTGGCCGACATCCACCCACTAAACCTCGTGGAGAGCCTCGTACACCTTTACGGTCCCTTAGGGTCCCTTAAGGTGCCTTAGCTGAGTACTTCACCGAGAAGTGCCATGTAGCTCCACACTTCATCGAGCCGTCGTCGTGGCTCTCACCTACCGTGTACCCCCCGTGAATGTTGCCATTCGCCCCCGAAGAGAGGATCACGACCGTCTCCCGGTTTTCGGCCTCTCTTTTTCTAGCTTTGACTGTGTTTCTTTTGATGTCAAAGATTTCCCATGGATCAGCATCCACTGACACTTCACGCTCCGATACACTAAAATAGACGACAGATCCTCCCGCAAGCCTCGATGGCAATCCAGTCTTGCACCTTGGCAGTGTAGCCTTGCCTGCCCACACTGGGGTGACCACATCACTCGGCGACATGGTGTACCAACCAGTCCTCAACCTGGCCCCTGCGCTAGCCTTGCGAGGTGTCGCGAGGGCGAGTTCAGACCACAGCAGCAGCAAGCTTACGAGAGAGTACTTAATTCGGCACCTGTCCCGAGGCTAAACCCGACCGGAGTTGATGTCGAGGATGTCGAGAAAATCGCGGCCCATCGCGACGTCGAGTGCACGTTCGCGTCGCGCCCCCCCCCGGTTGTACTTCCTCGCCGCTGCTAAAGCCGTATCGTCCCAACATCACACGAAACAGGAACTTGCAGCTCAAGTTCTGTATCCAGATGGGATAGTATCAACATCTGATTGCCATACATCCCGATTTCGAATCGCCCATCTTCTAGTGTGATCCCGCTGTTGATCGCTCCCGGGCCGTACACAGCGGCAACCGTCACTCCAGGCAGTGGGGCGCCAGAATCACGGTCGACTACCAAGCCTCGTACGACTTCGCACGGCGATCGCGGGCATGAGTCGCGGTCGGCTTTACGTCCCGAAGACGCTCCATCGAGTTGGGTCGAGACATTGTCCGGTGACCTCGTTGAGCCTACCTCGCCGCGTTGCTCATGGCGGGCTGGGATTTCGCCACCGTCGGTCATCGACGACTTCGTGGCAGCGCAGCCAAATATCCAAGAGAGCGCAAGAGGGCACAATATTAATGAGTAGTTTCTATTCATGATCAATAGCAACGACACTGAGGTTTACGTCGCTCGTTCGGCTATCACAGCGCCCACGGTATTATCGCGCTGATCGCGCTGATCGAGCTCTGCTGGCTCGCAGAACATACTCGCATCGCGTCCGGCCTCGACGCAGTCCTCTTCGGGACGGGACTAGCTCCCGGCCGGGGCGTCCACGCCGAGCTCGCGGCGCGTCTGTTTCGGGTCGATGAAGAGCAGGAGCACGAGGAGGCCGACCTGGTAGGCCGCACAGACGTAGTAGACGCCCTCGTAGGTCCACACCTCGAGCGCCGCGCCCGCGTACTGATAGCCGTACTTCGTGCCGACGCTGGAGAGGGCCATGTACACGGCGAACTGCGACGCCCCGACCTTCGGTGACGAAAGGCCCATCGAGAGGGTGATGAACGCGACGGTCATGATGCCGGCGCCGAGCTGCTCGAGGACGACGATGAGGAGCGCGAGCTGCTTGCTGCCCCACGCACTGTGCGCGAGCGCGAAGCCGGCCCAGGCGAAGGCGAGGAGGAAGGCGCCGATGGTGGCGGTGCCGCGCGGGCCGAGCCGGTCCGCCACGTAACCGGCGCTGATGGAGCCGATCGCACCGATGACGAGACCGATGCCGCCGGTGAGGAGCGCGAGATCCGCCGGCTCCCAGCCGAGGACCTGCGTGTAGAGCTGGTTGCCGACGGGCGAGAGGATCCCGATGGCGACGTTCGACAGCGCCATCAGGACGAGGCACACGAGCGTCGAGCGCAGGGAGAAGACGCGGAGTAGCTCCTTGACGAGCTCGAGCGGACGCGGCCGCGCGACGACGACCTCGGGCGAGCGCTCCCGGATCAGCAGCGGCAGGAGCATGATCGCGACGAGCGCGAGCATCATGAGGACGAGCGCGGTGGTCATGCCGCTCGCCGCGATCACGTACGAGAGCCCGGCGCCGCCGAGCGCTCCGCCACCCCACTTCGAGGCGTACATGAGGCCGTTCGCGCGACCGCGGTCGGCCTCGCTCAGCTGGTCCACCGCGAGGCCGTCGACGGCGACGTCCTGCAGCGCGTTGAAGATCGTGTGGATGAACACGACATGCGCGAGGTACGGAAGGTCGGAGCTGGGGTCGCCGTGCAGGAGCAGCGCGCCGACGGTGAGCGCCATGCCGCCCTGGCCGAGGATGATCCAGGGGCGCCGGCGGCCGAAGCGCGGCACGACGACGAGATCGATGATCGGGCCCCACACCCACTTGAAGGCGTAGGGGAGGACGGTCATCGCGGAGACGGCGCCGACGGCGGTCGCGTCGTGATGCTGCGAGAGGAACGTCGGCAGCGTGAGCGCGGTGAAGCCCCACGGGATGCCTTGCCCGACGTAGAGCATGCACAGCACGAACAGGCGGAAGCCCGGTCGTGCGTCGAGCGCGCGCATGGCCAGATCTTACTTCGCGCCGAAACCGAGCGTCAGAGATAACCCGCCGTTGAAGATCACCTTCGCCGCGCCCTGCTCGCCGAAGTCGTCGGCCGTCGGCATGAAGCCGGTGCCGAGGAGGAGCCCGAGGCGCGCGTGCGAGAAGCCGGTCCAGCCGACGCGGCCGAGGTCGAGCGCGATGGTGACGTTGGCCGCGGGATAGAAGCCGCGGATGCGACCCAGCACGAACATGTTGGTGCCGTCGGGCGACTCGTTGCAGTCCTGCCCTGCCCCCGTCAGCGGGTCGACGCAGTAGCGGCCGCTGGCGACGATGCGCGTCAGGGATGCGGCGACCTGCGTGTGCAGGGAGAGCCAGTCCGTGAGGTTGCCCACGCGCGCGTCGGCGGCGAGCTCGAGGCCGGCGCGGAAGCCGTGGTAGGTGGCGAGCTTGGACTCGGCCCGGTTCGACGAGCCGTAGACGATGCCCGCGAACGCGAGGTCGCCCATCTGCTGGCGGTAGCCGACGAGCGGCTCGACGTACGTGTCTCCGCTCTCGCCGAAGCGGCGCCCGCCGACGAGCAGGCCCTTGACCGCCGGGACCCAGCGATCAGCCTCGAGCACCAGCGAGGCCGCCCCGACCGCGCTGCCCCGGGGCTCGGAGACCGCCGAGGACAGGTGGAACGCGGGCACGGCCGCGACCTGGAGCTCGGCCGCGGGCCGACCTGCGGGGACCGCCGCGACCCCCGTCGTCACCGGGTTGGGCCCGAGGGTGGTGCAGCCACCGACGAGAACGAGTAAGGTCGCGCGCGCAATGGCAGGCACGGTTCACGTTATCGGCCACCCACTCGTCCAGCACAAGCTCTCGCTCATGCGCTCCAAGGAGACGAGCACGAGCACGTTCCGCAACCTCTTGCGTGAGATCAGCATGCTGCTCGCGTACGAGGTCTGCCGGGATATGCCGACGACGCTCCGCGAGATCGAGACGCCGATCGCGCCGATGGCGACGCCGGTCCTCGACGGCAAGAAGATCGTCCTCATCTCCATCCTGCGGGCGGGCAGCGGGATTCTCGATGGGATGCTCCAGATCCTGCCGAGTGCGCGCGTGGGTCACATCGGCCTGTATCGCGACCACCAGACGCTGCAGGCCGTCGAGTACTTCTTCAAGGTGCCCGACAACATGGGCGACCGTGATGCGATCCTCATGGACCCCATGCTCGCGACCGGCAACTCGGCCGTCGCCGCCGTCACGCGCCTGAAGGCGACCCAGCCGCGCTCCATCAAGTTCGTGTGCCTGCTCGCCTGCCCCGAGGGCCTCGCGGCCTTCCACGCGGCGCACCCCGATGTGCCCGTGTTCACGGCGGCCGTCGACGAGCGCCTGAACGAGAAGAGCTACATCGTCCCCGGCCTCGGCGACGCCGGCGACCGCCTGTTCGGCACAAAATGAGCTGTTAGCAGGCGCGTTACGCGCCGGAAACATGACCCGATCGACGATGGGGGCATGATCGCTGGCGATACCGCGTGGCTGCTCGTATGCACCGCGCTCGTGATGCTCATGACGCCCGCCCTGGCGCTGTTCTACGGCGGCATGGTGCAGGGCAAGAACGTGCTGTCGACGTTCATGCACAGCTTCTTCGCGCTGGCTCTCGTGACGGTGCAGTTCGTCGTCATCGGCTACACGCTCTGCTTCGGCACGAGCCAGCACGGCATCATCGGCGGACTCGACTTCCTCGGGCTCGAGGGCGTGGGCATGGAGGTCGCGGGGGACGCGAATGCCGCCGCCCTCACGACGGTGCCGCACCTCGCGTTCATGGCGTACCAGTGCATGTTCGCCGTCATCGCCCCCGCGCTGATCTCGGGCGCGTACGCCGAGCGCATGAAGTTCTCGGCCTACGTGGTGTTCAGCCTCGCGTGGACGACGCTCGTCTACGACCCGATCGCGCACTGGTCGTGGGCAGCCGGCGGCTGGCTCCGCGAGCTCGGCGCGATCGACTTCGCCGGCGGCACGGTGGTGCATCTCTCGACCGGCGTCTCGGCGCTCGTCTGCGCGCTCGTCCTCGGCAAGCGCCGCGGCTACCCGGCGACGCGCCACGCGCCGCACGATCTGACGATGACGCTCGTCGGCGCCGGGCTCCTGTGGTTCGGCTGGTTCGGCTTCAACGCCGGCGGCGGCTCGCCGACGACGGGTAGTGCGGCGCTCGCGCTCGTGAACACACACGTGGCGGCCGGGGCGGGCGCGCTCGCGTGGGCCCTCGTCGAGGGGAAGCGCATCGGCAAGGTCACGGCGCTCGGGGTCGCCTCCGGCATGATCGCCGGGCTCGTCGCCATCACGCCCGCGGCCGGGTTCGTCACGCCGATGGCCGCCCTCGCGATCGGCCTGCTCGGCGGCGCCATCTGCTACGGCGGCGTGCTCCTGAAGTCGCGCCTCGGCTACGACGACGCTCTCGACGCGTTCGGCGTCCACGGCGTCGGCGGCGCGGCCGGGGCGCTCCTCACCGGTGTGTTCGCGAAGGCGGCCTATACGGGCGGACCGGCGGGCGGCGTCTCGCTGCTCGGCAAGCAGCTCATCGGCATCGGCGCCGCGGCCGCGTGGGCGGCCCTCGTCACGTTCGTGCTCCTGCGCGTGATCGAGAAGGTGATCGGCCTCCGCGTCGACCCCGAGACCGAACACGACGGCCTGGACGGCGCGCTGCACGGCGAGTCGGCGTACGAGTAATTGCCGCCGGTTGGCCGTTTGTCCGGTAAAGCAGATTGATCCGATCTGCTAAAACGGACATCCTGGTTTGGGTTTGGTGACGAAGAAGAAAACCGCCGCCGTGCGGGACGACAATGCCAAGCGGCCGCCGGATCCGGCCGCGCCACCCGCGGTCTCCTCGGCCGCGTCCAATGAATCGACCGACCTCGCGCCGGTCGTCGGGACCAACCTCCGGCGCCTCCGGACGCGGCGCGGCCTGTCGCTCGAGCGCCTCGCCCAGATCAGCGGCGTGTCCCGCGCGATGCTCGGCCAGATCGAGCTCGGCCAGAGCGCGCCGACGATCAACGTCCTCTGGAAGATCGCGCGCGCCCTCGAGGTCACGTTCTCCGCCCTCATCAGCGCGCGCACGCAGTCCGGCGCGCTCGTGTTGCGCTCGAACGAGTCGAAGATCCTGACGAGCAAGGACCGCAGCTTCAGCTCGCGCGCCCTGTTCCCGTTCGACGAGCCCCGGCGCGTCGAGTTCTACGAGCTGCGCCTCGCCACCGGCTCCACCGAGGATGCCGATGGCCACCCGCCCGGCACGAGCGAGAACCTCGTCGTCACCGCCGGGACGATCGAGATCGATGTCGCGGGCGACACGCACCGCCTCGAGGCCGGCGATTCGATCCTGTTCGAGGCCGACACGCCGCACGCCTACCGCAACGCCGGCAAGGTCGAGGCCGTGATGTACCTCGTGATGACGTACGCCGAAGAGATCGGCTAGCTCGGTCTCGTTCGTTCGGGAACGCCAAGGTCAGACGAGCCGTTATCGGCGCTTCGGGCGGGAGGAACTAGAAGCGACCCATGGTCGCGAGGCCGCCGCCGTCGGCATGTAGCCACGGCACGACCACCGTCTCGTCCGCGTCCTCGAGCGGCGTGGGCGGCCGGCTGCCGTCATCCCGCAGGACATAGTGCGCGAGGCCGCCGAGGATCAGCCCGCCGCCGAGGATCAGGGCGGTCGACCCCATGCGCCCGCGTGACTCGGCGCGCTCGTTCGCGGCGGCGAAGCCGTCGTACGAGATCTGCGCTGCGGCCTGCGCGTCGGAGGCCTGCCCGAGGAACACCACCCCGAGGACGACCGCCATGGCCCCGCCTCCGACGAGCGCGTGCCCGAGCTTGTCCGTGTACCAGGGCGTCCCCGGCTTGCCTGGGCGCATGGCCGGCGCCTCCTCTTCCGAGGGTCGCTTACGCGGTTTCCCGGCGGGCCAGTCGTCCTCGCCGTCCGTGACATCCACCGCCTCCTCGGGCTCGTCGAGGATCTTGCGACACTCCTCGAGCTTCTCGCGGATGACTTCCTTGTTCTCGTCGGGGAGGTCGTAGCCGAGGAGCTTGCGGTAGAGCTTGCTCGCGGCGTCGCAGTCCTCCTGCATGCGCTCCGCTTGCGCCCACGCGTAGAGCGTCTCGAGA
>JALHPV010000297.1 GCA_022842285.1 Kofleriaceae bacterium
ACCAGACTCTTCGAAGCCGCGACGATGGTCGCCGCCGCATCGCTCGTCCAGGTGAGCGAGGTGGTCATGACGAGCGACGGTGCCGTTCCGCGACCTCGGCGACCGCACTCTTCAGGACGGATCCGCTGAAGGGCTTCTCGATGACCTGGTTCGGCACGGCGAGCAGGAACTGCTCCGTCCGGGGCGTCCCGGCGCCTCCGGTGACGAAGATGATCCGCGAGACCAGATCGGGATGGGTCGAGAGCAGCTGCTCGTAGAGCTCCGCGCCCGTCTTCGCCGGCATCATCATGTCGAGCACGATCACGTCGAACGCGGTGTCGTGCGCGAGGATGTCGATCGCCTCGAAGGCGTTCGCCGCGGGGACGAGCTCGTGCTCGCGAAGGAAGCGCGTGATCGCCTTGTGCACGAGTGGGTCGTCGTCCACGAGCAGGACCCTCGACCGTCGCCGGTTCGCCGGTGCCGGGCTTGCGGCCGTGGGCGCCACGGTGCGGGCCACGGGGAGCGTCACGACGAACGTCGCCCCGGCCCCGGGCTCGCTGGTAGCGACGAGGGTGCCGCCGAACGACGCCACGATGCCGTGACAGATCGAGAGGCCGAGGCCCGTACCCTCGCCGACGGGCTTCGTGGTGAAGAACGGCTCGAAGATCCGCGCGAGCTGCGCCGGTGCCATGCCAACGCCGGTATCGCGCACCGTGACCTCGAGGTGCTCGCCGGACGTCTGGGCTCGTACGTGGATCTCGTTCGTATCGACGGCGCCAGGCTCGATGGCCTGCATCGCGTTCACGAGCAGGTTCACGAACACCTGACCGAGTCGCATCTCGTCTCCGACGATGGGCGGGAGGTCTGCGATCTCGAGCCGAAGCTGGGCCCGCTGCCGGATCTGACCGCCGATGCTCCCGACGGCCCACTCGAGGGCTCGCCCGACGTCGGCCATCCCGGCCGAGGGCTCCGTCGGCCGCGTGAATGACTTCAGGTCGGCGACGATGCGGCCAATCCGCGTCGCCGAGACTTCGATCTCGCGCTGCATGGTCAGCAGCTCTCGCGCCCGGGCGACCAGGGGGGAGCCGAGGCGCTCGAGCTCGGCCACGACCGCCGGGAGCTCCAGGCACGAGAGCTCGGCGTTGGCGACGACCACGGCGAGCGGGTTGTTCACCTCGTGCGCCAGGCCGGCGGCGAGCGTGCCCAGCGACGCGAGGCGGTCCGCGAGCTCGAGCTGGCGCTGCATCCGGCGTTCGTCGGTGACGTCGCGAAACACCATGACGGCCCCGAGGAGGTCCTCGCCGTCGGTGACGGGAGCGAAGCTATCCGCGATCACCCGCTTGTCACGATCTGCGACGTGGAGCTCGGCGTCGCGAAGCATGCCGCTCTCGCGGAGGGAGAGGGCGCGATCCAGCGGGGACTCGAGGCGGGCCCCCGCCGGGTCGAAGAGCCGGACCACGTCGCGCGCCGGTCGGCCGAGCACCTCGGCGGCCGATTGCTGTAGCAACCGCTCGGCCGCCGGATTGACGTAGTTGATGTTGCCGGCGACGTCGACCATGACAACCGCGTCGCCGATCGAGCGCAGGGTGGTGGCGAGCCAGCGCTCGCGCTCGCGCAGGCGCTGCTCCGTCGCGTGCCGGAACAGCGCGATCTCGATCGTCGTGCGAAGCTCGCCGGTCTTCACGGGCTTCACGAGATAGCCGTACGGACCAGTGGCCTGCGCCCGGGCGAGCGTGGCGCTGTCCGAATGGGCCGTGAGGTAGACGACCGGGATGTTGAACTGCTCGCGCACGAGCTCGGCGACGGTGATCCCATCGCGTGCCCCCTTGATCCTGATGTCCATCAGGATCAGGTCGGGACAGCGCTGGGCCACGAGGGCGAATACCTCATCGCTGGACGCCGCGATGGCATACGCGTCGTAGCCCATGTCTCCGAGCGTCTGCTGGAGATCGAGAGCCACGATCCGTTCGTCCTCGACGACGAGTACTGCTTTCGTCGGCGCACCGGGGCGCATGAGCCGCGGACTCTATCGCGCGCCCGTGACACACTGCGACCGGACGCCACACCGGTCGCTGCGCAAAGTTTGCGCTATAGCGCAGATTTTGCGCGCCGCTAGAGGGAGACGTCGATGCCGGCGCCGCTCGTGGGGTGGGTGAAGGCCAGTCGCACGGCCCGAAGCTCGATGGTGTGGTCGGGCAGGGTGATGTCGCTCCCATAGAGGACATCGCCGACGATCGGATGCCCGATGTGAGCGAGGTGGACGCGAATCTGATGCGTGCGGCCCGTCTCGAGGGTCACCCGCACCAACGAGCCGTCGACGGGGTGCACGTGGGTCACGGCCCGCTGGCCCGTCGGCACGACAGCGCGGCGATAGTCATGCATCGGGTCGCGGCCGAGTGGCGCATCGATCGTGACGTCCGCGGCCAGCACCCCATGCACGCGCGCTTCGTAGAGTCGCTCGATGGCATGGGCCTCGAGGGCGGCGCGCAGGACGTCGTGAATCCCCGCCCGCTTTGCCACCAGCACGAGCCCGCGAACCGCACGGTCCAGCCGGTGGACGGGATGCGGTCGCCACGCCGCCCAGGGCATGTCCACCCGCGCACCGGCGTAGCCCAGGAGCTGATTCAGGAGCGTGCCGGTCCGGTAGGGCCCGAGGGGATGCACGTGCATCCCGGCCGGCTTCTCGACCACCAGGACATCGTCATCCTCGTACCGCACGAGCAGCCCGCCCTCCGGCACCAGGCCCTCCACCGCGCCGACGCTCAGGCGGTCGCCGGGCATGACCCAGGCGTTCATCTGGCCCGGCTGTCCGTTCACGCGGACGCCGCCCGCCGCGATCAGCGGCCCGACCTCCCGCGCGAGGACCACGACG
This sequence comes from Kofleriaceae bacterium, assembly GCA_022842285.1. Taxonomy (GTDB): domain Bacteria; phylum Myxococcota_A; class Polyangia; order Haliangiales; family Haliangiaceae; genus JABFXX01. The sequence goes on from JALHPV010000297.1 coordinate 2,852, forward strand.
AGCCGGGCCCTCGCCACATCGACGAGCCGCCCGGGGACATCAACGACCGCCTCCACGGGCTCCACGCTACGCCTGAAGCTGGGTCAGCGCTTGACGTCACGGCCCTCCACGTTCAATGTCCCCCCCGACCGCGGACTGGGTCCCACGGAGGGGCTCGACCGTCGGCGACTGGAGTATCAGATGTCTGTTTCCGCCTTCCGCAAAGCCGAGACGATTGCCAAGTTCGCGCAGGCTCCCGGTGACACCGGTTCCCCCGAGGTTCAGGTCGCGCTCCTCTCGGAGCGCATCTCGCACCTCACCGAGCACCTGAAGAACAACAACAAGGACCACCACAGCCGCCGTGGTCTCCTGAAGATGGTCGGCCAGCGCCGCGCGCTCCTCGACTACCTGAAGCGCAAGTCGCTCGACCGCTACAGCAAGCTCATCACGACGCTCGGTCTCCGCCGCTAGTCCCCCCTGCCACCACCAGGTGGTACGGCAGCGTCAGTGTAGGCCTAACACTCCGAAACAGAAGCGTATCTGGTGTATTCCAGATCCCTTTGCGAGGAGTAGGCTAGGTCCCTCTCGAAGGGGGACTCGTGATTCGATCATGCGAACAGCTCGTCGCTGCGCTGACCGGCATCGCTCTCGCTGGGTGCTGGGGCACCATCGGCGATCCAGGCGGTACGGGCGACGATAGCGCGTGCGGGCCCGTACCGGCCGCACACATTCGACGGCTCTCGCACGTCGAGTACCGGAACACGGTGCGCGACCTCTTGCCGGGGATCGAGGTGCCCGACCTCCAGCTCGCGCCCGACCCGACGCCACACGGCTTCGACAACGACACCGCGAGCCTCACGGCGCAGCCGCTGCTCGTCACGCAGTACAACGCCGCGGCCATCACTCTCTCGGAGGTCGTTCGCGACAACCGGATGACGGTGCTGCCGTGCGCCGCGACGGCAGACCAGGCGTGCGGCCATACGTGGGTGCGCGACTTCGCGACGCGCGCGTTCCGGCGGCCGCTATCACCGAGCGAGCTGTCGGCCTTCGATACGATCTTCGACGGCTACTTCGAGGCGGAGGGCTTCGACGTCGCGCTGCAGCTCACGACGCAGGCCATCCTGCAGGCCCCGGCGTTCCTGTATCGCGTCGAGAGCGGTACGACGGCTCCGACAGCGTACGACCTGGCGTCGCGGCTCTCGTACTTCCTGTGGGCAACGATGCCGGACCAGGCGCTGTTCGACTCCGCGCAGACCGGTCAGCTCACCACGGATGCGCAGATCCAGATGCAGGTCTCGCGCATGCTCGAGGATCCACGCGCGCTCGATGGCTTCATGAACTTCACGCGGCAGTGGCTCGATATGTCGCGCATCGACCGCATCTCCAAGAATGGAGGCGACGGCTGGAGTGACGACGTGCGGCTCGCGCTCAAGGAAGAGGCGAAGCGGTTCCTCGAGGAAGTCATCTATCGCCGCGGCGGCACCGTCGAAGACCTGTTGCTCTCGGACAAGGCGTTCATCGGCCCCGAGACGGCGGCGTTCTACGGCCTGCCCGCGCCGACGGAGTGGACGGAGGTCTCGCTCCCGCCAGAGCGCGTCGGCTTCATGATGCAGTCGCAGTTCCTGGCCGCCACCGGCCATCCAAACAATCCGTCGCCGGTGCAGCGCGGCCTGTTCGTGCTGCGCAACCTCCTGTGCGTCGAGCTCGGCGCGCCGCCGGCGGGCGCCGACATGACGATCCCCGGCCCCGAGGAAGGCGTTCCGACGACGAACCGCATGAACTACGAGCGCGTCACCGGCGCCGAGCTGTGCCAGTCGTGCCACGCGTCGATCAATCCGATCGGCTTCGCGTTCGAGAACTACGACACGTTCGGGCGGCACATCACCGTGGACAACACGCTGACCATCGATGCCAGCGGCGCGGTGAACGGCGTGGCCGTCAACGGCGCTCGGGAGCTCGCCGAGTACCTCGCCACGAGCGAGCAGGTGCAGCAGTGCGTCACGGCGAAGTACCTGACGTACGCCCTGGGCGGGGTGGAGGAGGGCCGCGATGCGTGCCTCGTCGCCGACGTGCAGGCCGACCTCGCCGCGACCGGCGGCAGCCTCACGCACATGATGCAATCGATCGCTACGCATCCGCGCTTCCTCGGAACGGCCGAGGAGCGGGGGGAGGTGTCGCCATGAATTTGCTCCGTCGTCGTTTCCTCCAGATGGCCGGCCTCGGTGCTGGCTCGCTCCTCCTGCCCTCGCTGCGCAGCACGAAGCAGGGCGGCAAGGTCGCTCACGCCGCGCCCGGCGATCCGCCGATCCGCATGATCATCTGCATGGCCGAGCACGGCGTGGTGCACGAGCGCTGGGGCATGCGGGGCACGCGGCCCGCCGACCAGCGCTGGAACTACGATCTCGCGCCGCTCACCGAGGCCGAGTTCTCCGACTCGATGCGGCCGCTCTACCGCCATCGCAACAAGCTGTCGATCATCGACGGGCTGTCGACGGCCGTCGCCATCGCGGACCCGTACGGCGACGACCACGCCAAGGGCTGGTGTGCGGCGCTCACCGGTGCGATCGCGCGCGAGACGATCGAGGGCGTGAAGAGCAACGCGGCGAAGCCGTCGCTCGATCAGATCCTCGGCAAGGAGCTCCGCGCCGCGAACCCACTCCTCACGGATCTCGTGACGCAGGAGTTCGGCGTCTACCAGTACAACTTCCACGCGCTCATCTACGGCGACGGCCAGCAGGGGGGACCGGTCGTGCGCTTGCCGCACCTCGAGCAGCCCCTGGGGGCGTACGAGCGCCTGTTCCCGAACGGCGACGGCACGGTGCCACCCGACCCGATCAAGGTGGCGCAGCCCGATGTCCTCGCCTCCGTGGCCCCGATGTACGACCAGATCGCGGGCCGCCTGTCGATGGAGGATCGTCGCAAGCTCGAGCAGCACCGCGACCTCGTGCGCGACATGGAAGCGCGCCTACGCCACCTCTCGAGCCTCACGTGCTCGGCGCCCCAGATCAATGACTACTACTGGGGGGAGATCGGTCACCCCGAGCGGTACATCGCGCACACGCAGAGCTTCTTCGACCTCGCTGCCGCGGCGATGCGCTGCGACGTCTCGCGCATCGTCACGATGCAGTGGGGCCAGCTGCACGTCGAGATGATCGACGGCACGGGCGACCTGCACGGCGACTACGCGCACGTGTCGGATCCGAACCAGTCCGAGCAGCCGGGCCACGCCGACGCGAAGGACAAGATGACTCGGTACTCGCAGGTCTACAACGAGTACATCGCGGAGCTGGCCGACCTGCTCGACTCCATCCCCGAGGCGAACGGCACGATGCTCGACAACACGATGATCGTGTACCTGTCGGACATCTCGCACGGCGGCCACGCCCACGACCGCTGGCCCGTGTGGATCGTCGGTGGCGGCAACGTGCTCAACACCGGCAAGTACTACAACTTCGAGCGGGCCACACCGACCACCGCGCTCGCGGACTGGATCGACCCGAACGGCCTCATCGGCCTGCCACACAACCACTTCCTCGTCACGCTCGCGCGGGCGATGGGGACGGACCTGAACGTGATCGGTGATGCGACGGTGCGCCCCAAGAAGGCGGGCCTGCCGCTGATCGATCTCAGCGGTCCCCTGCCGGGGCTCCTGCGGTAGATGCGGGCGGCTCTCCTGGTCACTGTCGTCGGGCTCGTGGGCTGCGCCGGTGAGCTCGAACAACCCGAGCGCTTCGCCGATTGCGCGCCGGGTTATGTGGAACAGATCTTCAGCACGCGGTGTGGTGACTGCCATGGCAGTGACGAGCCGATGGCCGGGCTCGACCTCGTCAGCGCGGGCGTGTCCGACCGGCTGGTTGGCGTGCAGAGCGCCAGCGCGTGCGACGGCCGCACGCTCATCGATCCGATGAGCACGAACCATCTCCTCCTCACCAAGCTCGATGGCTCGTTCGATTGCGGCGCCGCGATGCCGCTCGGGCCCACCAAGCTGTCCGACACCGACGTGGAGTGCGTTCGGCGCTGGATCGACGAGGTCGTGGCGGTGTCTCCGTGAGGAGCCTCGCTGTCGCGTTCGCCGTGCTGGCCCTCGTGTCGCCGGCCGAGGCGAAGAAGAAGAAAAAGAAGGCGAAGAAGAAGAAGCCCGCGGCCACGCAGCCCGCCGTCGTCGAGGAGCCGCCTCCGCCACCCGAGCCCGTCGTGGAAGAGAAGGTCGTCGAGGCGCCGCCGCCCGAACCGGCCGCCGCGCCGGCGCCGTCTGTGGCTGCGACGCCCGCAGTGGCTGCCGTCTACGAGCCCGCCGCGCCGCCGCGCTCGCGTCCCCTCGTGACGGTTCGGCTCGCCGAGCGTCCCTTCTGGCGCCGGTTGCGCTACCGCGACAACCTCGACGAGTCCCTGCGCCCGAGTGACCTCACCGCGAACGCGATCGCGATCGACGCCACCGTGCGCCCGCTGCGGGCGCTCACGGGCTTCGGCGTCACCGCGCACTTCGAGCGTGCCTTCGGCGTCAACGGCTCGCGCACGAGCGACGGCATGGGCTACGGCACCACCTCGCAGGCCCTCGGCCTCGACGCCCGCATCGGTGGTCGCGTCGGCCGCATCGACGCCGCGGCCGTGGTCGGCGTGGGCGAGCAGCGCTTCACGATCGACGACGAAGGCATGACGGGCGGCGAGCTCCTCCCCGATGTCATCTATCGCTACGTGCGGGCCGGTGCCGACGTCACGGTGGCCCTCGCGCCGCGATGGGAGCTCGGGGTCTCGGGCGGCTACCGGTACCTCGTTTCGATGGGCGACCTGGACGACGTCGCCTGGTTTCCCCGGGCGGAGGGGGCCGGCATCGATGCCACGGCCAGCATCACCTTCCTCGCGACCCCATGGCTCGGCATCTACGCCGCCCTCGACATGCGCCGGTACTTCTTCACGATGAACCCCGAGGTGGGTGATCCGTGGATCGCCGGCGGCGCGATTGATCAATACCTGGGCGCGTTTGTCGGTCTCAGCGTCCGCGCTGGCCGATAGGTCAGGACCCTTGGATCCGGCCCGGACGTGTGCAATAAGTGCCCTCGAAAGCACATAGAAACCACGTCACTGTAGCGTCGACCGTCCACGAATTCGCGCTGGTTTGATCGTTCCGTCGAGCGCCTGGTCACTGACCGGGCTTTGGGCAGAGCGACCAGGCCGCGAGCCTCGAGCGGGAGACGTGATTCTCAAGGAGACACGCATGCCGTTCGTTCGCGAGACCGCCATTGTTGGCGGCAAGGAAATCACCATCGAGACCGGGAAGTGGGCCAAGCAGGCCGGCGGCTCGGTCATCATTCGTTGCGGCGACACGATGGTCATCGTGACCGCGTGTGGCTCGGCTCAGCCGCGCGACATCGACTTCATGCCGCTGACCTGCGAGTACCAGGAGAAGTTCTACTCGTCGGGCAAGATCCCCGGCAGCTTCTTCCGCCGGGAGGGCCGCACGACGAACGACGAGATCCTCGTCTGCCGCCTCATGGACCGCCCGATGCGCCCGCTCTTCCCCAAGGGCTGGTTCATCGACACGCAGATCATCGCCAACGTCATCTCCTTCGACAAGGAGAACGCGGGTGACGTTCTCGCGATGACCGGCGCCTCGGCCGCGCTCACCATCTCCGACCTCGTCTGGGACGGCCCGCTCGCGGCGGTCCGCGTCGGTCGTATCGATGGCGAGTTCGTCGCGAACCCGACGTTCGCCGAGCGCGAGAAGTCCGACATGGACATCGTCGTCGCCGCCAGCAAGGACGCGATCATGATGGTCGAGGGCGAGCTCCACGAGCTCTCCGAGACCGTCGTCATCGACGCCCTCATGTTCGCGCACCAGGCCGTCCAGCCGCTCATCGAGCTGCAGGAGAAGCTCCGCGCCGCCGTCGGCAAGGAGAAGCGCCCGTTCGTGAAGCCGGTCGCCGACGAGGCGATCGCCGCGAAGGTGAAGGAGCTCGCCGCCGACCGCATCACGAAGTCGATGGCGATCCGCGACAAGAAGCTGCGCCGCGAGGGCATCTCGCAGGCGCACACCGAGACCCGCGCCGCGATGACCGCCGAAGGTCAGCCGTGGGCCGGTCGCCAGAAGGAAGTCGACGCCGCGTTCGCCAAGCTCGAGAAGAAGCTCGCCCGCAGCGCCACACTGTCCACGCGCAAGCGCATCGACGGTCGTAACCCCGACGAGATCCGCGCGATCTCCGTCGAGACCGGCGTCCTCCCGCGCGCCCACGGCTCGGCGCTCTTCACCCGCGGCGAGACGCAGGCCCTCGTGGCCGTCACGCTCGGCACGAAGTACGACGAGAAGAAGATGGACACTCTCCTGGGCGACCAGAAGAAGACCTTCTACATGGACTACAACTTCCCGCCGTTCTCGACGGGCGAAGTGAAGATGCTCCGCGGCCAGTCGCGCCGCGAGGTCGGCCACGGCTTCCTCGCCGAGCGCTCGGTCGAAGCCATCGTCCC
>JALHPV010000298.1 GCA_022842285.1 Kofleriaceae bacterium
GGGGGCGGCGGGGTAACTCACCCCGCCACGACAGGGGGCGGCGGTGGTGGCAATGGCGGTGCCGGTGGCAGCGGCGGCAACGTCGCGATCGACATCGGCAATGGCGGGGTGGCCGATGGGTCCGCGATCCTGACGCTCAGGGGCGGCGGCGGCGGCGGTGGTGGTGGTGGTGGTGGCGGCTACGGACGCGGTGGCGGCGGCGGTGGAGCGGTGCACCTCATCTCGAACACCGAGATCAGATTCGAGGGCGCGGGCGCGATCGACGCCGGTGGGTGCGGCGGCGACGGCGACAGCGGCGGTGGCCCCGACGGCGGTGGCGGGGGTGGGGCCGGCGGGACGATCGTCCTCGAAGCCCCACAGGTCACCGGCGTCGGGGACCTCGCCGCGAACGGGGGCGGTGGCGGCAGCGGCGGCAACGCCAACGGGACGGGGAAGGGCGAAAACGGTCAGCTCTCACGCGTGCGCGCCGCAGGTCAGCCCGGCCCCGCGGGCGATCCGGGCCGCGACGGGGGCCATGGCGGCGCCGCCCTCACGCTCGCCGGTACAGATGCGCTCGACGCGGCGACGGGTGATACCGGTGGCGGCGGCGGCGGCATCGGGCGCATTCACTTCAGCACGCGCACGGGGCGGGCGACCGTGACCCTCGGCGGCGAGCACAGCCCGGCCCTCGACGACAATCCAACCACCGCGACCGTCGCCCCCGCACGCGTCGAATAGCGCGGCGGCCGCGACGGGGTTACTTCAGGACCCCGCGCAGCGCGATGGTGATCATCTCGGTAACGGTGTCGTCGACCGGCGGCTGCGGCCCCTGGGCGATCAGGTGTTCGATCACGCCGCGGATCATCCCGAGCATCGCCGCCGCCACCAGCGCCGGCTGGCACTTGCGAATGAGCCCGATCTCCATGCCCGTTGTCATGGCGCGCGCGATGAGGCTCCGGATCTCGGCGAAGAAGGCCTCCAACCTCTCGCTGGCTTCGGCTTCGGGTGTCGATCCCGACGTGAGGAGGAGCGTGGCCAGGGCGCGGTCGCCCATGAAGTACTCGAGTGTCGACAGCACCTGCTGCCGGAGTTGCACCTGGGGCGCGGGCGCGCTCGGATCATCGACCTCGATGCGATGAATGCGCGCGCGCAGCTCCGTCATCGCCTGGTCGAGGATCGAATCGAAGACCGCCGACTTGCTCTCGAAGTACAGGTAGAAGGTGCCGCGAGCGATCTGCGCGCGCTCGATGATCGCGTTGATCGAGGCGCCGTGATAGCCGGCTTCCGCGAAGACGGCCTTCGCCGCCGTCAGGATCTGCCGACGTCGCTCCTGCTTCGCGCGGTCGCCGCTCTCGACGGTGGTCACCACGATGGGGCCCTACCCGCCTCGGCGCGACTGGTACGCCATGATGGCGCGCTCGAGTCCCGAGTACACCTTGCGCCACGTGAGCCGCTGGTCGACGATCCGGCCGCAGTCCTCGACGTGCCGCTCGATCTCCGTCTCGAGGGCGCGCGCGAACGGCTCGCAGTCGGCGTAGAGGTTGATCTCGTCGTACACGCCGTGCGAGAGGGGCGTGAAGTTCGCCGAGCCGATATCGCTGTACCGGTGATCGATGACGACGACCTTGCTGTGCACCATGCGCTGCAGGAGCACGATGGTGAGGTTCTGCGGCGCCCCGGTCAGGCGCATCAGCACGTCGCACTGCGCGCGATTCGTGTTGCCGAGCACGTCGGCCATGTCGGACGTCACCAGCTTGACGTGGATGCCGCGATTCACCGCCCGCGCGAGGGCGGCCGTGAAGCGCTGGTCACCCATGTACGCCATCTCGACGGTGAGCGACGACGTCGCCGCATCGATCAGCGCGAGCCGGTGGCTCACCATCGGACAGCTCTTCTTCCGATGTGCCTCGCGGCTGTGCACGAGGAAGTCGAGGCCCCGCGAGGGATCGAACTCGTCGTGGCCGCTCATGCGCTCGCGGAGCCGCGCGATGTGCTTCGCGCCCTCCGCCTCGACCATCACGTCGATCCACTCGTGGCGGTGGTTGTCGCCGATGCCCATCGACCCGAGCGCCATGTAGCGATCGTCGACGATGTAGACCTTGCTGTGATCGAAGCGCTTGCGCTGGTGCTCGACGCGGATGTTCGGATGCGCGAGCACCCGCTGCGAGAGTGGATTCGGCCGCTGCTTGAAGGAACCCGGCGCGCGGTAGACGGCACCGAGGAACCACGCCTGGAAGCCGCGCACCATGTCGACGCGCTTGTGGAAGAAGCTCTGCTTGTTGCCGCCGGTGTACTCGTAGACGGCCGCGATCTTGTCCTTGTGGATCGTGACCTGCGCGCCGCGCTCCGCCGCCGCGAGCACGGCCTCGCCGAGGATGTTGCCCGCCTCGTCATCGCGCCACAGGAACGCGCGGATCTCGACGGACTGGGTGGCGTTGCGGACGCGGTCGACGATCGCCTGGAAGGCCACTTCGCCCGACCCGAGGACCCGCAGCGCGCCGCCTTCGATCGGCGTCGAGGCCGCCTCGAGCGGTCGCGGCAGCTCCACCGTGTTCATCTGGTGAATCCGGCGCGCACGCCGGCGACCAGCGAGGAACGGAGTCCGTCGAGCCCTCAATGGCGCCATGGATCACCATACGGGTAACCCAGCGCGTGCGATCGGTCAATCAGTGGCTGCTCCCGGCACGGCTCCGGGAATTCCCCATGGTTAGGGACGCTTGGCCTTCGCGAGCAGGTTGTGGTTCTTGCAAGCAATCTCGCTGCCGAGCTTGCAGCCCTTCTCGAGGAGCTTGATGGCCTTTGCCTCGTCTTTCGCGACGACCGTGCCCTCGTAGTAGATGATCGCGAGCTCGGTGCAACCCTTCGCCGCACCGTAGTCGCACGACTTCTGGAAGTTCGGGATCGCCTTCTTCTGATCGACCGCGACCCCCTCGCCGAGGCGGTACACGTTGCCGAGGTTGAAGCAGCCGAGGCCATCCTTCAGCTTGCACGCCTTCTCGTAGAACGGCTTGGCCTTCGCGTGGTCGACCTGACTCGCGCCTTCCTTGCCCTCCGACCACGAGGTCCCGAGGTCGTTGCAGGATGCGGCGTGCTTGCCCGCGCAGGCCTTCTCGCGCATCGCGAAGCCGGCGGCCGCATCGGCGGTGACACCGTCGCCGAGGACGAGCATCGTGCCCGCGAAGCCGCAGCCCTCGGCGACCTTCGCCTTGCACGCGAGCTGGTAGTACTCGAACGCCTTCTCCGCCGACTTCGGCACGCCCTGCCCGTTCAGGGCCGCGATCCCGAGCTTGAGGCAAACCTTGCCCTTCCCCTTCCGGCAGGCAGCCTCGTCCTTCGTTTCGTCCGCCAGCGCGCTCCCCGTCAGGCAGGCCAGCACCATCACGGCTCCCCAGGTGATCTTGGTCATGGGCGATATCCTAAACGTTCACTCGTTGCATCCGGCAACGCTGCACCACGGTTCCCGTGTCGCTCTCGCTAGTTGGGATGGCGTGAGGCTTGCTCGTAGCAGCCGCGAACCATGAGTGACCTCGAGCTCCGCGGCGTCCGGAAGCAGTACGACGGGGTCGCCCGCATGGTGATTCCGGACCTCGACCTCGACATCGCGTCGGGACAGATGGCGGTGCTCGTCGGCCCCAGCGGCTGCGGCAAGTCGACAACGCTACGTATGGTCGCCGGCCTCGAGGAGCCCACTGCAGGTGTGATCACCATCGACGGTCGCGACGTCACGCACATGGCGCCGGCCGACCGGGACATCGCGATGGTGTTCCAGAGCTACGCGCTCTACCCGCACATGACCGTGTTCGAGAACATGGCGTTCGGGCTCCGCATCAAGAAGCTCGCCGACGCGGAGATCAAGGCGCGAGTCAACGCGGCCGCGGCGTCGCTCGGACTCACGCCCTACCTCGAGCGGCAGCCGAAGGCGCTCTCGGGAGGACAGCGGCAGCGCGTCGCGATCGGGCGCGCCGTCGTGCGCAAGCCGAAGCTGTTCTTGTTCGACGAGCCCCTCTCGAACCTCGACGCCAAGCTGCGCAGCGACATGCGCCGCGAGATCGCGCGCATCCACCAGGAGTCGAAGACGACGTCGATGTACGTCACGCACGATCAGATCGAAGCCATGACCCTCGCCGACATGATCGTCGTGCTGAAGGAGGGCGTCGTCCAGCAGATCGGCTCGCCCGTCGACATCTACGAGCAGCCGGCGAACAAGTTCGTGGCCGGATTCTTCGGCACCCCGACGATGAACTTCCTCGGCGCGACGCTCGGCGACCGCGTCATCACCGGCGAGGGATTCTCGCTGCCGTTCCCGCGGGCCGCGCCCACGCTGCGTCCGGCGGCAGCGGATGCGAAGAACCAGGTCGTCATCGGCATCCGCCCCGAGCGCCTCTCGCTCTCGGACGCGAGCGACGCCATCGGCGGGAAGGTCGTGATGCGCGAGGTGCTGGGCGCCGAGGTCGTGCTGTACGTCGAGTCGGCGGCGGGCCCGCTGACGGTGCGGGCCGACGCGAGTGCCGCGCCGCGCCCTGGTGATCAGGTGAAGGTCGCGCTCGACCCGACAGCGGTGCACGTGTTCGACGGCACCTCGGAGCTCCGCCTGTGAAGCGGGCGCTGCTCCTCCTCGCACTGCTGGCGGCGTGCGAGCGCCCGCAAGGAATCCTCCTGTGGCACGCGTACAACGGCGCCGAGAAGGACGCCCTCGAGGAGACAGCCGCGACGTGGAATGCGGCGCATCCCGACCATCCGCTGCAGCTCGTGGCGGTGCCCTACGGCGCCTTCGCGGACAAGCTGACGTCGGCGATCCCCGGCGGCAACGGCCCCGACCTGTTCATCTACCCGCAGGACCGCATCGGCGACTGGGCGACGGCCGGCGTGATCGAGCCGATCGAGTTCTGGGTCGACGACGCGCGCGCCGATGCGTTCGTACCGGCGGCGACGTCGGCGATGGTGCACGAGGGCTCGCTCTACGGGCTGCCCCTCGCGACGAAGTCGCTCGCGCTCTTCTACCGGACGGACCTCGTGGCGAACCCGCCGACGACGACCGACGAGCTGCTCGCGCTCACCCCCGCCATGCGGCAACGCGCGGGCTACGCGGTGGCCTACGCGAACGCGGATCTCTATGGTCATGCGCCGTGGCTCCACGGCTTCGGGGGCCACGTGCTCGCGGCCGACGGCACGGTCGACATCGCCACCCCCGAGGCGGCGCGCGCGATGGAGTTCGCCCGCTCGCTTGTCGTCGCCGGCGCGGCGCCGGCCCAGGCGGAAGGTCCGCTCGTCGCCACGCTCTTCAACGAGGGCAAGGCCGCCACCGTCATCTCCGGTCCGTGGTTCGTCGCCGACATCGCCGACGGAGTGCCGTGGGCCGTCGCGACGCTGCCGAAGGTCAGCGCGACGGGCGAATGGGCGTCCCCGTTTCTCGGCGCGGAGGCCGTGCTCATGTCCGCGCGCGCGAAGGACAAGGATCTCGCCTTCGAGGCGATGGCCGCGCTCACGTCCGACGCCTCGGCGATCGTGCGCGCCAAGCGCGCGCGGCAGGTGGTGCCGAACCTCGCCGCTTACAACGACCCGGCGGTGAAGAGTGACAAGGTGCTCGCCGCGTTCCGCGCGCAGCTCGCGCACACCGTCCCGATGCCCACCGCCCCCGCGATGCGCATGGTGTGGACGCCGTACAAGACCGCGCTCGTCGAGATCCTCGCCGGTCGCGCCCAGCCCGCCGACACCGTCCAGTCGGTCGAACGCGAGGTCGAGAGCTACCTCACGGGGCCCCGCTGATGCGCCGCCACCTGCGGGACTTCGGTCTCGGGGCGCTCGCTGCCTTCATCATCGTGACGGTCGCCTTCGTGGCGTTCCGCAACCACGACCTCGTCGAACGCCAGACGCGCGCCGCCAACGCCGTCGTCAGCGACGCCCTCGGCGGCCGCACCGCCATGCCCGGCTCGCGCGCCGTGTTCGTGAGCCGCGCCACGCCCTCGACCAAGCACTCGTTCCTCCGCCGCCGTTCGATGGCGCCCGCCGGAGGGCCCTTGGTCTGGCGCCCGCTCGCGCCGGGCAGCGATCCCGACGCGAAGCTCCTCTACGACACGGCCACGCGCCTCGATCGAGCGGCGGCATCGTCCGGATCGCGCACCACGCCCGCGCGCATCGTCGAGCTGGTGCCCGACGGGTCCGGGCGGGCGATCGCCGCCGATCACGCCGCCGATCACATCGTCATCGCCATCACCGCGCCCGCCTCACCGGCGCCCTATCCCTGGGTCGTGATGCTGGGCGTGTTCGGGCTCGGGGCGGCGCTCACCGCCGCCGGTGCGCTCGTCGATCGAACCGCGTCGCCATCCGGCGCCGCTACCTCCGGGGCGCCCCCCGTCGGCGTGGCCTGGCCCGCGCGGCTCGGCACCTTCGCTGGCATCGGCGTGCTCGCCATTCCGACGATCCTGTGGGGGTCGGTGGTCGCGGCGACGCTCATCGTGATCATCGCCGCCGGTCTCGCGTTCGCGCAGCATCGCAACCTCACCGATCGCTTCATCCACGGCGTGCGGGAGCACCGGACCGCGCTCGGCTTCCTCGGCCCCGCCGCCATCTCGATGCTCGTGCTCGTCGCCGCGCCGTTCGTGATCGGCCTCTTCATCGGCTTCTACGATCACCACCACGGCTCCTGGACCTTCGTCGGCCTTTCCAACTTCGGGGAGCTGCTCTCGGGTGGAGGTCGGGCGCTCGATGATCCACTGAACTTCTGGTTCATCGTCGGCGTCACCGTCCTCTGGACGGTCGTCAACGTGACCTTCCACGTCGTCCTCGGCGTGCTCCTCGCGCTCCTGCTCACGCGCCCGTGGCTGCGCGCGAAGGGGATGTGGCGGATGCTCTTCATCGTTCCGTGGGCGGTCCCGAACTACATCACCGCGCTCATCTGGAAGGGCATGTTCGAGGGCGAGTACGGCGCGATCAACTCGCTCCTCGATCTCGCCGGCCTCGACGGCGTCACCTGGTTCGGCTCGTGGATCGCCTCGTTCTCCGCGAACGTCATCACGAACACGTGGCTCGGCTTCCCCTTCATGCTCGTCGTCGCGATCGGCGCCCTCGAGTCCATCCCGAAGGAGCAGTACGAAGCGGCGGCTGTCGACGGCGCCTCCGCATGGCAGCGCTTCCGCCACATCACCCTCCCCTACCTCCGTCCGGCGCTCGGACCGGCCATCGTGCTCGGCTCGATCTGGACGTTCAACATGTTCAACGTCATCCACCTCGTCTCGGGGGGCGCCCCCGGTGGCTCGACGAACACCCTCGTCACCGACGCCTACCGCTGGGCCTTCGATCGCGGCGAGCGTTACGGCATGGCCGCCGCCGAGGGCACGCTCATCTTCCTCATCCTCCTGCTCTGGAACGTCTTCGGCAAACGGCTCGTGCGGGCCAAGGGAGCGACCGAATGAAGCGGCGCGGCCCCAGCCCCCTCGGCCAGATCCTCGTCTACCTCGGCCTCATCATCGCCTGCGCGATCATCCTCTACCCGGTGATGATCGTCCTCAAGAAGGCGTTCGAGCCCGGCCGGCAGTTCGCGCTCTCCGCGTCGCCGGTCCCGTCCTCCGTCACCCTCGACCACTTCCGCGAGCTGTTCTCCCAGCGCTCCGCCACCGGCGAGCTGATGTTCCTCCGCGGCGCGCTCAACTCGATCGTCATCTCGCTCGCCACCACCGTCGTCGGGGTCGCGCTCTCCTGCACCGCCGCGTACGCCCTGTCGCGCTTCAAGTTCCCCGGCCGCAAAGCCGGCCTGACGTCGTTCCTCGTCGTCCAGATGTTCCCGTCGACGCTGCTGCTCATGCCGCTCTACGTGATCCTGAACGGCCTCGGCCTCCTCAACTCCACCATCGGCCTCGTCCTCGTCTACTCGACGACCGCCATCCCCTTCTGCGTCTGGACCCTCAAGGGCTACTTCGACTCGCTCCCCGCCGAGCTCGAGGAGGCCGCGCGCATCGACGGCGCCTCGCAGTGGATGATCTTCCGCAAGATCATGCTGCCTCTCTCGCGGCCCGCCATCGCCGTGACGGCCCTCTTCTCGTTCATGACGGCGTGGAACGAGTTCATCCTCGCCTCGACGTTCATGACGGACCAGTCGAAGTACACGCTGCCCGTCCTGATCCAGTCGACCGTCACGGAGTTCTCCGCCGACTGGGGCCTCTTCGCCGCCGGCGCCGTGATCACGTCCCTCCCCGTGATGATCGCGTTCTACGTCCTGCAGAAGTATCTCGTCGGCGGCATCACCGCGGGCGCCGTCAAAGGCTGAGCGAGACCGTCACTCGTACAACCGGCCGGCCTCGAGGAACGCGGTCAGCGTCGGCCAGGTGAGCGCTGGCGGCTCGTCGGCATCCTCGAAGGTACCGGCCGCGGCGCACTCGAGGTACGTGGACGGATCGAAGTTGAACCAGCGAGCGCCTCGCGGCGCATTGATCCCGAAGTAGCGGTGCTCGTCATCGAGAGCGCCAGCGGCTCTCATCTCGGCGAGGTCTCGGATCTGCTCCGCGACGCAGTTGTCCCAGGCGCGATAGGCGTCGGTGCCAACCACCATCATGGCTGCGACCTCCGGGGCAGGCTGGAACGCGGCCCGGAGCAGTGCGAGCCACTCCGTGGGCGTGAGGACGTCGCGGTCCGCGTGCGCTCGCGCCAGGGTCCGCAGGTTGCCGAGGTACGCCTCGAGCGCGAGGCCGAGACCCGCATGCTCGCGTACCAGCTCCCCGATCGCATCATCGAGCGTGTGCTCCACGAGCCGAGCCTGCCCCAGTTGAAGCGCCCCGCGAAGTCGAGGCATGCCGGAACGACGATCGCCGTTCCCGGGGACCGAAACGGCGACAGGCCCACCACGATGGGTGAGCCCGCGCGTCTGTCCGATAAGCGGACGGTCTAGATGTCGATGAGACCGCTGCCCGTCTTCTTCTTGTCGGTCTTCTTCTTGTCCGTCTTCTTGTCGGTCTTCTTGCCCGTGCCACCGAGCGAGTCAGGCGGCGGCGGTTTGGACGCGACCGACGTCGACTTCTTCGGCATCTCGAGCGCGACCGTGACGGGCTTGCCCGCTTCGATCGTGACCGTCTTGTCGACATCCTTGTAGCCCGACGCCTCGATCTTGATCTTGATCGACTGCCCCTTCTTCGGATCGGCGAGCTTGATGTCGTGGACGAGCCCCGTGACGTCCTTGCCGTCGATCTTGATCTTCGCCTTGGCGACGGCCGCGGCCAGCTTGAGCTCGATCGTGACCTTCGCCATCGCGAGGGCCGGGTCGGGCGCGACCGCGACCGCGGTGCCACCGGCCGGAGCCGCTGAACCCGCGGCCGGCGCCG
>JALHPV010000299.1 GCA_022842285.1 Kofleriaceae bacterium
GCGGCGCTGATCGTCAGTCTCGAGCGCGCCATCCAGCACCGCGCTCTCCGCGAGGAGGTCAAGCGCTTGCGGCAGGCGGTCGGCAGCGCGCCTCAGTTCGGCAACCTCCTCGGCGACAGCGACGCCATGCGCCGGGTGTTCGAGCTCCTCGAGCGTATGCGCGACTCCGACGCGAGCTTGGTCGTCACCGGCGAGAGCGGCACGGGCAAGGAGCTCGTCGCCCGCGCCATCCACGAACGCAGCCGCCGCGCGGCGGGCCCCTTCGTTCCCATCAACTGCGCGGCCCTGCCCGAAGCGCTCCTCGAGAGCGAGCTCTTCGGCCACGTGCGCGGTGCGTTCACCGATGCCCGCTCGTCGCGGACGGGCCTGTTCGTGCAGGCGAACGGCGGCACGCTGTTCCTCGACGAGATCGGAGAGCTGCCCCTGGCGCTGCAAGCCAAGCTCCTGCGCGCGCTCCAGGAGCGCAAGGTCCGTCCCATCGGGGGCGACACCGAGATCGAGCTCGACGTCCGCATCGTCGTGGCGACGAATCGCGACCTCGAGGAGGCCGTGAAGGAGCACCGCTTTCGCGAGGACCTGTATTACCGGATCAACGTCGTACACCTCGAGTTGCCTCCCCTGCGCGTGCGCGGCAATGACGTGCTCTTGCTCGCCCATCACTTCGTCCAGCGAGCTGGCACGACGGCGCGCAAGCACGTCACGGGCATCTCGACAGCAGCGGCGCAGAAGCTCGTCGCGTATTCGTGGCCGGGCAACGTGCGGGAGCTCCAGAACTGCATCGAGCGCGCGGTCGCGCTGACGGAGTACGCGGAGATCACGGTCTCGGACCTCCCCGACCGCGTCCGCGACCATCAGCCGAGCCGGCTTGTCCTGACGAGCGATGCGCCCGACGATCTGATCCCGATGGACGAGGTCGAGCGCCGCTACATCGAGCGCGTGCTCGCCGCCGTCGGAGGCAACAAGAAGGAAGCGGCGCGCATCCTCGGGTTTGACCGCACCACGCTGTATCGAAAGCTCGAGCGGTATGGCAAATCGCCCGTCGAGTGAGCGGTACTCCGCCACACGTTGCAAATCGCCTCACCGATAGGCCTGTGGCCTCGCTGACTTGGTTCCGCCCGGCCGGGCACGGCCCTTGCTCCTAGGGCGCGCGATGACGGAAGGATCTCGCCTCGTGCGTGCGTCGAGCGATCGCGTTCGGGCCCGCGCCCTCATCGCCGAGGACGACGATGTGTTCCGCACGTTGCTCGCGGCGACCCTGCGGCGCGATGGCTTCGAAGTCGTCGAGGCCCGTAACGGCCGGGAGCTCCTGCAGACGGTCGCCGGCACCGCGCTGCGAGCGAGTGCGCCATTCGATCTGGTGATCAGCGATCTCGCCATGCCGGTGATGGGCGGACTCGAAGCCCTCGCCGGTCTGCGCGCTGCCGAGTGGGGCGTGCCCTTCATCGCCATCACCGCCTTCGGTGACGAGCTCGCGCGCGCCAAGGCCACACGCCTCGGAGCCGCGGCGTTCTTCGCCAAACCGTTCGACCTCGCTGACCTGCGAACAGCCGCCCTCTACCTCACCCGTCGATAGCTCTGCTACCGGCGCATGTCGTGCGCGAGGAGCGGTACTCCGGCATCGGCGAGTGGTTAGGATGGCGGCCATGAGCCTGCCACCTGGGCCGCGTCTACCACCGGTCGTTCAGATCGGACGCTGGATCCTGAGCCCCTTGAAGATGCTCGAGGAGTGCCGCGCCCGGTACGGCGATGTCTTCTCGTTCAAAGGCTTCCAGGGGCGGCACTTCGTGATCGTCGGCGACCCGGCGCTCATCAAGCAGATCTTCACCGGCGATCCCGACACCCTGCTCGCCGGCGCGGGCAATGCCGTCCTCCTCGAACCCATCCTCGGCAAGCACTCGCTGCTCACGCTCGATCGAGGGGAACATCTGCGGCAGCGCCGCCTGCTCTTGCCGGCGTTTCACGGCGAGCGCATGCAGACCTATGCGACCAGCATGCGCGACATCACCGAGTCCTCGATCGGTCGCTGGCCCCTGCACCGGCCGTTCTCGCTCGCGCAATCGATGCAGGACATCACGCTCGACGTGATCTTGCGGACGGTGTTCGGACTCGAGCGACCCGAGCAACACGGCAAGCTCCGCACGGACCTCGTCGCGATGCTCGATATCGCCGCGAACCCGCTCCTGCTCTTCCCCGGCATGCTCGGCATCGATCCGTTCGCGATTCCGTGGCTGCGTCTGACGAAGCTGAAGCGCGCCATCGACGACCAGCTGTTCGCGATCATCGCCGAGCGGCGCCGCAGTCCGGCCGGCGGCACCGACGTCCTCGCGATGATGCTCGCGGCGCGCGACGATCACGGCGAGGCCATGACCGACATCGAGCTTCGCGACGAGCTCGTGACGCTCCTCCTCGCGGGCCACGAGACGACCGCGACCTCGCTCGCCTGGGCCCTGGATCAGCTCCTGGCGAATCCGCCCGCCCTCGAGCGCCTGCGCGCCGACCTCGACGCCGGTCGCGAGGAGTACCTCGACTGCGTCATCCGCGAGACGCTGCGCGTGCGGCCGATCATTCCGCTCGTCGGTCGCCAGCTCGCCCGGCCGTATCAGCTCGGCGAGTGGCTCCTGCCCGCCGGCACGCAGCTCGCGCCGTCGATCTACCTCGCCGGCCACCGCGCCGATGCGTACCCCGCTCCCGACGAGTTCCGCCCCGAGCGCTGGCTCGGCGTGAAGCCAGATCCGTACACGTGGCTCCCCTTCGGGGGCGGCGTGCGGCGCTGCATCGGGATGGCCTTCGCGCAGTTCGAGATGCGCATCGTCCTCGCGGCGGTCGTCCAGCGCGCACGGCTCTCGCTCGTCGACGGTCCAGCAAAGGTCGTCCGGCGTGGCATCACGCTCGCGCCCGCCAAGGGCCGCATGGTGGTGGCGATCGAGCGCGCCGCTCAGCGGACCGCCGCCGCCTAGAGATAGCCGCGACCGAGCAGCTGCTTCGCACTCGCGTCGAACGAGGCCCGCGGGCCGACCTCGAACTCGAACGTGTCGGCGAGGCGCGTGATGACGTTGAACGCCCACGACACGGCCAGAGCCTGTTCGATCTGCGCGCTCGTCACGCCGCCCGCGATCAGCACCCGCGCATCGTCGGCGGTCACCTGCGCGTGCTCGCGCGTGACCTTGCGCAGGAACGGCAGGACGAGACGAAGCTGCGCCGAGATGGGCGCCGTCGACGGGTCCGCCAGGACCGCCTCCACCGCCGGATCACCAAGAATCTGCGACGCGACCGCGCCGTGAGCGGCCGTTCAAAACTCGCATTCGTTGGTCTTCGACACGTACGCGGCCATCAGCTCGCGCTCGGCGATCGACCACTCGCTGGGACCACGCATCACTTCCTGGAACAGCTCGCTCATGGGCGTGCCCCAGTACTCGCCGCGGTACTTCAGCGTCTTCACGACATCTGGGGCGCGATGGCCCGACACCACCCGGATGAGCGCGAACAGCGCCTTCGTGCCGAGCGTGTGCCCACTGTTCAAGACCGCGAGCCTCATGCTTGCTCCTTCGTGACCGCTGCGAGTGCCGCCCGCGCCGCCTCGAGCTGCCGCGAGGCCTGCCCCATCGCCGCGCAGACGACGAGCTCGAACACCGCGTCCTCGGGGAGCTGCTGCGCCGCGGCCGCCACTTGCTCGTCGGTCACCTTCCACGCGTTCTTTGCGACGGTGTCGACGAGATCCTTGGCACCTTCGGGCACGCCCGTGTTCGCGAACGCCGCTTCGCGCGCCGCTGGAGCCGTGGTGCCAGGTCCGCGCACGGAGCGCTCGATCAAGGATCGGCGCAGCGCCTCGAACTGGTTCGCCATCGACCCAGCTTACTTCTTCTTGGGCTTCGCCGCGACCTTGGGTTTAGCGGCAGGCTTGGCCTTCGCAGGCGCCTTGGCCTTCGCAGGCGCCCTCGGCTTGGCCGGTGCCTTGGGCTTGGCGGGTGCCTTCGGCCGGGCTGCCTGCTTCTTCGGTGCCTCGAGGACGCCCCGGCCGCGAAGCTCGTCGAGGAATGCGTCAGCGGCCGGTCCCAGGGTCTCGGCGTCAGGAGCATCGGCCTCCGAAATCACGAAGATGAAGAGCGTGCCGGCGGCGCGGCGCGCTGCGAGGGTCGCGATGACCTCGGCGTCGACGTCCCAGGAGTCCCCCGCCTCGTCGGTGACATACTCGTAGCCGATGCGGCGGGCCGCATCGAAGCCGTCGAGCTCGACTGCGACACCGTCCTCGACGAACGGTTTGTGTTCCGTGATCTGGAGACCCACCGCCTCGAAGCGCGCCTTGAGAAGCGCACAGGCATCCTGCTCGAGCATCGCCCCGGAGCATAGCCGAGCTGTTCGGCGATACGATGCCCGCACCGATGATGACGCGCAGGGTGTGCACGGCGTTGGCTGCTTCTCTTCTCGTGTTCGCGACGATGGTGGCCGCCGCCCAGACCACGCCGCCCGCGCCGCCCCCACCAGCACCCGCGCCGACCCCGCCGGCGCCCGCCGCCCCGACGACAACCACGACGTGTACCGACGTCGCGTCGTGCACCGCCGCCTGCAACGACGGCGAGGGGTCCCTCGCCGCCTGCGCGCTCGCCGGTGATGGGCTGTACTGGGGCCGGAACAACACGGCGCCCGATCGCGCCAAGGCGCTGCGCTTCTTTCGCGCCGCCTGCGGCCTCTCCATCGAAGCGACTCCCACCACGAGTGGACCACGCCCGCTCGCGGCGCCGAAGCCCAGCACGTCCCCAGGCCCCACGCTGGCGCCACCTCCCCCGCCGTCGCGCGGTAGCGGAGGCACGGATTTCGTCGCCTGCAAGGCGGCCGCGAACCTCCACGCCCATGGCTGGCTCTTCGAGGTCGAGGCCGACGCACGGCTCGCGAAGATCGCGACGGATCGCGCGTACACGCTGGCGGTCGCTCACTGCACCGACAAGGATCAGACGGGCTGCGCGGTCGCCTCGTGGGCCGCGCGCGACCTCGCGACGCCCGGTCAGGCCGATGCGGCCAAGGATCCGGTGAAGCTCGCCGAGAAGGGGTGCACCGTCGGAAAGCGCCCCGAGTCATGCGTGGTCCTGCGCGACCTCGCCTTCCGCGGCATGACCGACGCGGAGTCGCAGCGCATCCAGACCGTGTCCAATGCCGGCCTGGTCGCCGCGTGCACCAAGGACGGCAACCTCGTTGCGTGCCAGAAGGTCAGCACCTACGCCACGCCGGCCGACTCGGCGGCGGTGATCGCGGCGGCCGCCAAGTCGTGCACGGCCGGGAACAAGCTCGCATGCGGCATCGCGGCCAACCGCACGCTCAGCGACAACTACCGCGACATCGACAAGGCGAAGGCCGCCGCGAAGGCGCTCGCCGATTCGTGCTCTCCCGAAGCGCACGAGCTCTGCACGCCCGTGGCGCGGCTCTTCGCGACCGGCGACACGCGGCTCGGGATCACTGCCGATCCGGCGATGGCACTCGCGATCGGCGAGAAGCGCTGCATGACCGGCGACATCGACGGCTGCCGCATCGTCGCGAGCCTCCGCAGCACGAAGGGGCCCGAGGCCACACGAGACGCCGCCAAGGCGAGCGAGCTCGCCAACCGCTCGTGCTCGCTCTCGCTGCCGACGAGCTTCTGCGGGGAGTGCCGCGACGACCCGACGCTCGCCGAGTGCAGGTACCGCGACGCCTTCCGCGAGCACCAGGGCTGTCTCGGCGGCACCGTCGGCGCCTGCGAGCGTGCCGCGGGTCGCTTCAAGAGCGGCGACGGGGTCTCGAAGGACCTGCTGACCGCCGCCTCGTATCTGCGGCGCGGCTGCGATAGCGCCGAGAAGAGCGCCTGCATCGCGCTCGACACGGCCTGCATCGAGAACCCCGAGCTTCCCGTCGACGTCTGCGCCCAGGCGCTCATCCACAGCGATCTCTTCTACGAGGCCGAGTACCAGATGAGCGCGGGCGGCGATGTCGACCTCGTCGATCCCGAGGCCGTCGCGAAGCCGGGGTCACGGAAGACCCCGGGCTCGGTGAGCGTGGCCGACGTCGCCGCGCAGATGCCGACGAAGATCGCGCGCGGCAAGCTCGACGCGGACCTGGTGGTCGACGTGGTGCTGGATCGCGCGCGCCAGGCCGCGATCCGGCTCGTGGTCGACGAGCTCCTCACGGCCGAGCGCAAGGCCCGCTATCGCTACCTGCGCGACCTCCTCGATCAGGGCGCCCGCCTCCTCGCCGATCCGTCGACGCTGCGGCGCGAGAAGTTCCAGGACCTCGGCATGACCGTCGTGCGCGCGTTCGTCGCGTCCAACCTCATCGACGGCCTCTATCCGAACACCGCCGCGCTGCTCGACGCGAAGGAGATCGGGCCGACGGTCACGAAGCACCAGAAGGCCCTCGGCGTCACGGTGGGCACGGAGCTCTCCGCCGTGATGCACGGCTATCTCGTCGACGTGGCCTACTACTGGCTCGGCAACACGCGCCTGTTCGGACAGCCGAGCCAGCTCTCGCAAGAGCTGCCCGTCTGCCCGTGGGGCGAGCACCCGCTGTGTACGCAACTGAACGAGAAGGCCACCGCCGAGCGCGCGATCGGCGTCGACAAGGTGCTGGACGGCCTGCGCCTCGCGAAGGCGCTGCGCGATGGCGGCTTCGAGGACATTCGCCGGCTGATCGAGGCGTCGAGTCGGTCGCGCACCATCGCGAACCTCGCCTCGACGCCGGGCCTCACGCTCGACGCCTGGCAGCGCCAGCTCGTGCAGAGCTCGCGCTCGCGACTTGACGGTCTGCGCGAGAGCCTGTCGGCCATGCGCGCGCTCACCCGCGCGAGCGCGTACGCCGAGACCGGCGTCGACCTCGCGTACCTGAAGGAGCAGGCGAGCGCCGCACGCGGGGCCCTCGGGTCGCCGGCGATTCGCATCGGCCTCGGTCAGGACAACATCGACCAGGTGCTCCGCATCGTGCGCCTCATCGAGCGCGCAGACCGCGAGCTCACGACCGGGGGTGGTGGTGTCGTTCCGCCCGCGGGCAGCGGCAGCCCGTCCACGACGCCGGGCGGCCTCGACCTCGGCACGCTCGTGATGACGAACCTGCGCAAGGACGTCACCGCCGGCTTCGTGACGTGGGGGCCGCGCTACATGGTCGAGTTCTCGACGAAGATCACCACGCTCGAGAAGACCCTCGACGGCGTCTTGCCCGCGCTCGACCGCCTCGAGGCCGCGATCGCCGATGTACGCGCGCTGTTCTCGCGCTTCCCGGCACCGGACGGCTCGTTCTCGCTCGACGTCGACAACATCCCGCTCTACGCGTCCGGGGACCTCGCCCGCGAGCTTCGCGCCGCGCAGACCGCGCTCGTCGCCGTCGACCAGGGTCTCCACACGCTGTTCCCCGGCGAGGTGCAGGCGCAGCTGCGCTTCGCGCGCACCGCCACCGCTCGCCTCATCGGCTTCCTCGATCTCATGGAGCGCGTGGCCCGCTCGTCGGCCCTCACCTCGCGCTCGGGCGACGTCATCTCCGCGCTCCGCCTGCTCGGCTCGTACCGCATCGGCGTGTTCGATGCGCCGCTCTACGACGTGCTCGAGCCCGTGATCGACTCGATCCGCACGCACGAGCCCATGAGCCTCGAGCTCCTGTTCGCCGTGATCGGCCACGTCCGCCTCGACACCCTGATCGGCGCGCTCCAGGGCAAGGGCAACGCGTGCGCCAAGGAGACGAGCGTCGACTGCTGGACGACGAAGCTCATCCACGCGCTGCAGGAGTCCGTCGAGCGCACGGGTGATGAGCTGCGCATCGACGGCGGCAAGTTCGCCGAGCGTCTCGCTCAGCACGGCGATGACTTCCGCAAGAAGCACACGTGGCGCGGCTACTTCCATCTCACCGTGGGCGTCGGCGCGCTCAACTCGGATGCGGTCGATGACGGCTCGACGGAGCGCCGCAACGTCCCGCTGCTCGCGGAACAGGTGGGCGTCGGCTACGCGAGTCCCTCGTTCTTCGGCGATCGGTTGTCCTTCAAGGTCGGGGCGGCCGCCTCGGGGTTGCTATATCGCGCGGTCCTCGACTCGGAGGAATCCAATGCAGTGATGGTCCACCCGATCTTCCTCGCCCTCGACATCGGCGAGCTGGTCGAGATCTATGTCTCGCCGGCGATGCTCCTCCTGTATCCACCGACCGATACGAACGACGGCACCATCCGCTGGGGCATCGCCGCCGGGGTGCAGGTCCCGCTCTCCGCGTACCTGGAGCGGTTGTAAGAGGCCCCATCGAATTCTCGAGGCCTGCTCTGTGGGGGAGCGAGCTACCTCGACGAATTTTCGAGACTCATCGCGAGCGGGATCAACGAGTTACGCGCCGGGCTGGTCCGGCACGGTCCCTGCTCTTGTGCCTGGCATGACCAAGCTCAAGCTGTTCGCCCTGATCGCTTCCTCCCTCGTTGTCGGCTGCGCGAGCGAGCCCACCTCGAGCAACCGTCGCCTCCTGTCCGATCTGGATGGCGACGGCGTCTTCGCCTCCGAGGAGTGCGGGGATGCGAGCACGTCTCCCGGCGGCAGCCCGGGCGACGAGCCCGACGGCCCCCCGGAGGACTTTGGCGACGCGCCGGCACCTCCCCCGTCGGATGATGATGGTTGCGTGATCGTTCCCTACCCGGGCGACTGCACGTACGTCGAGGTCTCGGACGACGGCTGCTACCAGTGCCTCGACGCCGACGGGACGCTCATCGGCTCGGCCGACTGCACCGTGAGCTCCGACCCGGTGTCCTGCGACCTGGCCGAAGAGCAGGACGACGGCACGGTCTGCTGGACGTGCACGAGCGGTGATGACTCGTACACGGAGTGCTACGCGCCGCCCGTGACGTGCGAGACCGACGCGCAGTGCGCCGAGGGCGAGATCTGCGTCGTCCCCGACATCGGCTGCGACGCCGACGACGAGGTGTGCCCGGCGATCGCGGGCGTCGGCGTCTGTGTGACGGTCGATGAGGCGCCCACGCCGGGCACCCCGTGAGCACGCTTGCCCGGGTTTGCCGGCGCGCGTGAAGAACACGTGATCGGCGTCCACCGGCGCTGACCGCCTCGCATCCTCAGGAGGCATGAAGCAAATCCTGCTCGTCCTGGTCCTGGCGGCTGGTTGTGGTGGTGGCGGCAGTCGCAGCGATGCCCCGACGCCCGCGCGTCCCCGCGAGGTCACGCGCAACACGGTGGATCTAACCGACCCCGCCGCCCGCACGGC
>JALHPV010000300.1 GCA_022842285.1 Kofleriaceae bacterium
CAACCGGATAATGAAAAGATGCGGCCTATTTTTGCGTCTGTGCTGCTACTGGGTGCCTGTGCGATCGACGCCAGACCCGACGAGATCGACCTCCCGGATCAGGATGATCCGGTAGTCGACGAACCCACTGACCCGCCTCCGACCACGGGTGTCGAGGCGCGCTACGTCGCGGATCTCTGCGGTATCCAGTCGTCGGTCGACTTCCGCCCGGGGCTCGACGTGAAGCTCGCCGTGAGCGGCACACCGCAAGGGACGGCGGTGTTCGCGGTGCCTCGCTTCGGCGGCAAGGTCATGGGCCTCACGTTCGACCGTCGCGGCAATGTCGTCGGCCGGCCCGAGGGCCACGAGGTGCTCGTGGGCGAGTACAACGCGGTCTCGGCGAGCTTCATCGACGAGCGGCTGATCACGTCTGCGATCACGAACAGCGGCGAGATCTCGTACGACATGCACAGCTTCAACCTCGATCAGCACGTGCAGATCGGGACCGCCTTTGGTGATCTGATCGCGGATCAGGCGATGCTGCCGACGGCGGAAGGTCGCGTCGCTGCCTACCGCGTGGGCGAGAGCATCAATGCGCTCCCGTTCGGCATGGACTGGCGGCAGAGCCAGGAATCATCGGTCGCCGTCGCGAAGCCCGACACGCTCGGTGCGGCGCGCATGGTGAACGATGCGGTCGTCGTCTGGTCGGGTTACGACACCTGCACCGTCCAGCGGCTCGGCGGCGTCGGCGCCGATGGCGTGGAGACGCGCACCTTCGGCTGCACGAATGCGCGCGTTGCCCTCCACGAGAAGTTCCTCGACGGCCAGATCGTGTTCGAGCGCGACGGGCAGATCATGCGCGTGCCGGTCAGCGTCGATGCGTCCGTGCGCACGGGTGAGCCCGTCCTGCTCGCGAACGAAGGGTACGCTCCACGCATCGTGCGCGACGAGACCCGCTACTGGGTCAGCTACCTGGATACGCGTGGGTTCCCCGTCGTCGGCTTCCTCGACGAGAACCTCCAGCTCCAGACCATCGCTCTCGACGGACTGCGTCCCATGGACGAAGCCATGGAGCTGACCGTCGTCGATGGCCAGGTCTGGATGTACACCGTCGACCGCTTTGGCCTCATCGGCGCTCACGTCTGCGCCGTCGCCACGGTTCCCGCGACGCCTCCGCGCGGCTAGGACGAATCTCCGCTGGTGCGTCCGGGCCGCTGATATGATGCGCGGCCTGTGAAGACCCTCGTCGTCGCCGCAACTCTCCTCGTGCCGTCCGTCGCGGCGGCCCACATTCAGCTGTCGTATCCGCCGGCCCGCACGACCGAGCAGAAGTCGCGGCCATGCGGCCCGGCCAACAGCACGCGCGGCACCAACGTGACAGTGCTCGAGCCGGGCGCGACGATCGAGGTCGTGTGGAACGAGACGATCAATCACCCGGGGCACTTCCGCATCAGCTTCGACCCCGACGGCCAGGACTTCTCGTTCCCGCCTGACCCGACGAGCGACACCGGTCTCACCGATCCGCTCGTCCTGAAGGATCTGATCCCCGACGTGCAGGGCGGCATGACGTCCTACTCCGTCACGCTGCCGGACATCGAGTGCGACAACTGCACGCTGCAGGTGATCCAGCTGATGACCGACAAGCCGCCGTATACGACGGATCCGGCCAGCAACGACCTCTACTTCCAGTGCGCCGACATCAAGCTCGAGCGCGCTGGTTCTGGCGGTGACGCCGGCGACGACACGACCGACGATACGACCGACGACACGACCGACGACACCACCGATGGCACCACGCCGACCGATGTCGACGGCGGATGCTCGACGGGTGGCGCGAGCGGTCTTGCCGGCATCGCGATCCTCGGAGCGCTCGGGCTAGTGGCGAAGAAACGCCGCGGTCTCCGGCGGGCGTGACGCCGTGGCCTCGCGCGGGTTCTGGTTCTCCAGCCAGTCCTTCGCGTAGCCGCTGAGCTCGCGCACGACCGCGTCCTTCGCGAGTCGGAACACGAGCCCGCCGACGAGTCCGAGCAAGCCCGTGAGGAGGCCTGCCCTGGCGGCCGCCTCGGGAGACCCAGCCGGGAGCACCACCGTCCGGGCGTTGCGTGCCCCGCGAGCTCCCAGGAGGAGACCGACGCCCAACGCGATCCCGGCGGCGAGCTGCGGGTTCGCTTCGATGTGGCCCTTCAGGTTCATCGCGGACTTCGCGGTCTGGAACCGGCGAGACAGCTCGTCGAGCTTCTCGAACATCGAGGCCTTCGCCTCGGCGATGTCGGGTTCGTGCTGCGTCTCCATGGGGCCGGCTCCTTACCGGCGGAAGAGGCGCATGCCGACATATCCGGCCGCGAACGCGATCCCGATCGCCTTGAACGGATGGGCCTTGACGAGGTCCGTCGCGCCGTCGAGGAGCGCGTTCCCACGCTCCACCGCCTGATCCTTCACGTCGATGACCTTGGTCTTGATCGCGTCGACCTTCTCGCTGCCCTGGTCGACGAGGCCCTTCACGCTGCTCTTGATGGAATCGAGACGCTCGTCGAGGGCGTCAGCACTACCGTTCTGCTTGTTCATGATGACGAGCCAAGAGCACGTGCCGTGCCTCGCTGCGCCGGGCCGGGATGCGGTCACGCGGCTTCCACCGTGCGGACGGGCCGCGGCTGTGCGCACCGCACCGTGCGTCTGTCCCGCACGGAGCGATGTGCGCGCACGCCACAGCGCGCATCGGCGCGCAGCGTGAGATGACCTCACTTACCGCGCGTATCGAGCGAAATCGCTCGATACGGGCCGGTGCGGCGCTCGGGGACGTTCACGGCGATATCGGGCGTCCAGCGCGGCTTCCGCACGATCGGGAGGAGCTCGGTCGAGCCGAACTCGAGGGCCTCGGCGTCCACGACCACCGACTCGCCTGTGGGCAGGGCCGGGACCGGGCGCGGCAAGCGCTGGCGCAACGAGCGGGGGCGTACCTCGACGATCTGCGACGGTGCCGCCGCGACCGGCTCGCTGCCGGTGATCGTGATCTCCTCGTACGCGGAGGCCACACCCGCGAGCTCGTGCGCGATGGCGCGGGCGAGCTGCCGGACCTCGAGAGAGCCGGGGCGCACTGCCGGGTCTTTCTCGAGCATCGAAAGAATGAGACCGCACAGCTCCGGCGGTGCGTCGCACTTGTCCGTGAGCGGCGCGGGCTCGCTCGTCAGGTGCTGGCAGACGACCTCGGCGAGCGTGCGTCCGTCGAAGGGCGGTTGCCCCGTCAGGGCTTCGTAGGCCATGACCCCGAGCGAATACATGTCACAGGGCGCGCCGATGCCTTTGCCCGTCGCCTGCTCGGGCGACATGTAGATCGGCGTGCCGGGCGTGAGCCCGTCGAGGGTGAGCCGACCAGCAGGGCCGAGGCGCGCGACGCCCCAATCGATCACGCGGACGGGGAAGTCGCGATCCGACGGCGTCAGGATGAGGTTGTCGGGCTTCAGGTCACGGTGCACCACGCCGCGCGGGTGCACGGCGGCGAGAACATCGGCGACCTCCGCGAGCAGCGTCGCGACCTCGAGGGCCGGGAGCCGCGTCATGTAGTGGAGTCGATTCGCGAGCGTCTCGCCCTCGACGAGCTCCATCGCGATCCACGGGCGCTTGTCCTCGAGCACATTGCACTCGAACACGCGAACGATACCGGGGTGGCGAACCTCGTCGAGGATCGAGGCTTCTCGCACCATGCGCGTGGCCATGCCCGGCTGCCGACGCAGCTCGGGGTGCATCACCTTGATGGCCGCGCGCCGCGGAAGGACCGTGTGAACGGCTTCGTAAACGAGGCCCATCCCGCCACGCCCGATCTCCTTCACGAGTCGGTATGAACCGACCACCGTGTCGGGGCCCAGTGGAGCGTAGCGGTCCGTCATGACGGGCGGACCAAATGCACGAACCTTGCCGCCAGGTTCGGTGTGCGTAGATACACGACTGGAGCGCTGTATCCTGTAGCAGCCAAGCGCACCGAGGTCCGGTGGCACGCGGCGTGCTCTGTGATTCGTCGTCACATGGCCACTTCCGCGCAGGCCGCTGCGAGCCCCGGTTCCGAGCCCGCCCCGCACGGTGCCATCCGTCCCGGCGACTCGATCTCGGCGTATCGCATCCAGGCGGTCATCGGGACCGGCGGGATGGGATGGGTCTACCGGGCTCGTCACGCGCTCACCGAGCGCGAGGTCGCGCTCAAGGTGCTCCGCGAGGACCAGATCGGGATGGATCGCGCCGTCGATCGCATGATGCGCGAAGCGACGATCCTCGCGTCCGTGTCGCATCCGGGCCTGCCGAGGTTCTACGAATGCGGTCTCCTCGAGGACGGCCGCCCGTGGATCGCGATGGAGTACGTTCACGGCCAGGCGCTGGGTGCGCGGATCCACGACGGTGCGATCATTCCGCCCGCTCAGGTCATGCAGCTCGTGAAGCACGTCACGGACGTCCTCGCGGCCGCGCACGCCCGTGGCTTCACCCATCGCGACCTGAAGCCCGACAACATCTTCCTGACTCCGGACGATCCGCAGTTCCCCGTGCGTCTCATCGATTGGGGCATCGCGCACGCGATGGCCGGCGAGCGCTTCACGAACATGAACGAGGCCATCGGGACGCCGACGTACATGGCCCCCGAGCAGGCGCGCGGCGGTCCCACGAACGGCCACGCCGATGTCTATGGCCTCGCGGTCGTCGCGTTCCAGGCGCTGACGGGCCGGGCCCCATTCATCGGCCAGACCTCCGTCGAGATCCTCGTGCAGCACTTGAATCGCAAGCCGCCGGAGCTCGCGCCCCGCTGTCCCGACGCTCCCGCTGCGTTCGTGCAGCTCGTCGAGCGCATGCTCGAGAAGAAGTACGAGGATCGCCCCAGCTCGGAGGAGGTCTACGCGGCCCTCGTGAAGCTCGAGCGCGCCGCCACGGATCCGGGCTACGTCGCCTTCGATATCGAAGACGACGACACGGGAATCCCGATGGCGGTCGTGGGCGACGACACCGGCGCGACCGCAGCCATGCGGGCCGCCCGTCCTGATTAGCGCCGAGGCGTGGACCGGCAGATCCTCGGTACTAGCGACGGCGGGTGATGCGGCCGACGTCCAGTTCCTCGGACTGGACCCTGTAGCGGTCGTTCAAGTCCTCCTGCGCGACCGCGGCCTCCTCGCGCTCGTCGTCGAAGACCGCGTCGGCCGGATCACCGAACGCCACGTTGCGTTGGGTCTCCTTCAAGTTGTCGAGCGATTCGGGGTCCACTCGGTTATCCCCCGTACGTTGCGGGACGCGGTTCTCGGCTTGCTTCTCGATGTGACGGCTCATGTCCGTGAGACTCAGCAAGACGAGTGCCGGCGCGCTTTCGTGCGCCCTATAACGTGAGCGCGTGCCTACGAAAGACGACGAGCCGAAGAACCTCGGCTCCATCCCGCTGCGCCGGCACATGACGATCGCCGTCCTCGCGCCCGTCGCGCTCTTGATCGTCATGGGCCTCGTCCTCGGCCGTCAGATCTCGAAGCTGGTCGACTCGAGCGAATGGGTGAGCCACACGAACGTCGTGATCTCGAAGCTGTTCGAGGCGCGCAATCGCATCGTCGACACCGAGTCGGCCCTGCGGGGCTATCTGCTATCCGGCGATCGCGCGAGCCTGGATCGCTTCGAGGCTGCCTCGCCGCAGGTGCCGATCGACGAAGTGAAGGCGATGACGAAGGACAACGTCCTCCAGCAGGAGCGGCTCCGCGACGTGGAGGCGTCGATGGCCGCATGGATGACGGAGGCGCGGCGGGCCGTCGCCGCGGATGTAGCGCAGTCCCGAAACGATCTCGATGCGCTGCGGCGCAGGCGCGCCCTGCTCGAGCGGGTCCGCCTGCTCCTCGACGAAGCCATCGCTACAGAAGAGGGGCTCCGGCGCGAGCGCTCCGAAGCCAACGCCGAGACCGAACAGACGTCGAACTACATGTTCATCGGTCTCCTCGCGATCGCCGCGTTCACGATCGCGTTCGTGAGCCGGCGCGAGCTGGGAGCGGTCTCGACGGCGTTCCAGGGGCTCGTGCAAGGCGAGCGAGAAGCGCGCGAGACGTCGTCGAACCAGGAGTGGATTCGTCGCGGCGAGGCGAACGTCTCCGGCTCCGTGGTCGGCGAACGCGATGTCGAGCAGGTCGCGAGCGCCGCGCTCTCCACGCTCGTCGAGCACACGGGCGCCGTCGTGGGGGCCCTGTATCAGGTGCGCGGCAAGTCGCTCTACCGCGCGGCGAGTCATGCGATGCCCTCCGGCGATACGAAGCTCGAGGGCGGTCAGCTCGGTCAGGTCGTGACCGACGCGAAGCTGCGCCGGGTCACCGATGCCACCGCGCAGATCGCCACTGGGGGCGGGGCGGCCAAGGCCACGACGGTCGAGCTGGTGCTCGCGCCGCTCGCGGTGAACGAGCAGGTGATCGGCGTGGTGGAGCTCGGATTCCAGACGAACCCGGGGAGGCGGACGACCGAGCTGCTCGCCAGCCTCTCGACCCCCATCGCGCTCGCGATCCGCGGCGCCGAGCAGCGCGCGCGCCTCAAGGAGCTGCTCGAGGAGACGCAGCGCCAGGGCGAGGAGCTGCAGACCCAGCACGAAGAGCTCCGCGTCACGAACGAGGAGCTCGAGCACCAGAGCACCGCCCTCCGCGAAGCGAACGCGCGCCAGGCGCAGATCCAGCACGAGCTCGAGGCCACGAATGCAAGCCTCGAGGAGCAGACGGCGTTGCTCGAGCAACAGCGCGAAGAGCTCCAGCTGTCGCAGAAGGAGCTGCAGGAGCGAGCCCGCGAGCTCCAGCAGGCGAGCCAGTACAAGAGCGAGTTCCTCGCGCGAATGTCGCACGAGCTGCGTACGCCGCTGAACAGCTCGTTGATTCTCGCCCGTCTGCTCGGCGACAACCCGAGCAAGAACCTCACCGAGGAGCAGGTGAAGTTCGCGAACACGATCTACTCCGCCGGCAACGATCTCCTGCTGCTCATCAACGACATCCTCGACCTCGCCAAGATCGAGGCCGGTCGTCTCGAGTTGCGCGTGGGGCCGGTCCACATCGCGCGCGTCCGCGACACGCTCAGTCGCGAGTTCGAGCCCGTGGCCCAGAACAAGGGCCTGACCCTCAAGGTCGAGGTGGCGCCCGACGCGCCGGCGCAGCTGATGAGCGACGAACAGCGCCTGATCCAGGTGCTGCGCAACCTCGTCTCCAACGCGTGCAAGTTCACCGACCGGGGCGAGGTGGCCATCGCTATCGCCGCGGAGGACACACACGTGCGCTTCGACGTCCGGGACACCGGCATCGGCATTCCCCCCGAGCACGTCGATCGCGTGTTCGACGCCTTCCATCAGGTCGATGGCGGCGTCGCACGCAAGCACGGGGGCACGGGCCTCGGGCTCGCCATCTCCCGCGATCTCGCCGCGCTGCTCGGTGGAACTCTCACGCTGAAGAGCACGGTCGGTCAGGGCACGGTGTTCTCGCTGGTGATTCCCGTGAATGCGCCCACCGCCGCGCCTCCGCCTCCGCCCGCGAACGTCCGCACGCCGGGTCTGCAGCCGCCCATGCCCTCGAAGCGTGCGCCCAAGGCCACCGGCCGCCAGACCATCGTCTCGAGCGGCACCACCGACGACCGCGACAAGCTCGACCGCCAGAAGCGCACGCTCCTGGTGATCGAGGACGACGCCGCCTTCGCGCAGATCCTCGTCGATCTCGGTCGCGAGCTCGGCTTCCAGGCGCTGGCTGCGCCCACGGCCGACGAGGGTATCGCGCTCGCGCTCGAGCATCACCCCGACGGCATCCTCCTCGACGTCAACCTGCCGGACCACTCCGGCCTGACCGTGCTGGAGCGCATCAAGCGCCAGCCGATGATCCGCCACGTGCCGGTGCACATGATCAGCGGCACCGACCACGCTCAGCGCGCCCTCGAGCTCGGCGCGATCGGCTACCTCATGAAGCCGGCCAATCGCGACAGCCTCGTGCAGGCGATCAAGCGCATCGAGGAGCGCACGTCACAGACGGTGCGGCGCCTGCTGATCGTCGAGGACGACGCGGTGCAGGCCGACGCGCTCACACACCTCCTGGGCGGCGCGGACATCGAGATCACGTCGACCGACAAGGTCTCAGAGGCGCTGACTCATCTCTCCAAGGCCACGTTCGATTGCGTGGTGATGGACCTGCGGCTCACGGACGGCACGGGGTTCGAGCTGCTCGAGAAGATGACGGCGGACGAGCGCATCACGTTCCCGCCGGTGATCGTGCACACCGGTAAGGACCTCACCAATGAGGAAGAGTCGAAGCTGCGCGGTTACTCGTCCTCGATCATCGTGAAGGGGGCGCGCTCGCCCGAGCGGCTCCTCGACGAGGTCGCGCTGTTCCTGCACCAGGTCGAGGCGGAGATGCCGCCCGACCGCCAGCGCATCTTGCGGGAAGTCCGGAGCCGCGAGTCCGTGTTCGAGGGCAAGCGCGTCCTCGTCGTCGAGGACGACGTGCGCAACGTATTCGCGCTGACCAGCATCCTCGAACCGCGGGGGTTGACGGTCAGCATCGCTCGCAACGGCCGCGAGGCGCTCCAGGCCCTCGACAAGGGCACGGTGGATATCGTGCTGATGGACATCATGATGCCGGAGATGGACGGGCTCGAGGCTACGCGTCGAATCCGCCAGCGCAAGGACGGCGCCGAGCGGCTGCCGATCATCGCGCTCACCGCGAAGGCGATGGCCGATGACCGGCAGGCGTGCCTGGATGCGGGCGCGAACGACTACCTCGCCAAGCCGATCGACATCGACATGCTGCTCTCGCTCTTGCGAGTCTGGATGCCCCGGTGAGCGACATCACGGATGACGAGCTGGATGTCCTGCTCGCGACCATCGTCGAGAAGTACCACTACGACTTCCGCGGCTACGCGCGGTCGTCGCTCCGGCGCCGCACGCAGAACGCGATGTTGCAGCTCCACACACCGAGCCTGAAGACCCTGAACGAGCTCATCAAGCACGACGCGGCCGCGTTCACGCAGCTCCTGCCGTGGTTCACGATCCAGGTCTCGGATCTCTTCCGCGATCCGACGTACTTCAAGTACTTCCGCACCGAGATCGTGCCGTGGCTTGCGACCTACCCCTCGCGCAAGCTGTGGGTGGCCGGCTGCAGCACGGGTGAGGAGGCGTACTCGTTCTCGATCATCTTGAAGGAGGCGAACCTCCTCGATCGGACGCTCATCTACG
>JALHPV010000301.1 GCA_022842285.1 Kofleriaceae bacterium
CGGGCGGCGGCGGCGTGGAGGTGGCGGGTGGCCACGGCCGCGTCGACGGTAGGAGCGAGCTCGCGCGGCGAGGAGGCCCAGCGCGCCGCGCCGCGCTCGACGAGCCAGGAGGCGTTGTCCTCCTCCTGCCCCGGGAACGGATCGCACACGACGAGCGGGGTCCCGGCGGCCGTGGCCTCGGCGACGGTCGCGCCCCCGGCTTTTCCGACCAGCAGGTCACAGCCGGCCAGGAGCTCGGGAAATCGCGGGGTGAGGCCCACCGGGATGAACCGCACTCGCCCCGACCTCGGCACGCGCCCGGGGAAGCAGACGAGGACCTGCGCGGGTGTCTTCAGTTCCGCAAGCGCCTCGAGCATGCGCTGGCTCCGCGGCGTGGGCCGAGCGCCGGCGGCGGCGACCAGGATCGGGCGGTCATCCAGCCCGAACTGCGCGCGCAGATCCGGGGGGGTGGCGATGGCCGCTCGCACGCTCGCGCGGATCGGGATGCCCGTGATCGTGATGCGCTCCGCGGGGGCGCCGTTGGCGATCAGCGCCGCGCGGCCGGCGTCGCACGGCGCGCACCAGTGATCGATGCCCGCGCGGACCCAGTGGCGATGCGGCAGATAGTCCGTCGCGACGCTGATGTGCGGAACCCGGAGGCCCAGCCGGGTGCGCGCCGCGCCGACGAGTGCGCCGCCTCCCGTGAAGGTCGAGATGACGAGCTCGGGCCGAAGCGCGGCGATCAGATCGATCGTGCGCTCGACGCCGGCCGTGGCGAGCGCGTGCGCGGCGAGCGTCGGTTGCGGGCGATTCGTGTGGCGGTAGTACGCGCGCCACAGGATCGGCAGGTGGCCGAGGGCCCACCAGTACGCGGCCTGTACGGGCCCGCGTTGCCAGGCCGGAACGAGATCGTTGTAGTCGGCGCGATGAACGTCGGTTTCGCCCCGCGCCGCGAGCGCCTCGACGATCGCCGTCGCAGCATTGATGTGACCTCCACCGACGGAGGCATGAACGACCAGGATCCGCGTCATGCGCCCGAGCATGTGCAAGCGCGTGCCCGCATGTCGGATCGCGTGGTTACCGGTCGGGTGGTGAACCTCCGACGGTGAAAGCTGTCGTCGGTTCGACCACTGCCAGCGCCAGGTCCGCATTCCTGCGCAAGCCGGCCCCGGGCACGTCACTTGCGAAGTGACGGCGGCATGATCCGAGCGCTTCTCCTCTACACGTCTGCGGGTGGTGGCCATCGGTCGGCTGCCCACGCGATCGCCGCCGAGCTCCGCACGCTCCCCGGCGCCCAGGTCGAAGTGCGCGACGTCCTCGACTTCACGCCGCGCTGGTTCGCATACAGCAAGGCGTGGTCGTTGGTGCAGCGCCGCGGCCCGCACGCGTGGGACTGGCTCTTCGACATCACCGAGCGCGGCACCCTCGATCTCGATCCGGTGCGCCTGCCGCTGAATGCGGTCGTGCTGCGCGACCTCGATCGGTATCTCCTCGCGACGCGGCCGACGCACGTCGTCTGCACCCACTATCTCCCGGCGCTCGCCGTGGCGCGCGTGGCGTCGGCGATCCAGGCCCGCACCATCGTCGCCGTGACCGATCACCTCGCCCACCGCGCCTGGCTCGTCCCCGGCGTCGATGCGTACTGCGTGGCGAACGCGTCCGTCGCTCGTTACATGCGCGCCCGCACCCGGGCCGAGGTCATCGTGACGGGCATCCCCATCGCCGCCGAGTTCGATGCGTCGTCGGTGCGCGCCGTGGCCCCCGAGTTTCGCATCACGCCGCCGGGCCTGCCCTCCCCGCTTCGCCGCGCACGCATCCTCGCGCTGCTCGGTGGCGTCCCCCGGGGCGACGCCCGGGCCGTCATCGACGAGCTGGCGGCGCTGGAGGGCACGCACGAGCTCGTCGTCCTCACCGGCTCCGATCAGGATGTCCGCGCGCATGCCCACGAGCACCTGCCCCGCGCTCGCATCGCCGACCGCACGGAGTCCATGCCGGCGGAGCTCGACGCGGCCGATGTCGTCGTGACGAAGGCTGGCGGCCTCATCGTCAGCGAGTGCCTCGCGCGGGGGCGCGCGCTCGTCCTCCCCTTTCACGCGCCCGGCCAGGAGCGCGGCAACGCTCGCTACGCCGTCACCGCCGGGGCCGCGGTGCGGCCCGAGCTCGCGGAGCTCGCCGCCACGCTCGATGACCTCGTCGCCACGCGCGGGGCCCTCCGCCGCATGGCGGCCCACGCCCGTCGGGCCGCGTCCCCCGACTCGGCCGCCCTCGCCGCACAGGTGCTGGTGGGGCGGATGGTCGCGACGACACTCCCCCTGGAGGATGCGCGTGTCGCGTAGCGCCGCCGGTCTTGCGCAGATGCCGCGGTCTCGGGGCAAAGCTCTCGCACAGGTCGTGCTGGCGAGCGTCGTACTCGCGCCGTTCGCCCTCGCCGCGCGCGCCCGCAGCGTCGTGTCGCGACGATGGCTCGAACGCGACGATGCCGCGCGGTGCCTGTGGTCCCTCGGCATCGACGAGGCCCCGCTGGCGTTGACGCCGCTCGGCGGCGGCCGCAGCAACGCCGTGTACCGCGTCGAGCTGCCGTCGCGCACGCTCGTCTTGAAGCGCGCCCTCGCCATGGGCACCGTGCTCGCCGTCGGCGCCCGACTTGCAGGCCCGCAGCCCTACGCGCGCGACGTGTCGTCCGGCGCTCGGACAGCCCGGGAAGCGCGGGCGCTCGCCAGCCTCGCCGCCGCTGGGATCCGCGTGCCGAAGCTCGTGGCGGCCGCGCCCCACGCCGGGCTGCTCGTGATGGAGCATATCGACGGCGTCCCCCTGCCCTCCACGCTCGGTCAGCCAGGTGCCCGCGACCGCATCGCGGCCTACGCGCATCTCCTCGCTGCGGTCCATGCCGCGGGGATCGCGCTCGCCGACGCGCACCCCGGCAACGTCCTCGTGACGCCCTCCGGCGAGCTCGTCCTCGTCGATCTCGAGTTCGCCGAGCCGCTCGCCGACCTCGGCGACCGCGAGTTCGCGGCCCGCTGTCGATTCGACCGCGCCTATGCCGCGGCGTACTTCACCCCCGACGAGCGCCGATGGTTCGGCGACGTCGATGCCGATCCGCGCATCGCGGAGCTGGACGTGCTCTTCACGCTCGAGCGCCGGCGCCAGCGGCAGGCCGCATGAGCCGCCGCTGGCGGATCGGCCTCGCGCTCGTCGGTGTGGCGGTGATCGTCGTCGCCGCACGACGGATCGATGTGGCAGCGCTCGCCGATGTGCTGAAGACGATCGATCCCGTGCGGGGCGCGCTCCTCGGCGGCGTGGCCATGATCCTCGTCATCGGGGCCAAGCTCGGCGCCAAGGCGCTGCGCTCGCAAGTGCTCCTCGACGCGAGTGCCCGCCGATCGCGTGCCCGCTCCGATGCGGGACCGGCCGCGTTCGACGCGCCGACCTTCAGGACGACGCATCGGCTGCTCGTCGCGAGTCATGCCGCCGGCCAGCTCGCATGGGGACCGCTCGGCTTTACCGTCCGCACGCTCGCCTTGCGCAAGGGCGGCATGCCCCTCGGCACGGTGGCACGCGTACACGTCGAGGAGCGCGTGGCCGAGGCCGCCGGCATCGCCGTGCTCGCCACGGTCGCGCTCGCCCGTGGTGGCATGGGCGCGTCGCAGGTGGGCCGGGTGACGGGGCTCGTCCTCGCAATCCTCGTCGGGGGGCTGGCTCTCGGAGCGGTCGTCCTCGCACTCTCCGCCCGCGTGCGTGCTGTGGCCGCCCGCTCCATCGACGCGGGCCGAGCCCTCGTCATCAGCAGCGCTTGGGCCCTCGTGTCGTCGGTGGCCGAGCTCGCGATCCTCTGGATCGCCGCCTCCGCGGCCGGCGCCACGCTCGACGGCGCGACGACGCTGATGGCGTTCCTCGTCC
Source organism: Kofleriaceae bacterium (assembly GCA_022842285.1). GTDB lineage: Bacteria > Myxococcota_A > Polyangia > Haliangiales > Haliangiaceae > JABFXX01. The sequence continues at coordinate 3,877 of JALHPV010000301.1, forward strand.
TCGTCGGCGCGGGGACGGTGCCGCTGACACCGGCGCAGGTCGGCGTGCAGGAGTCGGCGCTCGTGGTCGTGTTCACGGCCGGAGGCTGCGCGGCCCCCGTCGCGCTGGCGGCGGCCCTCGTCTACCGCGCGGTGCACGTTGTGCCGCTCGCCGTGCTCGGGATCCCGATGCTGATCCGACGGTCGTCCAGCGAGCCCGCCACTCCGAGTAGGCTCGGCGCGTGGAGGAGCTACAGCGCGGGCTAGGGACGGCGGCCGGCGCGGCGCTGTGGGCGCTCGGGTTCTGGGCGCTGGTCTTCGTCGTCGAGCTGCTGTGGACGCTGCGCTTGCGCCGCCTGCTCGCGACCGCAGGGGCGCCCCGCCGCGGGGCCACGCTCGGGCTCGTCGGCGCGCTCGTGGTCGTGCTGCCGATGGTCGGCGGGTACGCGGGATGTGTGGCGTCAGCCCAGCGCAGCGGCGCCGCCGCCACGCAGCACGTGGGGCCCGCCGTCGTCGAGGAGATCGTGGATCGCACGCTGGATCGCGTCGCCGTCGCGCTCCTCGGCACGGACTACGACGCCGAGCTTCAGCTCGACCTCTCGGACCTCCAGACCCGCGCGAAGGCGTACCCGGCGCGCCCCGGCCTGGCGGGCCGGTTCGACGCCATCGTCGTCCAGGTCCTCGCGAAGCTGACCTCGCCGCTCGAGCCCCCGGTCACGTGGCGGACGCTCGTCATGCAGGCGCGCACCGAGGTCGCTGCGAAGATCCGCGCCCAGCTGACGAGCACCGCCGACGGTCTCCGGTCGAGCGCGCGCATGACGCTGCTGCTCTTCGTCGCGCTCGCGCTCGCCGTCAACGCCGTCGCGTACGGGCTCGTGCGGAGAACTAGCGCAGCTGGTTCCGCCAGCCGCTGATCTCGGACGAGTGCGGCATCGGCGCGGCCACTGCGGCGCCATTCGTCGAGGACGAGGCGGTCGCCTTCGGCGCCATCGCGACATTCAACGCAGCCGCGATGATCGCGGCGTCGAGCTCGGCGCCCTCGGCGCGTGGCGTGAGCTCGGCGGTGTTGCGCCCGATGAAGCCCGTGTCGTAGTCGCCCTCGATGAACGCGGCATGGCGGAAGCAGCGGCGGTGGAATGCGAGGTTCGTCTCGATACCGCGGACCTGGTACTCGTCGAGGGCGCGGCGCATGCGCTGTACGGCGGCCGCGCGCGTCTCGCCCCAGACGACGAGCTTCGAGATCATCGGGTCGTAGTGGACGGGGATCTCCGCACCCTCGTAGCAGCCGCTGTCGTTACGGATGTACGGACCATCGGGCACCCGCAGGTGGGTGATGCGACCGGGGGACGGCAGGAACTTCACCGGGTCCTCGGCGTACACGCGGCACTCGACGGCGTGACCGCGGCGGCGCGCATCGAGCTGCTCCTGCGTGAGCGGCATGGGGCGCCCCTCGGCGACATCGAGCTGCCACGCGACGAGATCGAGCCCGTAGATCATCTCCGTGACCGGGTGCTCGACCTGGAGGCGCGTGTTCATCTCCAGGAAGTAGAAGCCGCCGTCGGCGCCGAGGAGGAACTCGCAGGTGCCGGCCCCGACGTAGGCGACGGCCCGGGCCGCGGCCACGGCTGCCGCGCCCATCTTCGCGCGCAGCTCGGGCGAGACGACCGGCGATGGCGCCTCTTCGATCACCTTCTGGTGCCGGCGCTGGATCGAACAGTCGCGCTCGCCGAGGTGGACGAGGTTGCCGTGCTGGTCGCCGAAGACCTGGATCTCGATGTGGCGCGGGCGCTGGATCGCCTTCTCGAGGTAGACGGCGTCGTCTCCGAACGCGGCCATGGCCTCGCGGCGCGCGCCGTCGAAGGCGGCGGGTAGATCGGCCTCGGCGGCGACGAGCCGCATGCCCTTGCCCCCACCGCCAGCCGCCGCCTTGAGCAGGACGGGAAAGCCGATCTGCCTCGCGGCCACGAGCGCCGCCTCCGCGGAGGGAAAGCCGTTGCCACTGGGGCCGTTGTCGCCCGGCACGACGGGTGTACCGGCAGCGGTCACCGTCTTGCGGGCCTCGGTCTTGCTGCCCATCTTCCGCATCGCGTCCGCGCTGGGCCCGATGAACGTGATGCCCGCGGCCGCACACGCGTCGGCGAAGTCTTCGTTCTCCGAGAGAAAGCCATAGCCCGGATGCACCGCATCGGCGCCGGTCTGCTTGCACGCGGCGAGGATCTTCTCGATGACGAGGTAGCTCTGCGCCGAGGCCGACGGGCCGATATGCACCGCTTCGTCGGCGATCTGGACATGGGGGGCGAGGCGGTCCGCGTCGGAGTAGACGGCGACGACCGCGAGGCCGCGCTCCTGACACGTGCGCATCACGCGAACAGCGATCTCACCGCGGTTCGCGACGAGCACCTTCTTGATCGGCTTCACGGGTACAGCGGCCATGGCCGCGCACCATAGATCAGACCCTGCGGACCAGGAAGGTCGTCCCGAACCAGGCGACACACAGGGGAGCAAACAGCCAGAAGATCGGCGTGACGGTCAGCGCGAGCAGGGCGAACACGCCCGTGGAGCCGACGAGCGCACCGAGCCGTACCTGCACGGGCAGCGCGGCCGTCGCGTACCAGAGGCGAAGCGACCGATCCTCGGGCTCGTCGGAGATCTGCCGCTCCGCCTCGCGCTCGAGTCGCTCCTGGCGCGCTTGCTCGAGGGCCTGCCGCGCCTTCTCCTCGCGAGCGGCTTGCTGCGCGGCCCGGTGCTCCTGATCGGAGAGGTCGAGGATGATCGGCGCCTTCTTCTCGGGCGGCGGCAGAAACGGATCGGGCGCGTCGGACTCGTCGACGGTCGGCGGCTCGATCCTCGAGAAGCGTTCGAGGTCCTTGGTCACGAGGCGGGCCTCGCGCGGGTCCGTGCCCAGTCGCGCAGGCGAGCGATGTCCTCCTGCATCGTGACGGAGAGCGGACGCGTCTCGGTGAGCGCGCTCTCGAGGTGAGCCTGGGAGAGCTCGCTGCGCTCGTCGAACGCCTGGTACAGCCCGCTCACGATCGCCTGCTCGATCTCGGCGCCCGAGAAGCCGTCCGAGAGGTCGGCGAGCCGTCCCAGATCGAAGGCCTCGGCCGAGCGCTCGCGGCGGCGCAGGTGGATCGACCAGATCTCCATGCGCTCCACGAACGACGGCAGGTCGACGAAGAAGATCTCGTCGAAGCGGCCCTTGCGCAGGAGCTCCGGCGGGAGGTCCGCGATGTTGTTGGCCGTCGCCACGACGAACACCGGCGCCGTCTTCTCCTGCATCCACGTGAGGAGCGCCCCGAACACGCGCGCGCCGGTGCCACCATCGGTCTCGCCGGAGGACTTCGAGCCCGATAGGCCCTTTTCGATCTCGTCGATCCAGAGCACGACCGGGGCGACACCTTCGGCCATACGGATGGCGCGCCGGATGTTCTCCTCGGAGGAGCCCATGAGGCTGCCGAAGATGCGCCCCATGTCGAGGCGCAGCAGCGGCAGCGACCACTCCTGCGCGATCGCCTTCGCGGTCAGGCTCTTGCCGCACCCCTGCACACCGAGGAGCAAGAGCCCCCTCGGCTCGGGCAGCCCGAACTGGCGCGCCTCATCGGAGAATGCGCGCGTGCGGCGATGCAGCCACTGCTTGAGCTGATCGAGGCCCCCGACCTTCGCTTGATCGTCGGCGGCGAAGTACTCGAGGAGCCCGCCCTTGCGAATGACCTGGCGCTTCTCCTCGAGGACGAGCTGGATGTCGTTCGCGTCGAGGCGCTCGTCGATCGCGATGGCGCGCGCGAACGCGTTCTCCGCCTCGCCGAGGGTCAGCCCCTGAGCAGCGCGCACGAGGCGCTCGATATCGGGCTTCGAGAGATCGATCGTATGCCCCTGCTGGCGCACCACCAGCGCGATCTGGCGCAGCAGCTCGAGGAGGTCCGCATAGTCCGGCAGCGGGACGTCGAGGACCGTGATGTCCTTCTCGAGCTCGACGGGGATCTTGAGGACCGGGGAGAGGACGATGACGGTCGTGTACGAGCTCTTGAGCTGCTGGCCGAGCTCGCGGAGCGCGCGCACCACGACGGGCTCGCCGAGCTCGTGGTGGAAGTCATCGAGCACCACCAGGGACGGTTCGGTCAGCTTGCCGATCGCCGCGAGAGCATCGAGCGCTGATGTCACAGGCTCGAGGGGGGGCGCCGTCCGCGGCCCCGAATCGCGACGGAGGCCCCGGACCGACGACCACGTGACGAGCTGCTTACCGTGGCGACCGGCCAGCTCGCGGAGGATCTGCGAGACGCGCGTCTCCTCCCACGAGACCAGGTAGATGAGCGGGTACCGCGCACGTACCAAGGTGTCGAGGCGCGTAGCGAACTCGCGCACTGCCGGATGGCGCTTCCCCTGCGCTGCCACGGAGTCAGTATAGCGACCGCTCGATTGCTTTGGCCGCCAGAGCAACCTAGAATCTAGGCAATTCGGCGGCTTGCGCGACGGGCGCGCAGGTTGTCGAGCTGGAGCAAGGTACAGCCGTGGCTGATCCAAATACGCGACAGGGCAAGCGGACGCCGGTCACGCTCAAGATCAAGTTCAAGAGCGAGACGCTGGAGCAGTTCATCGAGCGGTACGCGGTGGACGTGAGCCAGGGCGGCATCTTCATCCGCACCAAGGAACCGCTCGCCGTCGGAACGCAGATGCGGTTCGAGTTCCAGTTGCGCGACGCATCGCCGCTCATCGCGGGCGAAGGCACCGTGGTGTGGACGCGCGAGAACGATCCGAGCCGCCCCGCGATCGCGCCGGGGATGGGCGTGCGCTTCGATCGCCTCGCCGATGGCAGTCAGAGCGTGCTCGAGCGAATCCTCGCCGAAAAGGCGAAGCAGCAGCCGCAGCGGCAACAGCCCGAGACGACGCGGCCGCCGCTCTTCACCGATACGCCCACGCGCGTCGCGCCGGCGCCGGTCCAGGAGGCGCTGCTCGGCGATCGCGCGTTCTCCGACCAGCAGACGCCGCTGCCGAAGCCGATGCCGTTCCACTCCGACGCGGACGAGTTCCCGGAGGAGGCGTTCGAGGAGGCGACCAAGGTGCGCGCGCTCGACGAGCTCATCGCGCAGTCCGCGGCGGCCGAGCCGGCGACGATCCATGCTCGCCGCGACGACTTGATCGCGAAGACCGCCGAGCGGACGAAGGAGCAGGAGGCGGTCGCGCCGCTTCAGGAGCCCGCCGAGCGCGAATCCGCGCCCGTGCTGCCGAGCCCGCCCGAAGCGCCGCGCA
>JALHPV010000302.1 GCA_022842285.1 Kofleriaceae bacterium
CCAGCGCCCGCGGGACCGCCGTCTGGATGATCGCGCCGAACCGTTCGAACCGCGCCCGCCGAGGCGGATACTTCCGCGCCGCCCGCACGCGCTCCGCGACGACGCCCACGGCATCGATCAGGACGTTCGCCCAGCGCGCGAGCACGCCGCACCGTAGCAGCGATAGCTCCAGAACCAGACTGCCGCCCGGTCGATCTACGTCTCGGGTGCTGGATCTGCCGGCGGTTCCGACGGGATAGGCGACCGCCGCCAGCGCAACAGGGCGCCGATGACCGGTGTGACGGCGGCGAGAACCGTGGCCCCAGCGAGCAAGAAGGTCACGTCCACGCCCAGACTCGACGAGTTGGGATTCATGCCCCACTTGATCGCGAGGATGCGGCCACGACGCGCCATGCGTCACAGCTTAGCCCGGCCTCTACAGAGAGCGCATCCGGTCGAACCACCCGAGGCATGGCCGACGTTCCACAGCACCGTTCGCAGGTGATCCTGCGGATGCCGGTCGACTACGTCGACGTCCGCCTCGTCCTGCACGACGGCGAGAGCGTCGACGCCATCTGCTTCGTGCCTCCCGGCGAGACGATCACGCAGTTCCTGACCGCGCCCGAGCCGTTCATGCCCGTCATGTGCTCGGCGCGCATCATGCTGATCGCCCGCGGCGCCGTCGCGTGCGCCACGGTGAAGTCACCGCGGCCCGACGCCGATGCCCTGCCGGTGCAGCCCCAGAAGGCCGCCGTGAAGCTGCGCTCGGGGCTGCGCCTCGACGGCGAGCTGCGGCTCCCCGCGGTAGATGGCCGCCTCCGCACGGCCGACTACGCCAACGCCGACGAGCTGCACCTCGTGCTGTACGCCGGCGATCAGACGCATCACATCGCGAAGGCCCACGTCGCGACCATCGAAGAGCTCGACGCGTGATCCTCACCATTCCGTCCCTCCTTCGCTTCGCGGTCGCCCAGAAAGCGTCCGACCTGCATCTCTCGGCCGGTGAACCGCCGGCCCTTCGCATCCACGGCGACGTGCATCGCGTGGACGTACCGCCGCTTACGAGGGAGGAGGTTCATCAGCTCATCTTCGACACGATGAACGATGCGCAGCGGCGCACGTACCAGGAGAAGCTGGAGGTCGACTTCGCGTTCGCCCTCGACGACTCGCTGCGGTTTCGCGTGAACGCCTTCGTGCACAACCGGGGCGAAGGCGCCGTGTTTCGCACGATCCCCTCGAAGATCCCGCGCTTCGAGGACCTCGGTCTCCCGCCCGTCGTCCGCGCGTTGTGCGAGGAGGAGAAGGGCCTCGTCCTCGTCACCGGCCCGACGGGCAGCGGCAAGTCGACCACGCTCGCGGCGATGATCGACCACATCAACGAGACGATGGCGGGGCACATCCTCACCCTCGAAGACCCGATCGAGTTCGTGCACACGCCGAAGAAGGCGCTCGTGAATCAGCGCGAGGTCGGCACCCAGACGCTCTCGTTCAACAACGCGCTGCGTGGCGCCCTCCGCGAGGATCCCGACGTGATCCTCGTCGGCGAGCTCCGCGACCTCGAGACCATCTCCCTGGCGCTCACGGCCGCCGAGACGGGCCACCTCGTGTTCGCGACAGTACATACGTCGAGCGCGCCGAAGACCGTCGATCGTCTCGTCGACGTGTTTCCGCCGGCCCAGCAGGCCCAGGTGCGCGCCCAGCTCAGCGAGTCACTGCTCGGGGTCGTCACCCAGATGCTCATGCACAAGGTCGGCGGCGGCCGGGCGGCGGCCCTCGAGATCCTCGTCGCGACACCCGCGGTCCGGAACCTCATCCGCGAGTCGAAGACGCACCAGATTCCCTCGGCGATGCAGGTCGGCGGGCGCGCGGGCATGCAGACGATGGAGGCGGCGCTCCTCGACCTCATCAGCAAGGGCATCATCACTCTCGACGAGGTGCGCAGCCGCGCGCCGGATGTCGCCGCAGCCATGGAACGCGGGATGGGAGCGCACAAATGAGCGACGCATCCTGGGACCCGGGGCTGCGCGGCCTCCTCGAGCACATGCTCAAGGTCGAGGCGTCCGACCTCTACCTCACCGCCGGCAGCGCCGCGGTCTTTCGCATCGATGGTGTCGGCTATCCGGCCAAGGTCGCGTTGACCGGCGAGCAGACCATGGCGATGGCCACGTCTCTCATGACGGAGGCGCAGCGGGCGGAGTTCGCGCGCACCATGGAGCTCAACCTCGCCCTCGCCTCTAGCAGCGGTGGTCGCTTCCGCGCCAACGTCTTCCGTCAGCGCGGGCAGGTGGGTCTCGTCATCCGTCTCGTGCGCACGCAGATCAAGACGCTCGACGAGCTTCGCCATCCTCCGATCCTCGCCGACATCATGGGCAGCAAGCGCGGCCTGATCCTCGTCGTGGGCGGTACGGGCAGCGGCAAGTCGACCACGCTTGCCGCGATGATGCAGCACCGCAATCGGCACGAGAGCGGTCACATCATCACGATCGAGGATCCTGTCGAGTTCATTCATCCACACGAGAAGTGCGTCGTGACGCAACGCGAGGTCGGCCTCGACACCCACTCGTACAAGGACGCGCTCAAGAACGCCCTCCGTCAGGCGCCCGACGTGATCCAGATCGGCGAGATCCGTGATGCCCAGACGATGGAGTATGCGATCGAGTTCGCCGAGACCGGTCACCTCTGCGTGTCGACGCTTCACGCGAACAACGCGAACCAGGCGATCGAGCGCGTCCTGAACTTCTTCCCCCCGAACCGCGTCCACGAGCTCCGCCTGCAGCTCTCGTTGAACCTGCGCGCGATCGTGTCTCAGCGCCTCGTGCCCGGCCTCACCGGCGGGCGCGCGGCCGCACTCGAGATCATGCTCGACACGCCGCGCATCAAGGCGCTCATCAAGAAGGGCGATATCGAGACCATCAAGGAGGCGATGGAGCAGGGCACCGGCGAGGGTTGTCAGACGTTCGACCAGGCTCTCTACGACCTCGTGCTGGTCGGTCGCATCGACGACAGCGAAGCGCTCAAGGCTGCCGACTCGCCGAACAACCTGCGGCTCATGATCGAGCGTCTGCGGCAATCGGGCGGGGGCGCACCGGTCGAGACCTCCCTGCGCCTCGCCCCGCCGCGCGGCAAGTAGTCCGGCTCTCGGACGGGGTCAGACACAAGACGCACAAGTTGCACAAGTTGCGAGGCGAACTTGTGCGACTTGTGCAACTTGTGTCTGACCCCGTCCGAAGCGCTAGCCGCCGGGGCCGAACTCCATCGTCTCGAGCACGAGATCGAGGAGCTGGTGCCGCATCAGCGCGATGTAGAGCAACGCCCCCACGCCCACCACACATGCCAGGGCATGGAGCAGGGCGCGGAGTCGTAGCGATCGCCCGTGCTTGCGGAGCGTATCGAGCGTGATGCCTGACAGGTACGACAGCACCACGCCCCCGACGGAGACGGTCAGCACCGCGGGCGCGATGAGCTCGTGGGTGGTGAAGGCCGCGACCACGAGCACGACGGCAATGGGGCCGAGGAACATCACCTCGGTCGGTGGCAGCAGGGATGGCCATCTCCGACCTCCGCGGAGGCACGCGTCCGCGAGCGACGCCGCCAGTCCGAGGAGCACGAGGGCGAAGGCGAGCCCGCACCGCCCCATCCATGCCTCTCGCGACCGTCCCCGCTGCGCGGCCGCGATCAGCTCGTCGCGGAGGATCACGTCGCCACGCTCGACCGCAGGGAGGGCCCGTGCGCGGGTCTCCGCGTCGTCCCAGTCCTCCTTCGCGAGGGCGGCGCCGGCCCCACCGCGCTGCGCCACGTGGGCGGCCTCGGTCCCGGGCCACCGCATCTCGACCTCGGCATAGCGCGCGAGGGCGGCGTCATAGCGCGCATGGCGGCGCTCCCACTCGGCGAGGAACAGCAGTGCCTCCGCGGCGCCGGGCCACCGCGTGTTCGCCAGCGCGAGTGCTTGCCGTTCGACCGCGTCGTGCGGCCGCTCGTCGGCCGTGAGCATCAGGTCCGAAAGCGCCGCGGCTTCCCGCGCATAGGCATCGCCGCCGAGGCGCTGCCGCTCGGCGGCTTCACGCCGCGCCTCGGGATCGCTCTCCGCCGCGGCGTGACCGCCCAGCGCGAGAACGACCAGGGCGGCGGCTACTCGGGGACCTGGACCGCGCTGCACGCCTTCTCGAACGCGGCCAGCGTCGCCTTGTGCTCGGCGCCCACCTGCGCGCGGCACGTGTAGTAGCGGCGCGAGTCGTCGGTCCACCAGGCCCGGACGTAGTGCGACTGGTCGTCGAGGTCGACGAGCATCGCGCGGCTCGTCGCCGTCTTCTCGTCCTTGACGATCGTGCCCTTCGCGAACTGCGCGAAGTCGACCTTGTCGGCGACCTCGGCCCACTTCTTGGGCTCGCAGCGACCATCGCAGTTCGTACCGACCGACATCTTCGTGAAGAAGTGCCAGTTGACGGTCTGACCGGAGCCTGGCTTGAAGCTGCCGAACATCGCGTCCAGCTCCCAGCCCTTGGGGGCCGCGACCTTGAAGGTCTCGTCGTCGCCCCGATCGCGCTCGATGGTGCGCTCCTCGAAGACAAGCTTGTCCTTGAGATCTGCCGGTACGAGGGCGTTCACCGCCGCGACATCGATCTTCACCTCGGGCGCCTTGGCCGCAGGCTTGTCCTCGGCCTTCTTGCCACAGCCCACCGCCGCGAGGAGGGCACAGGTAATCGCCAGCTTCGTCATGTCTCCTGAATGCTCCCGGGTGCGTCGTGTCGCACGAAAAAGGTCACTCCCCGTCGCTACCGCTGTGCTCCGCTCGGTGGATGCCCAGAGCCCGGAGCTTCTTGTGCAGGTTGGTACGCTCGATGCCGAGCGCCTGCGCGGTACGCGAGATGTTCCAGTCGAACTCGGCGAGCCGGATGCGGATGAACTCCGACTCCACCTCCTCGCGGAACTCGCGCAGGCTCTTGCCGGCGTAGCGCCCGAGGTCGATCGCGGTCTGCGGACCGGACTGGTGGCGCGAGGCCGAGCGTGGTCCGCCGAGGTATGGGGGCAGATCCTTCTCGCGGATCACCTCGTCGGACATGATGACGAGCCGCTCGACGACATTGCGCAGCTCGCGGACGTTGCCGGGCCAGTCGTACTGCTTCAGGCGCTCGAGGACGGGCTCGTCGATCGGCTTGTAGCCGAGGCCGTTCTCCTCGCAGCATTCGCGCACGAACGACTCGACGAGGAGCGGGATGTCGTCCGCGCGATCCTTCAGATCCGGCGAGTGGATCGGCACGACGTTCAGGCGGAAGTACAGATCCTCGCGGAACGTACCGTCCTTCACCATCTGCTCGAGGTCACGGTTCGTCGCGGCGACGACGCGGCAGTCGGTCCGCATGCTCTTCTCGCCACCGACCCGCGTGAACTCACCCGTCTGCAAGACGCGCAGGACCTTGGCCTGAGCGGGCAGGGTCATGTCGCCGATCTCGTCGAGGAAGATGGTGCCGCCGTCGGCGACCTCGAACAGGCCGCGCTTCTTCGCGATCGCGCCGGTGAAGGCGCCGCGCTCGTGGCCGAACAGCTCGCTCTCGATCAGCTCCGGCGGGATGGCCGCGCAGTTGACCTTCACGAAGTTGCCGGCGCTGACCGAGCTGTTGCGGTGGATCGCGCGCGCGATGAGCTCCTTCCCGGTGCCGCTCTCGCCGGTGACGAGCACACGGCTGCGCGTCGGAGCCACCTTCGCGATCTGACGCCGCAGCTCCTGCATGATCGGGGCGTTGCCCAGGAGCTCCCACCGCGCATCGACGGCGCGACGGAGGTCGTGCACCTCGCGCCACATGCGGCGGCGCTCGAGCGCGTTGCGCGCCGTCACGACCACGCGGTTGCGGTCGAGCGGCTTCTCCATGAAGTCGAAGGCGCCGAGGCGCGTCGCGGAGACGGCGTCCTCGATCGTCGCGTGACCCGAGATCATGACGACGGGGATCTCCGACGTCAGCGATGACATGCCGTCCTCGCCGCGTGCCTTCAACGTGCGGAGGAGGTCGAGGCCGTTGTCATCGCCGAGCTTCACGTCGAGCAGGACGAGGTCGATCGGCGAGCGAGCGAGCACCCCTTCTGCCTCCGCGATCGAGCCCGCCTCGTGAACGAGGTAGCTCTCGCCCTCGAGGACCATGCGGAGCGTGCGGCGGATGTTCTTCTCGTCGTCGACGATCAGGATGGGCTCGCCGGCACCACGCGCCGGTCCCGTGTCGGCAGGGGCGTCATCACTCATCGGTGGTCTCCTTCTCGAACCGGTCGCGACGGCGTCGGTTGTAAAAGAACAACGCGGCGATCACGATGAGCCCGAGGCCCAGGTACAGCGGCCGGCGGTCCGCCTCCTTCCTGGGCGGGGGCGCGACGACGATCGGCGCGAGTGGCGTGTTCGAGCCGTCGCTCATGGTCGCGGACGGCGTCGCGCTGCCGGAAGCGACGGGCGCAACCGGAGGTGGACTCTCGACGGCCGGGGGCGCCCCCACTGTCGACGCATTCCCCCCGACGATCGCGAGCGCCACGCGCACCTCGAGTGCGAGGTCGATCTCGAGCGACGCGAGTGCCGCATCACACGCCGTGGCCAGCGCCGCCGGTGCGTCGAGAGAGAGCAGGCACTGCCCCGTCACCGCGACCACGCGCTCGTCATTCGCCGCGACGATCGTTCGGCTGTGATCGGTGATGCCCGCCTTGTCATCGCGCCACGCGAGCTCGGCGTCGAGCTGCTGCTTCGACGCGTCGGCACGCTTGGTCTGCTGGATCGTCTTCGCGTCGCTCCCCTGGCGGACGAAGGCGGCCTCGATCTCGGCGAGCTCGTTCGACGCGATCACGTTGCGTTGCGCGTCCGTCGTGCGGATCTCGACGCGCGTGACGTAGAGGACCGCGCCCGCCTCGGCGGGCTTGTAGATCGCCCGCGCCATCTGCGTCACCGCGCCCGAGCCCGCGGCGGAGCGATCCGCCTCCACGCTCCAGCCGGCAGGTGCCTTCACGATCCCGGCGGGAATGCCATCGGCGTGCGCGACGCCGGCGACCAACATCAAGGCAACGACTGCGCGCTTCATTGGAAGGCTCCGAGCAACGTGGTGCAGGCCGTCTCGCAGGTCGCGGGATCGCGCTCGTTCGCGAAGCATGTGAGGACGACCACCCGTCCCCCGCCGACCTTGGCTTTCAACGTCCCACGATACGTGGACGCCGGCCCCTGCACGCCGCTCCCCGCCGGGCCCGCGGCGCGCTCGAACGACAGCGTGAGCAGCCCCGGCAACTCGGCGGCGCTGCCAGACCCGTCGTCCGGGATCCGGACATCTTTCAGGACCACGCCGCCGAGACCCTCCACGACGCGCTCCGCGATCGCGTGTGCGCGACCTTCCCCCGCATGATCGATGCGCACGGCGTAACACCCGCTCGCCTGGTCGCCCCACGCCTCGACGACCGCGGACTCGTCCGCGAGCGCCTGCTTTGCGTCCGTCACCATCGTCGGCAGCGCGGTCCAGCCCTCGGGCAGCTTCACCGCTGCCGCGCTATCGGCGCCGGCCTGCCCGCACGCGGCGAGCAGCACGACCATCAGCCGTAGGTCAGCCATACCTGCGTCTCGTCGGCGACCCCGAGTCGAGTCTTCGCTTCTGCGGTCACCCCCACGACGCCGTCCTCGAGCGGAATCACGCGCGCGCCGATCGCCCGGAACTTCGGCTTCTCCTTGCCCTCGACGGCGATCATCGCCCAGGGGCGCTCGCCATCCGCTTCGGTCACCGTGCGCAAGCGAACGCGGGTGGCGTTCTTGATGAGCGAGATCTGATCCGTCATCGCGACGAAGTGCGGCCCCCCGTCGAACGGATCGATCTGCCCCGCGTAGTCGAAGCCGATCCGTCGCAGCATCACCTCGACGCCCTTCGTGTCCGGACCGACCTGTCCGATCATCGCGCGCACGTCGTCGGGCAGCAGCTCGGTGTGGATCGGATCGTCGGGGAACAAGGCGTGGATGAATTCCTTGTTGTCCTTCGAGAGCAGATCCGCTTCCTGATACGTGAGCCCGGTGAACTTGCGCCCCAGGGCATCCCACAGGCGGGACGCTCCGTCGGGTTCGAGCGGAGGCAGCAGCTCCGACAGGACCTTGTCGCGGAACCACTCGCGATGCATGCGCATGAACAGGAACCGCACGTAGGAGAGGGACTTGCCGAGGGCCTCGGTCGACTTGCGGTACTGGGGCAGGAGGATCAGCCCGCCGATCTCGGTCGGGCCGTTGTAGTTGTAGCCAATCCGCAGCGTCTGATGCGCGAAGTGCTTGTCGAGCGTCATCGAGTAACGCTCGTCCTGCTCGACGCGGAAGAAGATGTGCGGTGCGCGACGCGTGCCGTGCTGCGCGTAGATGATCGACGTGCCGATGATCTGCCTCGTCGTGAGATCCTCGAGCACGAAGAGGAACTCACGCTCCTTCGGCTCCAGCACCGCCTCGAACGACTTCTGCGACGTGTCGAGGATCCGCTCGATGTGCCCGCGGTCGGCCGGGAGGTTCACGGTGTCGAGGTGCTCGGCCACGGCCAGCACCTGGTCGACATCCTCCCGATACGATTGGCGAATCCGAAACATTACGCCCCCGCCGGCACCCTAGCAGAGAGCCCCCGCACCTGTCGCGTGCCCGCCCGTGGCGATCGTGCGTCCGCGCCCGTCGAGCCCTCCTCGGGCCCAACCATTCCAGCAAGCTGCGCCGGCACGCCCCTCGCTACTGGCCTGGGCATGCGCCTCGCCCATCTCTCGCTCGTCGGCCTGTCGGCCCTCACGTTGGTTGCACTCGGCGTCGCCGGGTGTAGGGACGGCGGGGCGCTCGACGAGGACTATCCCGTCGTCCCGGGCCTCGGCACCTCCTCCGCGGGCTCGACCGGGGCGGGGACGGGGGGCGACAATGGCATCGAGGGGCCCAACGACGGTCCCGACGGCGGCACCCGCGGCCCCGATGGCACGGGCAGCTTCGACGGCGGCGGCCCGGACGGCGACTTCACCCCACTGGAAGACGCGGTCTAAGCACCCCCGCGGGGAGGGCTGTCGCAGGGGTGCGGCCCCCGCGCCCCCAGTTGCCCGGGGGGGGCCCCCGCGACACCCGGGGCGGCCCGACCAATTCCCGCAAAAAAGCGA
>JALHPV010000303.1 GCA_022842285.1 Kofleriaceae bacterium
CGGCGGCGGTGGCGGCCGTGGCGGCGGCGGCGGCGCGGATGCCGGGATCGGCGTGAACATGCGCTGGAACGGCAGCGCCTACGACATCTCCATCAACGTCTGAACGAGCGCGACGCCGGCGCGAATAGAGCGGCCGTGTCGGGCCTTGACCCGACATGAAGCATGCCCTCGCCCTGGCCGCGGTCGGATTGGTTTCGTCGGTTGCTGGTGCGCGGCCCGCGCAAGCAGAACCGAAGCCGTATTCGATGGCGGACCTGAAGGCGCTGGTCGAGCAGAAGTCGTATGCGGAGGCGGTCGCGCACCTCGCAGATGTGGCGCCATCTGAGCGCAAGGGCGAGTGGATGACGATCGCCGTCGATGCGGCGAGCGGACTGCTCGCCAGCTTCACGGGTGACGAGACCGTCCGAGCGGCGAGCGCGATCGAGGATCTCGATACGCGGTTCCCGACACTGATGAAGAACGCGACGTACGCCAAGCAGCGCGGCAAGTCCGGGCTCGCGGCCTACAAGGCTTGCTTCGACGGCGTCAACTCGAGCTACGGCTACTACTATCGCGAGCGTCAGGGCACGACCCTCGACGCCTGCTTCTCGAGCGCGACGAAGTTCGTCGACGCGACGCCGGACAACGCCGAGCTTGCACTGGCCATGGCCAAGCTGATGCGTCCGGCGGCGTCTGCGTATTCGTCGGCGCCGATGTTCAAGCGCGCGGTGTTCGCCGCCGGCAAGCACGCGGCCGCCGTCTGCAAGGACGACGACCTCGAGCTCTCGATCGTCGCGGCGCTGGGCCTGCCCCCCGACTACGAGGAGGCCGCCGCCGCCCGCAATACGGCCGAGAAGTGCTTCGACGCTCTGAAGAAGCCGATGCTCGGGGCGTTCGAGGAGGAGGGCAGCTACTTCCGTGCGAACGCCTGCCCGCTGCTCTTGAACAAGCGCGCGCTGAATGGCGAACAGGCCAAGCTCTGCACCGCGAAGGACTGACCTCTCGAATTTCTGTGGCTCGCTGCCGTCCTTCCGCGTACTTGGCAGTGGCAAGGCGCGTGCAACTCGGGACGGCATGCCCGTCGACATCGTCGAGCCGCCCGCCGCCTACGTGTCGTCGACGAGCCTGACGTCGATCGCCATCGGGGTGAACAACCCGCTGAGCTGGGGCGGCGATGGCCCCTTTGCGCTGGGCGTCTCCGTGGGCGTCGGCCTCGGCACGCACCTCGTACTGCGTGGCAACGTCGCGTGGTACGACAAGACGCGCAGCGAGCTCGACGCCATCACGAACGTCGTCCTTCACGGCGATGATGGTGATGGTGGCCGCCGTGAGGGCGGCGTGACCGCGGTCGGCGCCAGTGCGATGTACTTCAAGCGGCGCGCGTGGGACGGCCTCCTGCTCGACGGCGGCATCGTCATCAAGCACGAGGATCACATCGTCTACGACGACTTCGCGTCGGTCGAGTTCGTTCACCAGCAGACCATCGCCGCCGGCTTGCGCGGGCAGATCGGGTGGAGCTGGCGCATCGGCCCCGTGTTCGCGGCCCTCGCGGTCGGGCTCTCGACGAACTACGTGCGCGGCCAGGAGACGGTCGGGAGCGTCGACTACGTGGACAGCCCACGCATGACGCTGCCGGTGAGCCGCCTCGAAGTCGAGCCCGAGGGGATGTTCCGGCTCGGCGGCGTCTTCGATCTGTGAGGGCGGCTACCAGGCCTTCTGGGTCGCGCTGATGAACTCGTACGGATAGCCCAGCGGCTGCGCCGAGGCCTTGTCGAGCGCCTCCATGTGCGAGGCCGACAGCGCGAGGTCCGCGGCCGCGAGGTTGAGATCGAGCTGCTCGTTCGAGCGCGCGCCGAAGATCACCGACGACACGTGCGGCTTCGCGAGCAGCCACGCGAGACTGACCGCCGCGGGGGTCGCGTTCACTTCCTTCGCGACGACCTTCACCGCGTCGAGGATCTGCCAGTTGCGCTCGACGTCGTAGCGCGCGCTGCGATCCTTCTGGCCGAGGCGGGCCCCCTCCTCGAACTTCTGGCCACGCTCGAACTTGCCGGTAAGAAAGCCACCGGCGAGCGGCGACCACGGCAGGATGCCGAGCCCCGTGTCGCGGCACAGCGAGACATGCTCGCGCTCGAGGTCACGCACGAGCAAGTTGTACTGGGCCTGCAGCGCGACGTAGGCGACGCGGTGAGAGGTCTTGCTCCGCCACAGCGAGTCCATCAGCCGGTACGCCGTGTAATTCGAGCAGCCGACGTAGTTCACCTTGCCAGCGCTCACGAGGTCATCGAGGGCGCGGAGGGTCTCCTCTTCGGGCACCGTGATGTCCTGCATGTGGATCTGATAGAGGTCGATGCGATCGGTCTTCAGCCGGCGCAGGGAGTCCTCGCAGCACTTCACGATCCGGTACCGCGACGCGCCGCTCTTGTTCGGCCCGTCACCCATCGTGAAGCGGAACTTGGTGGCGAGGACCACCTTGTCACGCGACTTGCGCTGCTCGAACCAGTTGCCGAGCACGCGCTCGGACAAGCCGTCCTGACCGTAGACGTCGGCGGTGTCGATGAAGTTGACACCTCTGTCGAGAGCCCGATCGATCACCCCGTGTGCGGTCGCCTCGTCCATGCCGGCCTTGTGCATGAACGACTTCTCGTCGGCCTCGCCGAACGTCATCGCGCCCAGACACAGCGTCGAGACGCGGACGCCCGACGATCCCAAGTTCCGATATTGCATCGGCGTGACCAAAGCATGACGAAGCTAGGGCGTCCAGGCTTGGGGGCGAAGAGCTAGGTTGGCCTCATGTCGGCGAACGCCGTCCAAGCTGCTCAGGCCCTGGGTTGGCGCCGGACGTATCTCAACGTGCTCACGATCCCGTACTGGGGCGTGCACATCCTCGCGCTGGTCGGGGTCGCGATCACCGGCTTCTCGTGGTGGGGCATCGCGCTCGCCGCGATGGGCTACGTGGTCCGCATGTTCTTCGTGACCGGCGGGTATCACCGCTACTTCTCGCACCGCAGCTACAAGACGTCGCGCTGGTTCCAGTTCGTGCTCGCGCTCGGCGCCACGTTCACCGCGCAGAAGGGTCCCCTGTGGTGGGCCGCGCACCACCGCATCCATCACAAGCTCTCGGATCACCCCGGTGACCTTCACTCCGTCGTGCAGAGCGGCTTCTGGTGGGCGCACCACGGCTGGATCCTCTCGCGTGATCTCGAGGAGACGGACCTCTCCCGCATCAAGGACTTCGCGAAGTACCGCGAGCTCCGCTGGCTCAACACGTACTGGATGCTCCCCCCTGTCGCGCTCGGCGTGCTCTCGTTCCTGCTCGGTGGCTTTCACGGCCTCGTGTGGGCGTTCGCCGTACCGACGGTGCTCAACTGGCACGGCACGTTCACGATCAACTCGCTATCGCACCTCTGGGGTAACCGTCGCTACCAGACCACCGACGACTCGCGGAACAACCCCGTGCTCGCCATCATCACCATGGGCGAGGGCTGGCACAACAACCACCACCACTATCAGGTGGCGGCGCGCCAGGGCTTCTTCTGGTGGGAGGTCGACGTCACCTACTACATCCTCCGCGCGCTCGCCGCGGTCGGCATGGTCTGGGACCTCCACGGCGTTCCCGACCACGTTATGGAAGACACCGTCGATGCGGGCGAGGCTGAACGCCCCGCTCCGACGGCTACGCTCGACGTGGCATAGTCCGCCTCGGTGCGGAAGCCCCCGGCGAACCAGCAGCTCCGGCGCGCGCAGTACGTGCTCGCGCTGGCGGTGCTCGTGCCGGTGGTGCTCATGGTCGGCATTGGCGTCCTGCTCCTCGTGACGGACAGCTCGCCGGCCACGATCGTCCTCAGCATCCTGATCCTGGGGCTCAGCGCCAGCGGCATCACTGGTTACATCCTGGGGACGGTCTTCGTCGGCAAGGCCGCGAACCTCGCGAAGCTGCAGAACGAGTTCGTCGGCGCCGTCTCGCACGAGCTCCGCACGCCCATCACGTCGATCCGCCTCCTCATGGAGTCGCTCTCCACCGGCAAGCTCGACGCCGACGATCAGGCGAACGTCGTGACCCTGCTGGCCCGCGAGACGGCCCGCCTCGAGGTGCTCGTCGGTCGCGTGCTCGAGCTCTCCCGCCTGCAGATGAGCCACGTGTTCCGGCGGCATCGGCTCGATGTCGCGTCCCTGGTCGAGGAGGCAGTGCACGCCTTCGATGCGCTCACGCTCACGAATCCCACCAAGATCACCGTGGCCGTCGAGCCTGGTCTCACCGTCACCGGCGACCGCGGCACTCTCGTGCGCGCCCTCGTGAACCTCCTCACCAACGCCTGGAAGTACACGGGCGACGACAAGCAGATCGCGATCGAGGCGGGGATGGTGAAGCGCCGCATCGAGATCCGCGTGCGCGACAACGGGCCGGGCATCCCCCGCGACGAGCAGCGTGCCCTCTTCGAGGCGTTCCGTCGCGGCCGCGACGCTCTGAAGTCCGGGGCGCCGGGCGTGGGCCTCGGCCTCTCGTTCGTCCAGGCCATCGTGCGCGGCCACGGCGGCAAGCTCGACGTGCAGTCGCGCCCCGGCGAGACTGTGTTTCGTATCCGCCTGAAGAAGCGCCGAGAAACGGCGAGTGTTGCCGAACCCAAGCGAGTCCCGGAGCTCGCCAGCTCATGACCCAACGTATTCTGATCGTCGAGGATGACGAAGCTATCGCCACCGGCCTCGCGCTGAACCTCAAGCTCGCCGGCCACCAGACCGTGATCGCCCGGGACGGGGACGCGGCCCTCAACTGGGCCACCGACGAGGACTTCGGCCTGGTCCTCCTCGACATGAACCTCCCAAAGAAGAACGGCCTCGAGGTCCTCTCCGCGATGCGTGCGGCCGACAACCTCGTGCCCGTCATCGTCGTCTCTGCGCGCGACGGCGAGTTCGACAAGGTCGCGGCCCTGCGGCTCGGCGCCGACGACTACGTCACGAAGCCGTTCGCCCTCGCCGAGCTGATGGCTCGCATCGAGGCCGTGCTGCGCCGGACGGCGACCACGTCCACCCCCGCGCCCACCCCCGCGCCCGCCGTGCAGGAGACGTCCCTGGCGTTCAGCGACACGGTCATCGACCTCTCGCAGCGCGTCGTCACGCGGGGCGGCGTCGAGGTCAAGCTCACGCACCTCGAGCTCGAGCTCCTCGCGTTCTTCGTGCGGCACCCGAGCCAGGTCTTCTCGCGCGCCGCCCTGTTCCAGCAGGTGTGGGGCCAGTCGGCGGGAGCGGTCCGCACCGTCGACAACTTCGTCGGCCAGCTCCGCAAGCGGTTCGAGACGAATCCCGAGCAGCCGCGGCACTTCATCACGGTGCGCGGCTCCGGCTATCGGTTCGATCCCTAGTAGAATTCGGCCATGGCCGAGACGGTGTTCGGAAAGATTCTCGCCGGAACGATTCCCTGTCACCGCGTCTACGAGGACGACCAGGTGCTCGCGTTCCTCGACGTCGGTCCGCTATCGAAGGGGCACACGCTCGTGATCCCGAAGGAGCCGGCCGAGACTCTCGACAAGCTCTCCGATGACGCCGCCGCGGCCGTCGGGCGCGTCCTGCCTCGCATCGCCCGCGCCGTCCTCGCTGCCACCGGGGCGACCTCCTTCAACGTCCTCCAGAACAACGGCGCCGCCGCGCATCAGAGCGTCTTCCACGTGCACTTCCACATCATCCCGCGCGTCGACGATAAGGGCCTCGAGCTGGAGTGGGACACCGAGAAGCTGGCCGACGGCGAGGCGCTGGCCGCGAAGATCCGCGCGGCGCTCTCGTGAAGCTGCTGGCTCTCGCCGCCGCGCTCCTCCTGAGCGGCTGCCTGATGACGCGCTACCTCGCGCAGGCCGGGCACGGTCAGGCGCAGCTCCTCGGGCGCGCGCGTCCGATCGAGGAGGTCGTCGCCGATCCGAACACGCCGCTGCGCGTGGCCGTGCTCCTCGCGGAGATCCCGGCCATCAAGGAGTACGGCCGTCAGTACGGCCTCTCCATCAAGCGCAACTATCAGTCGTACTCCGCGCTCGGCCGCCCCGCCGCGGTGTGGTTCGTCGGCGCCGCTGATCCGCTCTCCTTCAAGCCGCGTCGCTGGTGCTTCCCGATCGTTGGCTGCTTCGCGGGCCTCGGCTGGTTCGACGAGGAAGAGGGCATCCGCCACAAGCTCGACCTCGAGGCTCAGGGCTACGACGCGATCGTGCGCCCCGCCTCCGCCTACTCCACCGGCGGCTGGTTCCCCGACCCCGTCCTCTCGACGATGCTCGGTGGCGGCGACGATGCCTTCCCCGAGCTCGCCAACGTCATCCTCCACGAGTCGGTCCACGCGACGGTCCTCGTCCCGGACCAGCCGTTCTTCAACGAGAGCTTCGCGACCTACGTCGCCGACACCCTGACCGATCACTGGATCATCGATCGCTTCGGGCGCGGGTCCCCCGAGGAGTTCGCGTGGATGGTTGGCCAGGCCCTCCAGCTCGCCCGCACCTCGCGCATGCTCCACGGCTACAAGCAGCTCGAGAAGCTCTACGACGGCCCCCTCCCCAAGGATCAGAAGCTGAAGGAGAAGGCGCGCATCATCGATGCGCTCGTCGACGATCTCCGGCTCCGTCGCCGCCCCAACAACGCATCCCTCACCGAGACGCGCGTCTACAACGGCGGCGCCGATGCCCTCATCACCGCGCACCGGGCCTGCGGCGATCTCCGCAAGCTCGTGCTCGCCGGCCGGACGCTGAAGCGCGACGACTTCAAGGAGAAGCTCCAGGAGGACCTCGCTCCGATCGGCGTGATCCTCGCCGCTCGCTGCAAGACGATCGAATAGAGGGTGGTGGCGGGTCTGGCCCATCGTTTGTCGCGGCCTGCTCGCTCGGCGTGACGATGCGGCTTGCTCGCGTTGCGTACCTGGTCGATGAACACGGCCATGCAAGAAGCTCGATGGTTCTGGTCGGTCGTGCTGCTGCTGATCGGGGCCGGATGTGGCGGTACGCAGCCCGGATCGAGGCCGTCTCCCGAGGCCGACTCGGCCCGCCGCGCGATCGCAGCCGCCAACGCCGAGCCTGCCGATCTGGAACGTCAGCGGGAGGCCGTGCGGAGTAACAACCAGGTGATGATCTCCGCTGGTGAGCAGCACGCGTGGTTCGAGCCGATTCGTCCCGTGCTGCAACGTCTCGACCGGTCCGGGGCAACCTGTGACGACCAGCTCCTCGTCGCCTCGACGTACACGCGCTTGATCGCGTTCACCGGCTTCGACGCCGAGCTCCAGCGAGCCGCCACGATCTGGCAAGCGTGCCCGACCGTGGCTACCGCCAAGGAGCCGTGGGTGGCCGGGATTCACGAGCGTCTTGGCCAGTGCGCCCACTACGTCGAGCTGGTGAAGACCGTTTGGCCGGAGGCGGCCCACGTCGATCGCCAAGCGCTGCTCGCGCAGATCGAGACGTGCAGTACGCCGAGTAATCGGTTCATCCACCTGTCGCAGCTCCTCTCGCTCCGGGAGCTGATGGCCTACG
Organism: Kofleriaceae bacterium; assembly: GCA_022842285.1. Classification (GTDB taxonomy): domain Bacteria; phylum Myxococcota_A; class Polyangia; order Haliangiales; family Haliangiaceae; genus JABFXX01. The sequence continues at coordinate 7,473 of JALHPV010000303.1, forward strand.
AGGAGTGGCGGCTCGACCAGTCGCGGATCGACCTCGAGCGAGCGATCCGCGACTTCCAGATCGCCAGCGCCAACGAGTGCACCAGCTATTGCTCGAGGGTGTACGACAGCTGCCTGCCAACGTGCTCGGGCACCGGTTGCACGGTCTGCGGCCAGGCGCAGGCCCAGTGTCAGGCGCAGTGCCCCACTACGCCCTGATCACAAGCGGGCGCTAGCGGCAGCGGGTGTCCGCGTCGGCGCACTTGAAGCGGACGTGGATGTGGTCGTCGTGGTTCGGCTCGTGGCGAATGAGGCCCGCCGCGACGCCCTTGCCGTGGCCGTACTGGAAGAGCTCCTTGAGGCGCTTCTCGGGGACGCCGTTGTTCTGCGCCCACTTGTACAGGGCGCCCTGGAGCTTGTAGTCGAGGAACATGATCTGGACGCCGCCGTCCTTCTTGGCCGTCGTCGCGAGGGCGATGATCAAGCGCCACATGGCGGGCTTGTCGAGCTCGTCGGGGGTCGCGCTGACGAAGTTCTCCGGGTAGCCCTTCGGCTCCTTCTTGTAGAAGAGGCCGAGGTCGACATCGCGGCCGGAGCGGTGCGAGTGGTGACCGCTGATCGCACCGCCCGTCTCTTCGGAGAAGTCTCCGATGGCGAGCTTGTGCGCCTTGGGGCGGTCCTTGAGCGTCTCCTGGATCGCGCGCCGGGTGTGCTCGATCGTGGTGCGCGTCGCGAACACGCGGTGCGAGCGGCGAATGAAGGTGCGCTCGACGCCCTTGAAGCGAGATGGCTTCTCGAGCTTGCCCTGCCACGGCGCCCCGATGGACTGGCCGCGCGTGGGCTTCGCCTGCTTCTCTTCCGCGTGAGAGACCCGCTTCTTCGGCTTGGCGTCCACGCTCGCGGACGCCAGGAACAAGCAGGCCAGAACGATGATCGAGCCCCGCATCGTTCTGTCGATACTCCGCATGTAGGTCGGGGTGGTCCAGTATTTTCTCGAAGGCGGCAGTCCTTCCATAAGCGGCCACTACTAGTGCCGCTCACCGTCGCTGCGGCCGCGACCGCGACCCACTGGCGCAACCGCAACCGGCGCCGACTGCCATCGCCGTCACGGCGACCGTTGCCGCCTCACCGCAACTGAAGCCGCGGCCGCTGCCGACTCCGTGACCGACTCCGCGACCGCGACCGCGACCGCTGCCGACTCCGCGACCGCGACCGCGACCGCTGCCGACTCCGCGACCGCGACCGCTGCCGACTCCGCGACCGCGACCGCTGCCGACTCCGCTGCCGCTGCCGTCGCCGACTCCGCTGCCGTCTCCGCTGCCGTCTCCGCTGCTGGCTCCGTCTCCGCTGCCGTCGCCGACTCCGCTGCCGTCTCCGCTGCCGTCGCCGACTCCGCTGCCGCTGCCGTCTCCGCTGCCGTCTCCGCTGCCGTCTCCGCTGCCGTCTCCGCTGCCTTGCTGCTGACTCCGCTGCCGTCGCGGCGCTCACATGCTCCCCGCTGATGGGCAAGCGCGCTCGGGGCCGGCGTCGTCGCCTTGCTTCGCGCCCGCGCACCGGCCGCGTGCCGAGCGCCAGGAGCACCGTCGCCACATCACCCACCGCCGCCG
>JALHPV010000304.1 GCA_022842285.1 Kofleriaceae bacterium
TCGCGGATCTCGTCGTGCTCGCGGGAAACGCGGCGGTGAAGCAGGCGGCGAAGGAGGCTGGTATCACCATCGACGTGCCCTTCTCGCCGGGCCGTACGGATGCCAGCGAGGCGCAGACCGACGCCGCGTCGTTCGCCTACCTCGAGCCGAAGGCCGATGGCTTCCGCAACTACCTCGATCCCGAGGCCCTCACGATGTGGGGCCGCGAGCGCTCGCCCTCCGACCTCCTGATCGAGAAGGCGGACCAGCTCACGCTCTCCGTGCCCGAGATGACCGTCCTCATCGGCGGCCTGCGCGCGCTCGGCGCCAACGCGGGCGGCTCGAAGCACGGCGTGCTCACCAGCAAGCCCGGAACGTTGACGAACGACTTCTTCATCAACCTGCTCGACATGAGCACCGAGTGGAAGCCATCGGCGACGAAGTACGAGTTCGAGGGCAAGGACCGCACGTCGGGTGCGGCGAAGTGGACCGCCACGGAGGTCGACCTCGTGTTCGGCTCCAACGCCGAGCTGCGTGCCGTGGCCGAGTTCTACGCCCAGAACGATGCGCGCGAGCAGTTCGTGCGCGACTTCGTGACAGCGTGGACCAAGGTCATGAACCTCGACCGCTTCGACCTTCGGCGCGTCGCGACGAAGTAGACTCGGCCCGTGGCGAAGACCGTGCTCGTGACCGGTGGCAATCGCGGCATCGGGCAGCAGGTCTGTCGGGGCCTCGCCACCCAGGGCTGGGACGTGCTCGTCGGTTCTCGCGACAAGCAGAAAGGGACCCGCACCGCCACGCGCCTCCGCGAGGAGACGGGCGGGCGGCTGCGTGGTGTCGAGATCGATGTCGCGAGTGACACGTCGGTCGCCGCCGCGGCGCAGAAGCTCCGTGATGGCGCACTGAAGCTCGATGCCATCGTGAACAACGCTGGCATCTTCCGCGGGGCGACCGCGACCGACACCCTCGAGACGAACTTCTTCGGCCCGCTGCGCGTCACCCTCGCGATGCGGCCGCTCATGACGGACACCGCGACGGTCACCAACGTCACGAGTGGCCTCGGCGAGCTGTCGAACCTCGACGCGAAGCACGCCGCGCTGCTCTCGTCACCCAGCATCACGCGCGATGCACTCGTCGAGCACATCCGCGCCTTCCTCGCGGGCCGTGATCCCGACTGGGGGACGGATGCATACGGCGTGTCGAAGGCCGCACTGAACGCCCTCACGCGCGTGCTCGCGACCGAGCTCGCACCGATCAAGGTCAACTCGACGTGTCCAGGCTGGGTGCGCACCGACATGGGCGGCCGCAACGCGCCGCGTACCGTCGAGCAGGGCGCGTCGAGCGTGCTGTTCGGTGTCACCGCGAAGGCGACCGGTCGCGTGTTCCGAGATGGCCGCGAGATCGCCCCCTGAGGGCGTCCGAGAGCCGGACTAGGGGAGCACGCGGCAGGCGCCGCGGCCGGGGTAGTAGCGCTTGTTGGCTCCCGGTGCGGCGTAGCCGTTGATGAGCACGCGGCGCGGCATCGCCGAGGTGTTCGGATGGCTGCCGTGGACGGCGTAGGGGCCGAAGAACAGGACGTCGCCGACATGCCCCGTCACCGAGACGGCCCGCGTGTGATCGATCGGCGCTCCGGGGACGAGGCGACCGTGCGCATCGAGCTCGACCGCCGAGCTCGGCAGAAACTCGAGGGGCCCGTTCTCCTCGGTCATGTCGTCGACGAGCAGGATCGACTGCACATAGGAGCCGCGACCGGTCACGTCGCGCCAGGTGTCGCCGCCCTTGTCGCGATGCTGGATGTCCTGGTGCCAGTCGAAGGCGACGCCGTCGTTGGGCATCTTGTAGTGCGCCTGGCAGAGGAGCTGCTCGCAGTGAGCGGTGCCGAGGAGCTCCAGGGCGGGACGGAGGAGCCGCGGATCTTCACTGAGCCGCAAGAGCAGCGGCTCGGCGCCGCCGGCCCAGACCACGCGCTGCACGACGACGGGGCCCTGCGCAGGGACGGCGAGCGCGTAGAACGCACCGTCGTGATCGCCGGTGGAGGTGAGGGTCTGCGCGGTGGCGTAGAGCCGCTCGAGCGCGGCTCGCACGGGGACGATCTCATCGGAGCTGAAGAGTGCGCGTCGGACGAACCAGCCCGCCTGTGAGAAGGCAGTCTTCTCGTCTGCGGTGAGCGACATCTCTGCCAGGATACTCTGTCTCGTCCGAGGTGCTGTCCTCACCGCGGCGAGCGACAGGAGCTGCCTGACGAGTGAGCCCGCCATGGCAAGCGCGTGAGCCGCAGGGCGCTCGCGTCCCGCGACCATGCTCGTCGTGATCTCTGCTGGTTATCGGTGTGCTGGGGACGGCCGACCGGATCGCACGGTAGACAATCCGAAACCCGCAGGACTCGATCTCCGACGGCACGACCGCTGCACAACGGTCTTCGCATGATGAACACGATAGAGCTCGAAGCGCTCGACGCCGTGACTGGCGGGGGGATCCGAACGATCCTCGCGTCGGCAGCAGCAGGAGCGGCGACGGTCGGCAGCGCCGGCGCGGTCGCCGGTTTCGGGCTGGGCTTGACCGGAACCATGGGAGTGGGCTCGCTGCCCCTCGCTGCGATCGGCGGCGCCGCCGGCGCGGTCGCGGGCGGCGTGATCTACGGTGCCGGTGCGGCCCTCGCCGAGCTCACGGGACGTGGGCCGTGAAGGAAGTCGACATGCTGACGGCGGCGGAGCTCTCGCACGTCTGTGGTGGCACGGACTGGCGGAGTATCCGCAGGAGCGTTGTGGAAGGAACGGCGATCGGCGCGGTGCTGGGCGCGACCGGCGGAGCCTCGGTTGGAGCGTTCGGCGCCGGTGTCGGAGCGTTGCCAGGAGCGGTCGGTGGATTCCTCATCGGCGGCGCCGCGGGAGCGGCCATGGGACTCGTGGACGCATGGACCGAGCAGAAGTGGGTCGAGCCGGCGCGGAGCGCGGATCGGGCCGCTCGCGGGCGGTGATCGGCAGGAGGTGGAGCCTCCAGCGCCGTCGTCAGGCTCGGTTCTGCGGTCGGTGCCCGCTTCCGCTCGGTGCGCTCCGGTAAGCTCGCCGCGTGCGCGTTGTCTTTCTCTCCCCGCGATATCCCCCCGAGATGCGCCAGTTCACGCGCGGCCTGGCCGAGGTCGGCGTGGAGGTCCTCGGCGTTGGAGACGGCGCGCCCGACCCCGAGCTGAAGCGCTGGCTGCACGGCTACCTCGAGGTGCCGTCGCTCATGAACGAGCCGGACACCGCGCATCGCGTCCTGCAGTGGCTCGGCGGCCGGTCCGTCGACAACGTCCTCGCGAACTGGGAGCCGCTGGTGATCCTCGCCGCGCGGCTCCGCGAGCGCCTCGGGATCCCGGGCATGAGCGTCGACACCGTACGTGGCTTTCGCGACAAGCAGATCATGAAGGAGCGCGTGGCGGCCGCAGGGCTGCGCGTGCCGAAGGCGCGCCGGGTGCGGTCGGTCGCGGAGATGTGGGCCGCGCTCGAATACATCGGTTATCCGGCGATCGTGAAGCCGATCAGCGGCGCCGGCAGCGCGGACACGTACAAGGTGATGTCCGCCGCCGAGGCCGAGCAGGTCGTCCCACACCTGCGGCACGTCGAGGAGGCGATCGCCGAGGAGTTCATTCAGGGCGCCGAGTACACCTACGACACGGCGTCGATCGGAGGTACGCCCGCGTACGAGAGCGTCACGCGCTACCTCCCGAACGCGCTCGAGATGCGCTCGAACGAGTGGATCTCGCCCGTCATGATCTCGGTGCGCGACATGAGTCAGCCGCACATCCAGGCCGGCGTGCAGCTCGGTCGCGCGGCGCTGAAGGCGCTCGGCATGGGCGACGGCATGACCCACATGGAGTGGTTCCACACCCCGAGCGGCGAGGTCGTGTTCGGTGAGGTCGCGTGTCGGCCGGGCGGGGCGTGCGTCGTCGATCAGATGAACTACACGAGTGACATCGATCTATTTCGCGAGTGGGCGCGCGTGGTCACCCAGCGGCGCTTCGAGGCGTCGACCGAGCGCAAGTACAACGTCGGGATCATCTTCAAGCGCGCCCGCGGCCGCGGCCACATCACGCGCCTCGTGGGCATCCGCGAGCTGTACGAGCGCTACCGGCCCCACATCGTGGAGGACACCCTGCTCCGGCCGGGCCAACCCCGCCGCGACTGGAAGGCGACGCTCCTGTCGGACGGCTATCTGGTGGTGCGTCATCCGGACTGGAATAGGGCCGTGGAGATGACCAACTTCGCGGTCAACGATCTCTACCTTGAAGCCCGGTAGCCACCGGTAGCCACCGCAGACCCCAGATCCCCAGGCTTCTGGTTTGTCCGGCTACTGGCCTTCGCCGGACAGCCCACGCCTAACCCATGCGATCCATTGGCCTCGGATCTGGCGCCAAAGTTGCGAGGTGCCCGGACATCATGCGGATCCGACCGGCAGCTCGAGTAGCCATCTCCCTGGGACTGGCAGTGGGCACTTTGGCAGGGTGTGACGACGGGATGAAGGTCACCCCGCTCTACAACCATGCCAACGCGCGCGTTGTCCTCGATGTGCCGGACGGCCTGGACTCGGCCTACTCCGTCCACATCCGGACCCGCCGCGGCAACTTCGGCGAGCTCGACTGCAGCAAGCTCGCGACCGAGGTCGAGGCGCTGTCGGACACGTCGGGGACGATGATCGACGGCCCCCTGGTCGAGCCCGCGCTCACCCAGCCGTTCTACAACGGCGAGGAGTGGCTGAACCCGACCCCCGCGATGCTCGCCCAGCTCGAAGGCGGCACCGACTCCATCATCGACGTCTGCATCATGGACGGCACCGAGATCGTCATGGCGATCGAGCGCGACCTGTTCCAGGCGTGGGACACGGCGCGCAAGGACGGCATCGGCGGCAAGGCTGATGACCCGAGCGGCGAGCAGCGCATCACCAGCCCGGTCGCCTACGGCGAGCGCTGCGTGGGCGAGCTCGGTGAGATTCCGTTCTTCGAGAAGACGGGCGAGGGCGAGTACAAGACGTACAACTGCCTCGACTCGACGCCCATTCCGATGACGGCGACCGGCGCCAACGGCGAGGTCAACTCGCCGACGTCAGGTGAGCTCGATAAGTGTGACAACCCGCAGTACATCTACTCGCTGTGCGAGGCCGGCCCGCGCGTCGCGACCCGCGTCAACGAGATGGGCACGCGCTGGACGCTGCTGTGCCGCAAGAGCATCGGCGGCCTCTCGTCGGATCAGTTCAACGACATCGCGATGATCGGTGCGAACCCGTTCACCGGGAAGACCTGCTTCTTCCAGAACGCGCTCTACCAGAAGAAGGACGGCGGCAACATCCCGCACCCCGCCGACCGCACCAAGTCGCAGAACCTCTGGGCCGGCGTCCATGGCGGCATGGGCTCGGGCATCCAGTGCGGCAAGTGCCACGATGCGGATCCGTTCATTCACACCCCGTGGATCGACGGTGCGAAGGACGCGAACGGTCGTCCGATCGTCCCGAAGATGGGCATCGACCCAGACTTCGCCATCGGCGCGAACGACATGCCGTACGCGATCGTCAACCGCAAGGGCCAGGGCTGGACGATGCCCAAGCAGATCACGGGCGAGAAGGCCAACGCGTGCCTCAAGTGCCACCGCATGGGTAACGGCGAGTGGGCGACGAGCTGGCTCGAGCGCATGAACGGCACGGACTCGGCGTGGAACAACATCACGACCGCCTTCGGCCTGAAGCCGGAGAACATGTACTGGATGCCGCCGGAGCACGCGATGACGAGCGCGGCCGACTGGAACGCGTCGGAGTTCAAGACCGCGCTCGAGTTCATCCAGACCTGCGCTCGCTCGACCTCCGCGGAGTGCGGCTGGAAGGACGTCCCCGAGACCCTCACGTCGGCCGAGACCGGCGGCAAGCTCCGTAACCCCGTCACGCTGTCCGATGACGCGCTCGCGAAGCGGGCGACCGAGCTCCTCGGCTTCAACAAGAACACGCCGAGCAAGGTGTGCTCGGAGTGCCACGCGCCGAACGAGACGACGCTGCGCGACTGGGCCGAGAAGACCGAGATCGCCGAGGAGACCTGCCTCAAGGACGCCGACAACGCGGGCGGCACTGTCAACGAGGTGACCCCCGGTACGCGCGTCGAGAATCGCGAGTTCGTGACGCTCGGCTCCTACGAGGTCGCGGCCGGCTCGTTCTTCGAGATCAAGATCGCGGGCACCGGTGACATCGACCTCTACGTGAAGCGCGGCGAGCCCGTCTCGCGCGACGTCTACGACTGCCGCCCGTTCACGCAGACCTCGACCGAAGAGTGCAACCGCGCCAACTACAACGCGGCCGGTCCGGCGACGTTCTACGTCGGCTACTACGGCACGCAGGATGGCACCGTGAAGGCGACCATCAACTACATCAAGCCGGCCACCGGCGGCATGACGGCCACCGAGCGCGTCAACTGCGTCCGCCTCGAGCCCTCGAACACCGAGTCGCCGTTCTCGCCGAGCAAGCTCGGCATCTACTCCGCGGCCGCGCACCTCGGCTGGTTCCAGGACACGTTCAAGGGCGCGTTCTCGACCGACAGCAACTCCGACCGCTGGGCGCTCGAGTACGGCAAGTTCAAGAACCGCGTCTCCATGCCGAAGGGTAACCACCCGCGCCTCGACCAGGGCCAGTTCGACATCGTCGCCGAGTGGTTTGCTCGTGGCCTGCCGCGCCTCACCACGTACATCGCGCCGGACACCGGTCCGACGTCCTGCACGCCGTCCATCAAGCCGGGCATGGCGGCGCACGTGAGCCAGATGGCGACGCAGGGCTGGAAGGCGCTGAACCGCGCGGACAACATGTCGATGTATGGCTGCAGCGGCTCGGACGCTCGCGCCTGCTTCTCGAACGTGAAGGAAGCCGAGTCCACGAACTACGGCCGCGGCTGGGCCAACGCCGGCAAGCTCCGCGTCCTCCGCGAGCTCGGCTTCAACACCTACTACTGGATGCGCAGCTCGGCGGATGGTCGCTTCGTCGCCAACGGCGGCTCGGGCGGCACCAGCATCGTCTCCGACCTCCAGGCGAACAAGGACATCGAGGTCGACGCCGCGTACGACCCGGGCTTCTTCCCCGACAACAAGGGCTGGATGTTCCAGGGCACGCCGATCGGCGCCGCCTTCTGCAAGATGTCGCTGCTGACGTCGGGCCCGAACAAGATCGACTTCTCGGAGTCGGCCTGCAGCTCGGTCGGTACGGTCAACCTCTACCAGCACCTCGGCGCGGGCCTCGGCGGCGGCGACTACTTCGCCATCAACAGCCAGTTCACCTCCGACAACCCGACCGGTGGCGAGACCGTGGACCCGAGCGCGGCCTTCGCGAGCAACGCCGACATGAAGCTCACGCCGATGGTGTTCGATGGCTCGCACTACGTCGGCAAGCCGCCGGTCACGGTCGCCAGCCCGTACGAGGGTGACAGCGTCCTCTCGCCGTCGACCAAGCTCGTCATCAGCCGCTTCGGCAACGAGTCCGAGCACCTCGGCTACATCATTCGCCAGGTCACGGCGACGCCGAACGGCAACAGCTACTCCGTCACCACCACCGAGATCGGTCGCTACTGCACGCAGGGTGCGAAGCCGTCCATCAGCTTCGACGAGAAGTTCTTCGTCACGCACACCTACGTCGGTCCCGAGGACTACGCCGACCTCGGCTACTCGTCGGCGAACGACCCGGAGTTCCAGGAGATGCTCGAGAAGGGCACCGCGAACATCGAGGTCGTCGAGATGCTGACCGGCAAGCGCACGCGCATCACGACCATGAAGGCGGGCCAGATGGCGCTCTTCCCGCACTTCCGCTCGGACGGCTGGATCTACTTCCTCGCTCGTGACCTGAACACCGAGAAGGAGTACGTCATCGCCAGCGACGCCGCGCTGTCGCTGTAGCGAACGAGCGAGGGGCGTGCCTCTCGCTGTCCCCACCGCGCCCGTAGCTCTGCTGCGGGCGTTGGCCGTTTCGGTGCCCGCTGCTCGAGAGAGCGTGTCCCGTCAGATCGGCTGCGTGGCCGTGTCGCACGCTGTCAGCTGACCCGTCTCGAATCCGCGCCGGAACCACTTCATGCGCTGCTCGGACGTGCCGTGCGAGAAGGACTCGGGGTTGACCGTGCCGCCGCCGCGACGCTGCAGGCTGTCATCGCCGATCGACTTGGCGGCCGCGAGCGCCTCCTGCAGGTCGCCCGCCTCGAGCCGGTCGCGGGCGGCGTTGGCCCAGATGCCCGCGTAGCAATCGGCCTGCAGCTCCTGCCGGACCGAGCGCTGGTTGTCGGTCTCGCGCGGGTTGGCCCGCTTGATCGTCGCCTGCGCCCCGAGGATCGTCTGCACGTGGTGGCCGATCTCGTGGGCCAGCACGTACATCTGCGCGAAGTCGCCAGGGCCGCCGAGCTTGTCGAGGGTCTTGTAGAAGCGCAGATCGATGTACGCGTACTCGTCGCCGGGGCAATAGAAGGGCCCGATGTCCGAGGTCGCGTATCCGCACTTCGTCTCGATGCCGTCCTCGAAGATCTTGAGCACCGCGCGGCGGTACGGCGTCCCTGCCACCTGCTGGTCGAACACCGTCGTCCACGTGTCCTGCACGTGCTTCATCACGTCCTTGATCTGCTCGATCAGGTCCGCGAACGGATCCGGCCCCGTGCCGTGGCTCGGCTGGCCCGAGGGGTTCGGCTGACCTCCGGCCTGGCCGGTGCCCTCGCTGCTCACGACGTTCGACACGTCGACGCCGGTCAAGCGCGAGATCAAGAGCACGATCAGCGCGACGCCGATGCCGCCGACGCCGACCTTGGTTGCGGCGCCGCCGCGGGCGGTCTTTCCGCGCACGTCGACGACATCATCGTTACGGGTACCCCGAGTCCACTTCACGGGGGGAACCTACCTCGGTCCGGCGGCGTGAGGC
>JALHPV010000305.1 GCA_022842285.1 Kofleriaceae bacterium
CGCGACGCGAGCGGCCAGGTCGCGCGCATCGGCATCGGGGAGCCCCGGCACGCGCAGGAGCACACGCGGCACGAGGGCGGCATACTCCTGGAGGCTCGCCTCGGGTGGAAGCACCTGCGTCTGCGCGGGGGAGAACAGGGATGCGATGCCGCCGCGGGCCTTCTTCTTCGCGACGGTGCCTTCGATGGCCCAGCCGCCGCGCCGCAGCTCCGCTTCGTAGGTCGGGCGGTGCGGCACCGGCACGGGCTCCTTCGCGAGGTCATCGCCGAGGTCTCGCTGGACCGCGCCCATCACGTCGTGCACGAGCTGCGCGGCGACGAGATCATTGGCGACGTCGTCGAGGCGACCGAGCGGGGGCGGCAGCGGGAAGGCGAGCACGATGGCGTCGTCACCGCCGGGGACGACGAGCGCGGCGCAGCACGTGCCGTAGTCGGTCGGGGCGTAGCGAAACGCGAAGGGCAGGCCGAGCTGAAAGCCATGCAGGGCCGCACCGCGGGTGGTGGCGAGCTGACCTTCGACCCCGCGCACGCCCGCGGTGAGCGCCGTCGGGTACGGCCCGCGCAGCACACCGTAGAGATAGAGCGGATCGTTCGCGCCGGGCTCGTCGGGCGCGTGCTCGACCACCTGCGTGTCGAGGAGATACAGCGCCCGCGTGGTGACGCGCAGGGGCATCCCCTTGTGCTGTCGGTTGCTCTCGAGCTGAGCCCGGGCCCGCGCCGAGAGCCCTTGCGCCTCGCGGGCGGGGACCGCATGAATCACCTGCGCATCGTCCACGCCGACCAGCAGCTCGGTCGACGGCGAGCCATCAGGCGAGACGATCGTGACGAGTGCGATGACGTGCCGGATCTCGTCGGCGGTGTCGACGCGCAGCGGGCCATCACCCGCGTACGGCGCAGGCTTGAATCGGGCGGGATAGGTCACGCGGGCAGCTCGCTCGGATCGTGCGAGCAGAACACGCGGACGTCCTCGTAGCGCTCGTGCAGCTCGCGCAGTGCCGCCGCCGACGCGCGCCGCTGCGGGCCATCCATCTGGACCATGGCCTCGAACGCGACGAAGCCCTTCGGCACCGGCTCTCCGTTCAGCGTGTGGTGATGAAAGTACGCATCGCCAGCGTGCACGAGCCACTCGTCCTCGGCCTTCACGAGGACCGCGCTGTGACCGCGCGAATGGCCGTGCATGGGCAGGAGACCGATGTCGGCCTCCACGCCGCGCAGCTTCGTGATCGCCGGCAGCCCGCGCCAGGTGTCGCCGTCCTCGCTGTAGACCTGCCACTTCGGACCGTGCGCCCACAGCGCGGGGGCGTAGCGCGACCGCTCCTTCCACGAGCTCCGGGCCATCGCGGCCGCATGCTCGCGCGCATGCACGTGGATCGTCGCCTCCGGGAAGTCCCCGATGCCGCCCGCGTGATCGAAGTCCAGATGCGTCACCACGATGTGCCGCACGTCCTTCGCCGAGAAGCCGAGGGCCCGCACCCGCGCCGCCACCGTCTCGCTGGGATCGAGGATGGGCGCGCCGAGCACCTTGAACATGCGCTCGATCGGATCGCGCCCGTCGACCTGCCGCGAGCCGAAGCCGGTGTCGACGACGACGAGGCCATCCCGCTCCGTCTCGACCAGCAGGCAGTGCGCGACCATCTTGCCGCGCCCCCATCCCGCCTGCGGATCACCCAACCAGCGGCCACCCGCCGGACACATGGTTCCGCAATTCACGTGATGCACGGCGTTCGCCATGCACCGAACGTATCAGGGAGCCGAACTGTGCGCGCTGACCCGGACCCAGCGGTGATGCCCCTCGTGATCGAGGACCAGCCGCTCGCCGCGATGCGGATTCACCGTCGGCGTGATGACCATCTCGGGCGTCTCGGTCGCGAGCCGCCGCAAGTAGTGCGTCGCCGTGACCACCAGCGCGAGCCCCGCCGCCGCCACGAGCATCGGCACCGTGCGCGGCGACAGCCAGCTCCACCCGGCGCGGATCCAACCGCGCACCGCCGCTGCCATCCACGATCCCGTCTCGGTCGAGCGCAGCCGCGCCACCGGCAGCTCCGCAGGCGGATGGTCGAAGATCATGACCTCAGTATGCGGCCGCGGGACGCCGGTCGCACCCGTGCGTGGCTTCCGCGGTGATCGCCGTCTCATGTAGGACGGAGTGCGCTTTTTGCTGGCTCGCGGCCGGCCCACCCCGAGGAACGCAAACGGACCCGTGGCGATCACGATGACCCTCCAAGCTCGGGGGCCGCGGCCCCGCGATGCGCATACGCGCCGTTCTGTTGGTACCGCTTCCGCTGCAAGCGATTCAGCGCCACGCGCGTCTTCCAGCCCAGGTACGCGCGCCCGAACGTCACCATGTTCTCGCGATCCAGGTACGGGTTCTTCACGCCATCGCTGATGTTCACGAGCGCGAGCACCTGCTCCGCCACGCTCACCGGGCAGCCCTCGAGCCGGATCACGTCCTTGTTCATCTTGCCCTGCGCGCTCGCGAGCTTCGCGAAGATGTCCTCGCCCTTGATCGTGTGCGGGTCGAGCGTGCTGCGGTCCTTGTAGACGTTCTCGATCTTCACGAGCTTGCCGTGCAGGTCGCCCTTCCAGTCCGCACAGTCGCCGATGAACACGACCTTCTCGCCGGGCTTCGCGGGAATCGCCCCCGCGTACTTCCCGAACACGACATGCATGCGCGGCATCTTCCGGTCGGTGTCCTTGTCGAACACGCGCAGGATCTCGATCGCTTCCTCGATGGCCCCCGGGCAGCCGCCCCAGCAGTAGTCGCCCGCTTCGCTATCCGGCGGCGGTCCCGCGTACGCGGTGATGTTCGTGCCCTCGAAGTACTTCTCGACGCGAATGAGCCCGACCTTGAACCCATCGGCGCGCTTCCGCGCCTCCTCGAGCGTGACGTCCCCCGTGACCTTGATGCCCGCGAGGTCCGTGCTGCCGAACCCATGCTCGCTCGCCAGCCGGATGTGATCGACGGTCATCGGATCCACGCCGATGATCGAGCAGCACACGCTGTCGAACGCCACCTGGCTGTTGCCCATGATGATGAGCCCCAGCGGGAACGGCAGCGGCGTCAGCATCCGCCCTTCGCCCGCCGTGATCGCGTCGATGGCGATGAACTGCGGCTGCACGATGTGCTGGAGGTCCGCGATCTTCTCGTTGAGTTTGTGGTCGTGGTCGATCAGCCGATGCCGGTCGTCCTGGATCCCGATGTACGCCTTCAGCGAGAACGTCACCGTCGTCCACGGGTGCGCCTTGAACTTCGGGCAGTTCACGAAGAAGTCCGCCCGCGCCACCGGCTCCGGCGTGAACAGGTAATCCCGCAGCCGCCCCTCGTGGTTGATCGGAATCTCGACCTGCTGCTCCTCTTCGAAGCAGTACCGCTTCACGTCGATCTTCTCGAGCATGGTGTCCCAGCCCGACTCGCGCATCGCCACGCGCGTCGGCACCGTGATGCCGCACCGCTCGCCCGCCGCCAGCTCCGTGATCGACGTGCCGCCGACATCGCGCAGCGCCTGCAGGACGCCCTCGCCGAACTCCGGCCGCGTGTACGCGTACGGAAACAGCGGTCCCGCCGCCACCAGGTTCGGCTTCACCAGCGTGCGCCCGAACGGCTTCACGCCCAGCTCTTCCAGCCCCTCGCGAATGATCGTTCTGATCTTCTCCGCGTCGTACTCGCGGCAGTCCCGGATGATCACGTGTGGCCGGCTCGGAATCCTCATCGCCTCCGAGTGTAGCGCCGCTCGGCCACAAGCGTCGGCAAAGAATCGACCCGTCAGCGGCGCAGCGCGCTGCGTAGCTGCCGCTTTGCTTCGAGCAGCGACGGCAGCTCGACCAGCGCGACGAGCAGGTCGAGATCGAGCGTCGGAACGAGACGGCTCGTCGTGACCGCGCGGTAGGCGCCCTCCTCCAGCACGTGCACGGCGAGCTTGCCGTTGTCCCAGAACCAGACCTCGCTCACGCCGAGGGGGCGATACACGTCGAGCTTGTCGATCCCGCCGGTCGTCCAGATGACCTCGATGGCGAGGTCAGGGCGGGGCTTGGTCTGGTCGGCTCCGACGATGTAGCACTCGTCCGGCTCGCACCCTGCGACCCCATGCTCCTTGAGCGTCCAGCTCCCGTACGGTCCGAACTCGATCCCTTGCTCCTCGGCCCACACTTCCAGGAGACGTCCGAGGACCGAGGCGATCCGCTCGTGATCCTTCGAAGGGCTCATCAGCTCCATCACTCCGTTGACGTAGGCCATCCGCGGCACTGGCCGCTCGCCGCGCAAGGCCAGCTCGATCTCGTAGCGCTCCCACGAGACGTTCAGCAGCACGAGCCGCTGGTCCGCGCGGGGCGCGGAATCACCCGGTCGCTCGGGTTGGCTGGCGGAGGGGACGGCCACGTGTCGAGCTTACGTGATCGGCGCTGTTCGCAGCACACCTGAATCGGGGCTCTTGCCCCACATTCGGAGATTCGCTCGACGAGCCTTCAACCGGCCGAGTGCCGTCTGACCATCCGAGCGGCAGGATCGTTCGTCGTACGGTTACGCCGGGGCGCACGCCGCGATGTCCATCGTTCACGCGGTCGCGCTCGCCATCATCAGGCGCGCTCCGTAACAGTCAGGCGTACGGGAGCGATCGAACTGAAGGAGAGAAAAACCGCCGTCAGCATCGTGCCGACGACGGGGCAGCGCCGACGCTACCTGCGTCGGTACGACGTGTTTGGCAACGTCCTACAGCGCTGGTCCTCGGACGAAGCTGACCTCGATCACGCTGTCGTTGAACGTGACCTCCGGTCTGCTGTTGCTTCTGATTCGCACGACCTCGTCCGAGAGTTGCTCGAAGCGCATTGCGGCGTTGCCGATCCACGCCTGCGTTACTCCGCGGTCATCGCGCCAGCAGTTCCACAAGGTTAGTGTGATGGGGCCTTTCCCGACCGCCTCGATCGCTACTTCGTCGGGCGAGGTATCCCTCCACAGCACCATCTGCTTCGCAGACGTGTCGGAGACTATGAGCTGTCCTCCCTTGCAGCCAAGCGCTATCCCTTGTGGGGGGCTCGTGACTGCGCTGACCCATCGTAATTGAAGTCTCATTCCACTCTCGAGTGGTCTGCGGAAGATGGTGTGAATCAACCCTCCCTCCCACTCGAGCGGTTTCCCCTCGGTCCGCAAGAACTGTTCTTGGAACATCATCTAGTAGCCAGGCTTTCTGTACGGGTCGACGCGGGCATGGTCTTGAGGCCACCGGGGCACGAAACTCTTCCCGCCTTCCCGTTGGGGAATGGGTTCGTGACTGAGTTCCATTTTCTCGATGCCGCCCTTGTCAACATTGTAGCGCTGCGGCGCTAGGCCTCTCTGCATACGGCTGACGTTCTCGGTGCCACCGTAGCGATCTCCGGCTCCAGGCGCTGCCGCTTCGTTCTTCCAGAACCGAGACCTCACCGTGCTCCAGCTCGGTTCCGACCTGCGCGATGTTGGCGCGTACACATCATCACCGACGGACCACGTTCCAGCGTTCGCTTTAGATGTTCCGCCAGTCGTTGGAGCCGTGGCTGGAGCCGCGGTTGGAGCCGTGGCTGGAGCCTTCGCTTTTGGCGAGGACAGCGGTCCCTTCGCCTTGCTGAGCGGTAGCTGCCGCATTCGCGCGCCCGCGCGCCCGAAGAGAGCCGTGAGCATCCCCCCGGCCTGGTAGAAGGCCTCCGCGTTGCGAATGTTCGAGTAGACGCAAGTGGAGAAATCACCGGCTAACTTGTCGCAAGCGAATGCCGCCCGCACCGAGGCGTCGCCCCTGGCAAACCAGTAGTCCGGGGTCACGGGTGCGACGGTGTCCAGGATGCTGGCCGAGAACGCGCCGATGTCCTCGAGAAGGCTCGTCTCGTGTTCCGTCTGGATGTTGCTGAGTGCCCAATCGACGATGTCGTCGACCAGTTCGACGTAGTCCCCTGGCTGAGGGCACCGGTCTCCTCCACACCCAACCGGGGGATCCGTCGGTACGCCCTCGCCATCGAGGCCAGTCGGATCCCTGAAGTTCACCGGGTCGTTGAAGGCGAACGCGTATGGATTGATGCGCGTCGCCGAGCGCGGGATGATGAGCGGATCGCGGCTCAAGAAGCGGCCGAGTGCCGGGTCGTAGACGCGCGCACCGAGCAGGACCAGGCCGAAGTCGGGCAGGGTGTCGCCACCGTTCCACTGGTGTTGCTCGTAGCGGACGGTGTTCGGTTGTGTGCCGGAGGAGGTCGCGACGCCGAACGGGCTGTACTTGATCTCCTGGACGAACTCGGTTCCGTCGTCCGTCGTCTGGCGCGTGCCCTGGCCATCACTGAGGCCGTAGATCCACGGGCCGGTGGCACCGCGCTTGGTGGCGACGATGCCGCCGGCGCCCGGGATCGAGCGGACGAGGACAGTCTGGCCGTTGATGACGCGCTGCTGCGTCAGGCCATAGCGGCGATCGGTGCGCGGGTCGATCGCCCCCGCACCAGTGACATCGAGCGCTTCGATCTCGCCCGAGCCATCCGAGCGGATGTTGGCGGTGATGCTGCCTTGCTGGATGTAGCGGATGCCGCCCGACGGGTAGTAGGTGAGCGTGCGGGTGGCACCGCCGCGTGCCGGGTAGCTCCTGATGTTGCCCGAACCGTCGTGGGCGACGTTGCAGGGCCCCGTCGTGGAAGGCCCGTAGTCGAGGCGACAGAGCCGGTCGCGGTCGACGGTGCCATGGGTCGCGCGGACCTGGCTGGTGTTGATGAGCCCGTTCGTCGTGACGGCCGAGGTCTGGTTGCCGAGGGCGTCGACGGTGAACGTGTGCGTCGTGCTCGTCGCGGGAAACCCGGGCTTCGCAGGCGTACTGTCGCGCGAGGTCGCGAGCTGGCCGAGGGCGTTGTAGGTGCGAGTCGACGTGATGCCTGCCGCGCCGTTGACGTCTTCGCGGCGTGACAGCTCGCGGCCCATCGCATCGAAGCTCTGGTAGAGCCGGGTGCGCTTGCGCCCCGAGGTCAGCTCGACGGTCTCGCTGATCGGAAGGCGGCGGCCAAGCTCCGCGTAGCTCGCGGTGTAGTGCGTGTTGTCACCGAGCTCGGCGGCGCGGACCCGACCGAGGATGTCGATCGTCGACGCACCGTAGAGCGCCGTCGTGCCCGCCATGATCGAGCGGAGGCGGTTCGCGGAGTCGTAGGCGTAGTCGATGACCTCGGGCGCGTACGCGTTGTCGCTGAGCCGCAGCTCGAGACGCGACATGGAGCCGTCGAGGCGGTGGATGGCCTTCTCGTGATAGGGGACGCCGCCCGCGTCGACGAAGGTGCGGGCGTCGAGATGGCCTAGCTTGTCGTAGCTCACGATCATCTGGCCGAGCTCAGAGGACGTCCTGGTCAAGCGACCGAGGGCGTACTTCGACTGGAGATGCGGAGACCCCGTGTCGGTGTCGTAGGACCACGAGTGCGACGTGTTCGGAACGAGGGTGCCACCGTACGTCTCGGAGCTCGTCTTGATTCGGCTGAGGGCGTCGTACGTGTAGTTGATCGAGACGTTGCGAACGGGGGTGACCGTCGTGTCCGACCACGCCACGGACTGAAGCTCGCCGAAGTTGCTGTACGTGTTCGTACGCATCGCGACCTCGGGCTCCCTCGCCGTCAGAACCTGGCCGAGCGAGTCGTAGGTCCACGACAGGTCGTGGGCAGGGCGGCGGTGGCGGGGTCCTTGAAGCGCGTGAGCGCCGTCATGTTCCCGAGCCGGTCGTACGCGTACGTCATCAACTCGAGCGTCGCGGCGCCTTGCTTCGTCGACGTGGTGAGCGTGCGACCGGTCGCGGTGACGGTCTCGACCGTCGTGACGCCCGCCTGGGGCGTGCCCGACTGAAGGGAGTCGGCGGTGCTCGTCGTCAGCGTCAGGCGGTGATTGCCGTACGAGCGAGTCACGCACGTCGGCAGCGTCTCGGCGGCGAGGTTGGTGACCGTCGGCGGTGCGATCTGGCCGTAGCCGCGAACCTCGCACTGGAGCGAGCCGTCAGCGGCGTACTGATAGGTCGTGCCGTAGGTGCCGCCCGTGCTGAGCGCGTGCGGGTCGGACTCGTAGGCGACGCGCCCGAGGACGTCGTACTTGCGGTGGGTCACGAGTGACTCGTTGGCGTAGTCGTCGCCGAGCGTCTCTCGCGTCTGCACCGGGCGGCCGAGCTCGTCGAGGAGCGTGGTCGTCGTCGTGCTCTCGGTGCCCGCGAGATCCGGGAAGGTGGTGGTCGTGATCCATCGCCCACCCGCGCTCCCACGGGTGAAGCCCGTGAACGTGGTCGTGCTCGTCGTCTTCGCGGTGGTCGTTCCGGACTCCGTGACCGTCGTGCGAATCACGCGATCGAAGCCGTCGAGAACCTCTCCGGCCGCAGTGCCGTTGGGGTCGAGGGTGGAGGTGACAGCCAAGCTGAGGCCGTCGAGCGTGAACACGGTGTCCATCGTCGGCACGCCACTGGCGGTGAGTCGCGTGCGCGTCGGTACGAGGCCGAACGCGTCGTAGGTCAGTGCGACGGTGCGAAGCGCGCCGTCCGGTCGTGCCGCAGTGATCGCGGCGACGTTGCCGACCGCATCGTGGGATGCGGAGTAGTCGCGGATCGAGTGCGTGTAGAGATTCGCCACCCACTTGTCCACGACATGCCCGGTGGTGCGACCGGCGGCTACGGTGCCAACGCCGTAGCCGTCGTACTCGAGCTTGTCGACCGCGAGCGTCGTCGTCTTGCAGTCGGTGATCGTTCGGGTGGCGACGGCATGGAAGATGCGAGAGCCCGACGGCGTCGCGAAGGTGAGGTTGGTGCACGTTTCGTCGTCGAGCACGAAGACGTCCCCTTCGTTCTGGATGGAGAGGACGTTGCCCCG
>JALHPV010000306.1 GCA_022842285.1 Kofleriaceae bacterium
TCTGGAGCGACGGCGGGCGACGGTTCACGAGGTAGAGGCGCGAGCCATCCCCCGAGAACGCCATGCCGCGGGTGTCCCTCGACATGCCGTTGTTGGTGCCGACGGCGTCGAGGAAGAACCATCCGCCCTGGATGAGGAACGGATCCGCGCCGTTCACGGGCCGTTCGACGGTGAAGGTCTGGACGCGATCCTCGCTGCGGCTCCCGACGTAGACGATGCCGCCCGGCTGATCGGGCGTCCGACCGACGATGCCGGTGGCACCGCGCAGGCCGGTGTTCGGATCGGGCTGGAACACGCCCCGATCGATGTCGGTGATGCGCGCGGGGCCCGTGATCGGCGAGTCGATGAGCGTCACCGCCCCCGACGTCAGGTGGGAGACCATCGCGAACTGACCGCCCGTGGAGGCGAACACGCCGAATGGCTCCTCGGGGATGGCGATGTTGTCGGCATCGTTGTTCACGAACGAGAGGCGGTGCTCCTCGTCGCACAGCGCGAAGCCTTCGGTGCCGGTGCCGCACGAGAGGCGCGAGCCATCCCAGTCGGACCACGCGATCGACGGATCGCCGCGGGTGGGGATGAAGAGTCGCAGCGCACCATTGCCGCTGCCGGCACTGGTGTCCTGGATGGCGAGGTCGGACGCGAAGTTGCCGATGCGGACGCCAACCGTGTTCGTGGGGCCGAGCAGCACGCGGGCGTCACACACGAGGGTCTCGGTGAACTCGCCGTCCTGCCGACAGTCGGCGGGAACGGTGCCCGCGCTGACCCAGTCGTTCGCGACCGCGTCGACGGTCGCCAGGGAGAGCACGGAGACCGTGCCCGAGTCGTAGCGGAGCTCGGAGTTCGCGTTCGTCACGAACAGGTGCGACTCGTCGGGGGCAACGGCGGCGCCGGTCGGGAAGAAGAGGATGTCGGCGGGCGGGCGCACCTCCTCGGAGGAGGCGGTGCAGCCCACCGCTGCGAGCCCCAGGGCAAGCCACGGCCTGGAATAGACACGGTCCATCGGGTGGAACTTCGACCGCGTGCGTCGAAAAAGGGTTGCCATGATCCGGATCACTTCCCGTCCAGGAGTGCAGCCCGTGCCGCCGCCACCCGCGCGATGGGCACGCGGAACGGGGAACAGGACACGTAATCGAAGCCCATCCGGTGGCACAGCTCGACCGAGGACGGCTCGCCGCCGTGCTCGCCGCAGATGCCTACCTTGAGATCGGGCCGGGTGCTACGACCGCCCCGCACGCCGAGCTCGATCAGGGCCCCGACGCCCTCGGGGTCGAGCACCGCAAAGGGATCGTTCGGCACCACCCCGCCGTCGATGTACGCCGGGAGGAACCGCCCGGCGTCGTCGCGCGAGAGGCCAAAGGTGGTCTGCGTGAGGTCGTTCGTGCCGAACGAGAAGAAGTCGGCGTGCTCGGCGATCCGATCCGCCACCACGCAGGCGCGCGGCAGCTCGATCATCGTGCCGACGGTGTAGGGCAGCTTCGTCGCGCCGAGAGCCTGATCCATCGCGCGCGTCACGAGGGCGCGGAGCCGCTTCAGCTCCTCGGGCACCATGACGAGCGGGATCATGATCTCGGGCTTCACCACCACGCCCGCCGCCACGCACTCCGCGGCGGCCTCGCCGATGGCCTGGACCTGCGTCTCGTAGATCTCCGGATACGTGATCGCGAGGCGGCAGCCGCGGTGACCGAGCATCGGGTTGGCCTCCGACAGCTCCGAGACCTTGGCCGCGATGGCCGAGGCGCTCTTGCCGAGCGACTGCGCGACCTCCTCGATCTCCTGCGGCGTGTGCGGCAGGAACTCGTGGAGCGGCGGATCGAGGAGGCGGATCGTGACCGGCAGCCCATCCATCACGCGGAACAGCTCCGCGAAGTCCGACTTCTGCATCGGCAGGATCTTCGCGAGCGCCGTCCGCCGGCCGGCTTCGTCGGCGGCGAGGATCATCTCGCGCACGGCGAGGATCCGCTCCGGCTGGAAGAACATGTGCTCGGTCCGGCACAGGCCGATGCCCTCCGCGCCGAAGCTCCGCGCCGTCCGCGCATCCGTGGGCGTGTCCGCGTTCGTGCGCACGCGCATCGTGCGCGCCGCATCGACCCACTCCATCAACGTCCCGAGCTCGGCCCCGAGCTGCGCGGGTACGAGCGGCGCCGAGCCAAGGAACACCTCGCCCGACGAGCCATCGAGGGTGATGGTGTCGCCCTCCTTGAGGTTGCGAGTCTGCCCGGTCCCCGAGATGGTCGCCGTCTTCTTCGGCGCATCCACGCGCAGCGCGGTGCACGCCGTCACGCAACACTTGCCCATGCCGCGCGCGACGACCGCACTGTGCGACGTCATACCGCCGCGCGCAGTGAGGATGCCGACCGCGGCCTTCATGCCGTGGATGTCCTCGGGGGACGTATCGGTGCGGACGAGGATCACGCGCTCGCCCTTGTTCGCCCATTCCTCGGCTGCGTTGGCCGTGAACACGATGCGACCGATGGCCGCCCCCGGGGATGCGGGCAGGCCCTTCGCGACCGCGGGCGGTCGGGCCTTGGGATCGATCGTCGGGTGCAGGACCTCGTCCAGCTTCGCCGGATCGATGCGCAGCACCGCCTGGTTCGGCGTGAGCATGCCCTCGCCCACGAGGTCGACCGCGACCTTGACCATGGCCTTGCCGGTCCGCTTCCCGGACCGGGCCTGCAGCATGAAGAGCGTCCCGCTCTGCACGGTGAACTCGAGGTCCTGCATGTCACGGAAGTGCTGCTCGAGCTGCTCCGCCAGCCGTACGAGATCCGCGTGCGCCTGCGGCAGTCGCTTCGCCATCTCCGCGACGGGCTCGGGGGTGCGAATGCCGGCGACGATGTCCTCGCCCTGCGCGTTCGTCAGGTACTCGCCGTAGAGCTCCTTCGTGCCGGTGGCCGGGTTGCGCGTGAATGCGACACCGGTCGCGCAGTCCTCACCGAGATTGCCGAACACCATCGCCTGGACGTTGACCGCGGTGCCGATCGTCGCGGAGATGCCGTGCATCTTCCGGTAGAAGTCCGCGCGCGGGTTGCTCCACGACGCGAACACGGCGCCGATCGCGCCCCACAGCTGCGTCTTCACGTCGTCGGGGAAGTCCTGCCCCGTGACGCTCTTGATCTCGGCCTTGAAGCGCTTCACGGCCGCGCGCAGCGCGACCTCGTCGAGATCCTGATCGCGATTCGCGCGGTGCTCGCGCTTCAACTCGTCGAGGATCCTGTCGAACGGGACCTCGGCGTCCTCGGACGGCGCGACCACGCCCATCACGACCTCGCCGTACATCGCCACGAACCGGCGGTAGCAATCCCAGGCGAAGCGCGCGTTGCCCGACCGCGCCGCGAGCGCCGCGACCGTCGTGTCGTTCAGCCCGAGGTTCAGGATCGTGTCCATCATGCCGGGCATCGACGCGGGGGCCCCCGAGCGGACGCTCACGAGCAGCGGCGCGGTGCCGTCGCCGAACTTGTTACCGGTGAGCGCCTCGACCTTCGCGAGCGCCTGCTCGACCTCGGCCGCGAGCTCGGCGGGGTAGTTGCCGACGCCGTTCGCCATCACGTGGCGGGCGACGTCGGTCGTGATCGTGAAGCCGGGGGGGACCGGCATTCCGAGCGACGCCATCTCGGCAAGGTTCGCGCCCTTGCCACCGAGGAGCGCCTTGTCCTTGGCTCCACCGTCGGCCGTGCCGCCGCCGAACTGCTTGACGAGCTTCATGCTTGGGCTCCGAGGAGGCGGAAGTCTGCGATCGCCATGTAGGGCTCGATGAGGAGCGACAGCGTCGAGAGTCGGTTGTCGCGGAGCGCCGCATCGGGATCCATCACCATGACGCCGCCCTTGTCGAAGTACGCGTTCACGGCCGGCTGGATGCGCGCGAGCACGTCGAAGACATCCCCGTAGCGCAGGTCGCGGATGGCGGCCGTGACGTCGCTCTGCGTTGCCTCGTGCTGCTTCCAGAGCTCGCGCTCGGTGTCGCTCGCGAACTTCGCCGGATCGACAGCGCGCGACGGCACGATCTTCTTGGTGGCCGCGTCGTCGAGGATGTTCGCGATGCGCTTGAACACGGCGCGCGCTTCCTTGGGCATCTTGCCGAGGGCCGTGGCGCGCGCACGCGCGTCGACGGGGTTCAGCCAGTTCTTCGCGAGCGCCGCGTCGACGTCCTGCGCGGGCAGGCCGCTCTCGACAAGGATGCCGCGCAGGCGAGCCTTGAAGAAGTCCTCCGGGCTGACGGTGGTCGTGGACTTCAGGACCGTTTGCTCCGAGAGCACGTCGCGCGTGGTCTCGTACAGCGCGGTGAACGCCGTCGCCCACGCGGGGCGCGCGAGGAGGATCTGCCAGATTCCGATGGCGGCCCGGCGCAGTCCGAACGGGTCGGCCGACCCGGTCGGCTCGAGGCCCACGCCGAACGCCCCGACGATGGTGTCCATCTTGTCGGCGAGCGAGATGATGGCGCCGAGGTCCGTCGTCGGCAGCGCGGCGCCCTGCCCCTTCGGCCACCAGTGCTCGTCGATGGCGGTCGCGACGGCCGGCGAGAAGCCGAAGTCCTTCGCGTAGTGCCGGCCCATGACGCCCTGCAGCTCGGGGAACTCACCGACGGCGTACGAGGCGAGATCCGCCTTCGCGACCTTCGCGGCGGTGACGACCTCGTCGACGTTCGCGCCGACGTGCTTCGCGAGGACCGCGGAGATCTTCGCGAGGCGTGCGGTCTTGTTGCCGATCGTCTTCGCCTGGTCGCCGAGCTTGGCCTGGAAGACGACGGCGTCGAGCTTTCGGTTCCACTCGTCGAAGCTGCCCTTCTTGCGATCTTCCGCGACGAAGAACTTCGCATCCGCGAGGCGCGACGCGATGACGTATTCGTTGCCCCGGCGCACGACGGCCGGGTCCTTCACCGTCGTCGCCATCATCGTGGCGAACGCCGGCGCGAGCTTGCCGTCCTTCTCGAGCGCGAAGTAGCGCTGGTGGTTGCGCATCGCCGTGACGATGATCTCCTCCGGGACCTCGAGGAACGACGGGTCGAAGCCGCCGATGAGTCCCACGGGGAATTCACCGATGTTCGAGACCTCGTCGACGAGGCCCGGATCGGGGCGATGGGTCAGGCCGTGCTCGCGCTCGACGCGGGCGAGCTCGTCGCGCACGCGCTGCTTGCGCTCCTCCGGGTCGACGATGACGTGCGCGGCCCGGAGCGTCTCGACATAGGCGCCGGCGTTCGCGATGTCGATCGTCCCGGTCGACAGGAACCGATGCCCGCGCGTGGCGCGACCGGCGGTGAGGTTCGCCCACGAGAGCGGCAGCACCTCGCCGCCCACGAGCGCGACGAGCCACTGCACGGGTCGGACGAACGTCGTCTCGCCCCAGCCCCAGCGCTGCGACTTTGGCCACGGGATGGCGGCGGCGAGCTCGCCGAGGAGCTGCGGCAGGAGGGACCGGGCGTCGTGGCCCTTCACGTCGCGGACGGCCACGACGTACTGGCCCTTCTTGCCCGCGACCTCCTTCTTCTGCAGCGACTCGGGCGCGACGCCGTTCTTCGCGGCGAAGCCCTGGCCGGCCTTGGTCAGCGTGCCGTCGGGGGCGAACGCGGCGGAGACGGGCGGGCCGACGACCTCCTCGTTGAGGTCGGGCTGACGCTCCGACAGGTCCTTCACGATGATCGCGAGGCGGCGGGGCGTGCCGACGACGGTGACGCCCTTGTGCTCGAGGCGCGCGGCGGCGAGCCGGTCCTCCACGAGCTTGGGGGTGTCGGCCAGCGCACGCGCCAGCATCTTGGCGGGGATTTCCTCGCACCCGATCTCGAACAACAGATCAGACATGGACGATCTCCTGCGCGTTGCCCGCGACGCTCCGAGCGGCAGCGAGCGCCCCGGCGTTCACGCCGGCTTCGGCGGCTCCGTCGTAGGCGGCGACCGCTTGGGCCTGTAGATGCTTCGGCAACAACGGGAAGCCGAGGCGGGCTCGCGACGCGACGTACATCTCGGCGCAGGCCTTGGCCATGCCGCGAACCCGGCCGATGAAGCGGGCGCGCTCGGTGACGCTGATGGCGCCGCGCGCGTCGAGGGAGTTGAAGGCGTGGGAGGCCTTCATGCAGAACTCGTAGGCGGGCAGCACGAGCGGCGCCGCGACGCCGTCCTTTTGCCGCGCGAGGAGGCGCTTGCACTCGCCCTCGTAGATCTCGAAGTTCTTGAACGCGATGTCGGCGGTCAGCTCCTCGAACTGGTACGTCGAGTACTCGACCTCCCACGGCTTCCGGATCTGCCCGTAGGTGACGTTCTTGTCCCACTGCAGGTCGTACATGTTGTCTTTGTTCTGCAGGTACATCGCGAGGCGCTCGACGCCGTACGTGAGCTCGGCCGTGACAGGCATCAGGTCGATGCCGCCCGCCTGCTGGAAGTAGGTGAACTGCGTCACCTCCATGCCATCGCACCAGACTTCCCAGCCGAGGCCCCAGGCGCCGAGCGTCGGCGACTCCCAGTCGTCCTCGACGAAGCGGATGTCGTGCGCGGCCGGATCGAGCCCGATCGCGCGCAGCGAGTCGAGATACAGATCCTGCACGTGTAGCGGGGACGGCTTCAGGCCGACCTGGAACTGGTAGTAGGCACCGGCGCGATTCGGGTTCTCACCATAGCGACCATCGGAGGGCCGCCGGCAGAACTGCGCGAACGCGGCGTTCCACGGCTCGGGACCGAGGACGCGGAGGAAGGTCGCGGGGTGGAACGTCCCGGCCCCCACCTCCACATCCACGGGTTGCTCGACCACACAGCCGCGGTCGGCCCAGAACTTCTGCAGCGTGAAGATGAGGTCTTGCAAGAACATGGCGACGGGGTCGGAACCTACCGTTGGGGGCCCGTGGGGTCAACGTGTGCTGGTGACTCTAAGTCCTCTAGGATCTTGACGTTCTCGGCACCTGCCGACTACCGTGGAGCCATGGCACGAGCGCAGCCGAACGGGGGCGCGACGCCCCGCTGGGTGGCGGGACGGGTCGCGTGCGGGCTCTTCGCGGCAGGCCTGGTATCGGGGTGCTCGTTCGCGCTGAACTGGGACACGCCGCCCGACGCCGCTCCCGATGCGTCGCCCGATGCGCCGTACGACCAGGTCGAGTGCGACTACAAGGAACCGAACGACACCCCCGCGACGGCCGCACCGGTCGTGATCGGCGACACGGGGCCCGCCGCCATTTGCGCGGGAGACACGAGTGACTTCTACCGGTTCACCGTCCCCGCCGACGCGACGTCGTTCACCGTCCGCCTCATGTTCATGAATCGCCCGACCGGTGACATCGACCTGCGCCTCTACAACGGCGACGGCACCGCGATGCTCGCGCAGTCGCGTGGCTTCGGCGACATGGAGCAGATCGTCTGCCCCGGCACGTCGCCGATCTGCGCCCCCGCCGCTGTCCCCGGAGAGTATGTCTTCGAGGCGTTCCCGGCCCTGGTCGACTCCGTCAACCGCTACACGTTCGCGCTCGAAGTCGAGCCGTGACCCGGTCCACGTCCTGCGCCTAGTTCGTCGTCGAGACGACGTAGCGCAGGCGACCGACGCTGTTCGGCTCGATCTGGACCTTCGACTTCGCGGTGTCGCGCTCGATCGTGGGCGCCACCGGCCACGATGACTCGACCTCGTGCGCTTTGCCCTTGGTGAGCGCGTAGAGGACCACGACCTCGCGCGCGACCGGGCCGGCGTTGGAGATCGAGATCGAGAAGCGCTCCCGCGCCGCCTCGTCACGGGCCCGGAGCGGCCGGGACTCGTGGAGGCTGATCAGATCGCCGTCGGTTCGCACGGGCATCCGCGTGACGGTCGGCCCTCGCTCGATGGTCGGGCCGGCGATGACCTGAGGCTCGGCAGGCTCGTTGGGCAGGTCGACGCGGAGCGTGACGTCGCCCGTCTGGAGCGTGCCTTCCAGCTCGAGCCAGACGCGGACCGGGCGCACTTGCTGAGCCAGGTAGACGTCCTCGCGGGCCTCGCTCGAATCGACGCTGCGCCACATGCGGCGCAGCCGGGCCCGTACCTGCCGGGTGGGACCACCGAATAGCGAGATGCTGCCATCGAGGGTCACCTCGCCGCGGCCCACCTCGACGGGCGTCTCGTCGCCACCCGGCAAGCCGGCGTAGAGCGTGACCTCGCCCCGCAGGTCCAGATCCGGCGTCGGCAACGCGAAGCGCGTGGTGATGGTGGCCGCCTCGGGCGCGCTCATCGCGATGTCGTGGTGCGCGGAGAACGTGACGTCGGGCGTGACGTAGAGGATCCGCACCCGGTGCGTGCCGCGCCCGGCGACGACCGCGCAGCGCACGACCGGCGAATCGACCACCGGCGCGAGGTTCGGCGCCGGATCGCTCGCGGGCGAGGGCCGCTTGCCGAGGAGCGTGACCTCTTCCCCGACCTGCGGCTCGCGCACGGGCAACAGGTACGCGGCCGACCCCGCCTCGACCCCGACCTCGTTCTCGGCCGCCGGGACCGGCGCCGCGGGGGACGGGAGGACCAGGGCTTCGCGCGAGCACTCGCCGATCCGCAGCGCGCTGGTGTCGAGGGGTTCGACGATGAGCGATGACAGCGTGGCCCCCGGCGCGACGCGCTCGATGACGATCGAGTCGCCCGTGACGTCGAGCACGCGGCGATCGTCGACGACAGCATATCCGCCGCCCGCGCCCGCGAGCGACGTGTACACGGCGACCGACAGGCCGTCGCGCACGGTGACCGGGCCGTCGACGGGCTTCGGAGTACATGCGACGACCGCGAGCAGCGCCAGACCCCCGAACCGCATCGCCGCTAGATTACGGCGTCGCCGGTGCCGGCGCCATGGGCGCGGCCGGCGGCGGTGGCGG
>JALHPV010000307.1 GCA_022842285.1 Kofleriaceae bacterium
TGACGCCCCAGCCATCCTCGACGAACCCGCGCGTGAAGTTGCCGCTGCCGGCGTGGAGCTCGAGGAGCGTCCCCGGACCCCGACCGAGCGCGGCGCGGGCCCGGGCGATCAGCGCGGCGTTGCCCGCCTCGCTCGCCTGGGCGAAGTCCCACGGGCCCGCCTTGACGCCGGGCTCGACCTCGACGACCGGGGCGCCATGGGCGACGTGCGCCGCCATCACCCCGACGATGCCGAGCTTGCCGACGACGCGCGCGGCGCCCCCCCACGGCCGCTCGGTCCCGATCGCGATCGCTCCGTCGTGACCACGCACGAGCGCCAGCTCCCCATCGGGCGGCGATGACTTCGCCACGAGGGCGAGCGCTGCATCGAGCGCCGGCTCCAGCTGCGGACACTGCTTGATCGGCAAGACCCGCCGCGAGCCATGCAGGTACAGGCCGACCTTGCCGCGCGCCACGTGAAAGCGCGCCCGGCGGCGCCAGCCGAGCGCGGGGGCCGGTCCCTCGATCGGATGCAGCCGGAGCGCCGAGAACGACCGCAACGCTCCCGTGACGAGGGCCTGCTTCGCCGCGAGCTGACCGTCCCGCGACACGTGCTGCCACTGACAGCCGCCGCAACCCTCGTCGAAGTGCACGCAGGACGGCGCGACGCGCTGATGCGAGGGCGTCACCACCGACACCAGCTGCGCCCGGGCGAACGAGCTCGTCGCATGCTCGATGTGAACCTTGACGCGGTCCCCGGGCGCCGTCCGCGGGATGAAGGTCACCCGGCCCGTGGCGTCACGCGCCACGCCGTCGCCACCGGCAGCGAGCGCCGTGACCGCGACCTCCAGCTCATCAGCGGCCATCGGTGATAAGCATACGCGATGGACAAGGTCTTCCCGGACGCGCAGGCCGCGCTTCACGATGTGGCCGACGGGGTCACGATCCTGGCCGGCGGCTTCGGACTCTCGGGCAATCCCGAGAACTGCATCCAGGAGCTCGCCCGGCGAGGCGTCAACCAGCTCACGATCGTCTCGAACAACTGCGGCACGACCGAGAAGGGCCTCGGAGTCCTCCTCGCGCAGGGTCAAGTGAAGAAGATGATCTCGAGCTACGTGGGCGAGAACAAAGTCTTCGAGAAGCTGTTCCTCTCCGGCCAGCTCGAGGTCGAGCTCTGCCCGCAGGGCACGCTCGCCGAGCGCCTCCGGGCGGGCGGGGCCGGCATCGAGGCCTTCTACACGCCCACCGGCTTCGGCACCAAGGTCGCCGAGGGCAAGGAGACGCGAGAAGTCGGCGGCAAGCACTGCGTCCTCGAGCACGCCATCCGCGGCGACTTCGCCATCGTCAAGGCCTGGAAGGGCGACGCCTGGGGCAACCTGGTCTTCCGCAAGACGGCCCGCAACTTCAACCCGCTCTGCGCCCAGGCCGGCAAGATCACCATCGCCGAGGTCGAGGAGCTCGTCCCCGTCGGATCGCTCGATCCCGATCAGGTGCACCTCCCCTCCATCTACGTCCAGCGCATTTTCCAGGGCACGCGTTACGAGAAGCCCATCGAGCAGCGCACGATCAGGAGCCGGTCATGAAGAGAATGGATCGCGATCAGATGGCGCGCCGCGTGGCCGCCGAGCTCCAGGACGGCTTCTACGTGAACCTGGGCATCGGCATGCCGACCCTCGTCGCCAACTTCATCCCCGCGGGCATGGATATCGTTCTCCAGTCGGAGAACGGCCTGCTCGGCATCGGCCCCTTCCCGTACGAAGGTGACGAGGATCCCGACCTCATCAACGCCGGCAAGCAGACGGTGACCACCATCGCCGGCTCCGCCTTCTTCGACTCGGCCCAGTCCTTCGCCATGATCCGCGGGGGCCACGTCGACGTCTCGGTCCTCGGCGCGATGGAGGTCTCTGCCAAGGGCGACCTGGCGAACTGGATGATTCCCGGCAAGATGGTCAAAGGCATGGGCGGCGCCATGGACCTCGTGGCCGGCTCGCGGCGCGTCATCGTGATGATGGAGCACACGACGAAGGAAGGCGCCCCGAAGATCCTCGAGGCGTGCACCCTCCCCCTCACGGGCGTCGCCTGCGTTCACACGATCGTCACCGACCTCGCGGTCATCGACGTCAGCCCCGCCGGCCTCGTGCTGCGCGAACGCGCGCCGGGCGTCTCGGTCGAGGAGCTGCAGCAGGCGACCGGGGCCCCGCTGACGATCAGCGGCGACGTGCCCGAAGTCCGCGCCTGAAAGGGCCAGGGCCCCTCGGAAATGGGCCAGGCCCCTTCCGCGTTCAGCCGCAGGCCGGGATGACCTTGCCGGCCGCGTCCTTGAGATACGGATCGAACGTGCCGGGGTTCTGACACTTCGGCTTCTTCGGAAGCTTGGGCTTGTCCGGCTTGGTCTTGTCGGGCGTCGTCTTGTCGGGCGTCGTCTTGTCGGGCGTCGTCTTGTCCGGCTTGGTCTTGTCCGGCGTCGTCTTGTCGGGCGTGACCTTGGTCGGCGTCGCCTTGTCGGGCCCGACCTTGGTCGGCGTCGCCTTGTCCGGCGGCGTCTTATCGGGCGTCGTCTTGTCGGGCGGCGTCTTGTCGGGCGTCGTCTTGTCGGGCGTCGCCTTGTCGGGCGGTGTCTTGTCGGGCGTCGCCTTGTCGGGCGGTGTCTTGTCGGGCGTCGCCTTGTCGGGTGGCGTCTTGTCGGGTGGCGTCTTGTCCGGCGTGGCCGGGACCGGCGTGGTCTTGTCCGGGGTGGCCGGGACAGGCGTGGTCTTGTCCGGCGTCGTCGGGTTCGTCGCCGAGGATCCCGAGCCCGGGTCTTCGGACGGGCCACCGACCGGATCGGACGTCCGGGCATCGAGGACGGTGTCGCCCGGGGTGACGACCTTCGCCGAGGAGCCACCGTTGCGGAACGCGAGGAAGGCGATCAGCGCGACGGCCACGATCCCGAGGCCGATGTAGAGCGGCCGCCGATTGGGACGGAGCTCGAGGTCGGCTGGATAGGCGTTGTCGGCGCGGCTCGCCGTCGGCACGTGGCCATAGGCGTTCGAGCCCATGCCGAGGTGCGCAGGCGCCGAGCCCGATCCGGAACCGGGGTTGGCGCCGAATGGGTTGTTGGCGACGGAGATGGGCTGGCTGCCCATCGGCACCGCCTGCATGGCGGGGGGCGTGATGCCAACCCCCGAGCGATCGGTGACGGGGATCGGGGCGCTGGGGCCCATCGCCATCGCACCGATGGGTCCGCTCGGCATCGCGGCGGCCGGGCCGGTGGCCGTACCGACAGAGCCACCATGGAGGGCGCTCGCCGGCACGCCCGGCATGCCGGGCAAGGTCGGGACCGAGCCCATCGCGCCGCTCGGCATCAGGCCGTGACCCACGGGCACGGGCGTGGGACCGGCCGGGATGGCCATCACGGGACCGGTCGCACCGCTCGACGAGGGTGAGGCATGCGCGATGGGCATCGGGCTCGGACGCTGCGGCTCGGGACCGCCCACGGGCATGGGGCCACCGAGGGCGGCCTGCACGAAGGCTGGACCGACGGTCGGGTAAGACTTCGCGTTCCACTCGTACGCGTTCGGCGGCTCCGGTTGCTCGGGCGCGACATCCTTCGGCAGCTCGAGGGCCGCCGACGAGCCCGTGCCCGGCGAGACGGCCGGCAGCGCGGTCGTGGGCGCCAGCTCGCGGGACAACGAACCGGTGCTGCCGCCGTCGGTGTTCGAGATCGTCGACTCCTTCGGCTGGAGCATCGACGTGAGCCGACCGGCCGACGTGAGCCACGGCTCGGACTGATCGCCGAACATCTCGCGCATGAAGCGGCCGAGCGCCATGGTCGAGAGCGACATGCGGTTCGCGGCCGCGAACGCCTCGAGCGCCTCGAGCAGCAGACCGGCACTCTGGTAGCGCTGGTTGGCGTCGACCGCGAGCGCCTTCATGACGATCGCCTCGAGGGCGGCTGGATAGTTCGGGACGATGCGCGTGGGGCGCACGACGTCGCCCGTGACGATGCGGTGCATCGTGTCGAAGTCGCTGTCGGCGCGGAAGCAGCGATGCTGGGTCGAGATTTCGTAGAGGATGATGCCGAGCGAGAAGACGTCGCTGCGCCGGTCGACATCGCGGCCGCGGCACTGCTCCGGGGCCATGTACGCAAACTTGCCCTTGATGATTCCGGACTGCGTCTCGACCGAGCGGGCGGTCGCCTTCGCGATGCCGAAGTCGAGCAGCTTCACCGAGCCGTCGTAGCCGATCATGATGTTCGACGGCGAAACGTCGCGGTGGACGATGCCGAGCGGAACTCCGTCGGGGCCGCGGCGTTCGTGGGCGTGATTGAGACCGGCGGCGGCGCCGGCGACGGTGGTCAGGGCCAGCTCGAGCGGGACGCGCGTGCCCTGACTGCCGGCCTTGGCGAGGAGCGAGCGCAGGTCTTGCCCGTGCACGTACTCCATCGCGAGGTAGTGGATGCTGTTGTCCTCACCTACCTCGAAGACCTGCGCGACGTTCTGGTGGTTCAGCGCCGCGGCGAGCCGAGCCTCGTCGAGGAACATCTGCACCGCGGTGATGTCGCGCTCGCGCTCGGGGGTGATGCACTTCAGGACGACGTGGCGTTCGAAGCTACCGATGCCCGTCGTGCGCGCGATGTAGATACGAGCCATCCCACCTGCCGCGAGCGGCATGAGGATCTCGTACTTACCGAGACGTGTGGGAACGCCTCCGGCCGTCGCGACGGCTGGCACGATGTAATCGTTTCACTCGCTCGGTACCGAGTCAATCTTCCCCAGCCATCGAGGGCGTTTAGCCGGGTGTAGGGAGACGTAGCCGAGCGCTGAACGATCAGCCCTTCGCGGACCCGGCGAGGGTCATGTGGGATACGCGGAACGTCGGGGCCACCGTCGAGGACCGCATGACGGCGTCGTCGGCGACCATGTCGATGCGCTTCAAGATCTCGTCGAAGTTCGCCGCGATCGTGATCTCGCTGACGGGGAACGTCAGCTCGCCGCCCTCGATCCAGAACCCCTGGGCGCCGCGGGAGAAATCGCCCGTGACAGGATTGAACCCGAAGCCCATCAGGCTCGTCACGTAGAGCCCGCTGGGCGTGGACTTCAGGAGCTGCTCGCGGGTGTGTGCACCCTTGGACATGACCAGGTTGGACGTGGACGGACCGGGATTGCCCCCTACCCCGCGGCTCGCCGAGCCCGTCGACTGCCGGCCGAGCTTGCGCGCGCTGTACACGTCACAGAGCACGGGCTCGAGCTTGCCGGCGGTCACGACGGCGTTCTTCCGCGTGGGGAGCCCATCGCCATCGAATGGCTTGCTGCCCGGCCCCCGCAGGATGTGCGGGTCGTCGACGATCGTGACGAGCGGCGACGCGATGATCTCGCCCTCCTTGCCGATGAGGTAGCTCGACTTCCGCCAGAACGACGAACCGTTCGCGACCGAGAACAGCGTCCCGACGATCGCGCGCGCGACCTCGGGGTCGAACACGATCGCGCACTCCTGCGTCGGAACCTTGCGCGAGCCCAGCGTCGCCACGGTACGCCGCGCCGCCTCGATGCCGATCGCCTCGGCATCCTCGAGCTGATCCATGAAGCGCGAGGCGGTCCACCAGTACCCGTTGCGCTTCTTCGGCGTCGTGGGGTCCGTCGTGTCGTCGCACAACGGCTCGACGACGAGGGATGCATACGTGCCGCGATAGCCGCCGACGAAGCCACCGCTCGTGGCAAAGGCCGAGGCGCCGAGCACACGCGACCACGTCGCACCCTCGGAGTTCGTGACCCGCGCGTCGTGCTTGCGAGCCGCCGCCTCTCCGCGGATGGCCTGCTTGATCGCCCAGGCCGCATCGACCTCGGCCACCGCCGGGTCGTACAGGTCCAGCTCGGGGTACGACTTCGCGAGCAGCGCCGGATCCGGCGGCAGCGCGAACTCGTCGGGCTCGGCGAACTCGGCGAGCGTCACCGTCTCCTGGCACAGCGCCTCGAGCGCCTCGCGCCGCAGGTCGCTCGTGTACGTCACCGCGCGCTTGCCGCCCTTGATGACGCGAATGCCGAGGCCCGTCGAGCCCGACTCCTGCACGAGCTCGGGCTCCCCGAGCCGAACCTTGGTCGTCAGCTCGGTGCCATCCCGCACGACCACTTCGCAGTGTTCCGCGCCGGCCTTCTTCGCGAGCTCGACGGCGAGCTGCGCCACATCACACAGCTGCTTCACCGCTGCTTCATCGATCTGCGCGCCACTCATGCCTGGGTTCCTCCGACCGTGATCGACGAGATGCGAACCGTCGGCGTCCCGACGTTCACGGGGACGGACTGGCCGTCCTTGCCACATGTCCAGATGCCGTCCGAGAGCTGGAAGTCCGAGCCGAGCATGTCGACCCGTCGCAGGACCTCGGGGCCATTGCCGATGAGGTTCACACCCTTCAGCGGCGCGGTGAGCTTGCCGTCCTCGATCAAGTAGCTCTCGGTCAGGGAGAACAAGAAGTCGCCGTTCGAGATGTTCACCTGTCCGCCCGAGAAGCGCTTCGCGTAGATGCCGCGCTTCACGCTCTTGATGATGTCGTCGGGGTTGTCCTGCCCCCCGAGCAGCGACGTGTTCGTCATGCGCGGCAGCGGCATCGCCCGGAACGACTCGCGCCGCCCGTTGCCGGTGGGCTTGATGCCGTAGTGCTTCGCCGACATGCGGTCGTGCATGTACCCGACGAGCACGCCGTCCTTGATCAGCGTGTTGTGCTGGCCCGCGTAGCCCTCGTCATCGACGTTGATGGCGCCGCGCGAGCTGACGATCGTGCCGTCGTCGACGACCGTACACAGCGGCGACGCGACGTTCTTGCCGATCTGGCCCGAGTAGTTCGACGTCTCCTTGCGGTTGAAGTCGGCTTCGAGGCCATGCCCCACCGCCTCGTGCAGCAGGATGCCGGAGTCGCCGGGCCCGAGCACGACGGGCAAGTCACCGGCCGGTGCGTCCCGCGCATCGAGCATCGCGATGGCCACGCGGGCGGCCTCGCGCCCGTGCGCGGCCGCATCGCGCGACGCATCCTCGAAGTAGTCCATGCCGTAGCGCCCGCCGCCGCCCCCCGAGCCCGCCTGCCGCTTCCCGTTGTCCTCGGCGACCGCCCGCACGCCGAAGCGCAAGATCGGCTGGACGTCGGTGGCCATGCGACCGTCGCTCGTGAACAGCAAGATCTCCTTGATGCTCTCGGCGAAGCTCGCCTCGACCTTCACGATGCGCGAGTCGAACGCACGGGCCGCCTTGTCCGCCGCACGCAGGAGCGCGAGCTTGTCGACCGTCGGGACGACCAGCGACGGCATCGGCACCGCGTAGAAGCTGGGCGTCGCGATGGAGCTCAGGGTCGAGATGTCGACCGGCTTCCCACCGCCACCCGCCGCGATCTGCCCCGCGGTCTTCGCCGCGTGCGCCATCTTCTCCCAGACCAGGTTCTCGCAGTACGCGTACCCCGTGGCGTCGCCCTTGAGGACGCGCACCCCAAGGCCGAGCGTCACGCCGCGCCCGAGCGTCCGGATCTGCTCTTCCTCGAGCGCGTAGTCCGCCGACACCCGGAACTCGAAGTACAGGTCCGCATAATCGCCGCCAGCTTCGAGTGCGATGGCGAGCAGCTTGCTGGCGAGCTGCGCGTCGATTGCACTGGCACCGCCGGCCGAGAACGGCGCGCGGAGCGCCGCAGGGAGCGTCGTGGTCATCGAGGCCAGTGTAGCCCACACATCCGTCAGCGACAGCGACCCGACCAGCTAGTCGAATCGACGCGCGACCACAGGCGCTGCTACTTCTTCTCTTCGCGGCCCGTGACCTTCTTCAGCGCGCCCTCGGCCGCCTCGGCCGCGACCTTGATCTCCGCCTCGCTGCCGCCGAGCCACAGGCGCCCGAACGCCCCGAACGAGATCACTTCCATCAGGTGAACGTCGGCGGCTTTCTCCGCCTCGTTCGCGGCCAGCGCGGCATACGCCGCCGGGTACACCTCGAGGATGTACAGCGTCTGGCCCCGCATGATCATGTCGCCGTGCCGCATGCGGTTGATGAGCTGCGACTGGTGGCCATCGATGCCCGTGATGATCTGCGACGACACGATGCGCGGCTTGATGCGGTCCTCCCGCGACACGCCCATCCGCTCGACGATCGCATCCACCGCAGCCTCGACCTGCCCCTT
This sequence comes from Kofleriaceae bacterium, assembly GCA_022842285.1. Taxonomy (GTDB): domain Bacteria; phylum Myxococcota_A; class Polyangia; order Haliangiales; family Haliangiaceae; genus JABFXX01. The sequence goes on from JALHPV010000307.1 coordinate 8,110, forward strand.
GTCCGTCTCGTGCAGCTCGAGCATCCCGTAGGCGCGCTCGACGATCTGCATCCCCGGCCGGCACGACGTGCTCTTCAGCGCGACATCCGTCAGCTGATTGATCGCGATGCCGGGCGCGATCTCGATGAAGGCCGCCGCCTCCTGCTCCAGGGGCATGAACCCCGAGCAGACCGTCTGCAGAAACCCGGTCAGCTGCGGCTGCAGCGAATCCAGAATGCACAGCGCACGAAGCTCCATCGCGGCGTCACGCTACCACGGCCGGCCCGAGACGTTCCCGGACGGGGTCAGACACAAGTTGCACAAGTTGCACAAGTTGCACGAGCTCGCCCCGCCCGCGAGCCCGGGCTCGCTCGAAGTCCGAGCTCGAACCACGGCTACCAGACGACCGCGTACTCGTTGACCACGACGCCCGAGCGGTACGCGGTGAAGGCTGGATGTCGACGCTCCTCCATGTTCCGGTCGAAGGCCGAGGACGCACGGGCGGCGGACCTCTCCGCCGATCGAACGATGCGATCGGCGCTTGTTAGCGCGAGCGCGGACGCGTCGGACGGCCGCCGCTCGTCGGGCGCTTGGGCCCCGTGCCTCCAGACCGCGCACCGGGCGAAGCGCCCTTCTTGTCGAGCAGTGCCGTGCCACCCTTGTCGTTCGGACGGCCCGTGCCCGCGCGATTGCCACGCGGACC
>JALHPV010000308.1 GCA_022842285.1 Kofleriaceae bacterium
CGCCCGGGTTGTTCGAGCCGCCGTCGCCATTGCCATTCCCGTTGCCACCACCATCGCCGTCGCCGTCGCCGTCACCATCGCCATCGCCATCGCCATCGCCGCCGCCGCCGCCGCCCGCTACGCGCACGGTGACCGCGATCTCGGATGTCTGGCTGTTGGCGCCGTCGGTGGCCTCGATGCGGATCTGGTGGGGGCCGACAGCGAGGCTGGATGGCGTGACGAACGTGAAGGGCGCGGCCGCGAGCGTCTCGATCTCGATGTCATCGATATAGAGAGTCGCGCCGACGACGGCGACGTTGTCGGTGGCCGTCGCGGTGACGCTGAAGCCGGGGGAGACGACCGCGCCGTCGAGGGGCGCCGTGATCGCCACCGTCGGAGCTACCGCGTCGGCGGCGCCCAGGCGCTCGGTCAACAGGGCCACCGAGTTCTGATTCTGGCGACACACGCTGCCGGCGATGCCGCACAGCCGGTTCGAGTACTCGCCGCAGCTCGCCGTCTGGTTCTTGAACGAGCGCTCACCGTTGTAGTCGAGGTACGTCATCGGATCCGACGCCAGCATCTCGTGGTCGAGCCCGAAGCTATGCGCGATCTCCTGCGCCTGGATCTCGCACGCGAGGCGCGCGTCCTGCGGGATGACGTTCGTGAACGTGAAGACGATCGAGTTCTCGATGATCGAGCAGTCGAGCGTGAACGGCGACACGCCAGCGACGTTGGTCCCCATCCCGAGCTGCGTGGGCGAGCCGCCGAAGATCGCCTCGATGTGCGGCACGTTGCCCGGGTCGGTCTCGACGACGGTGACGTCGAACGGCGCGAAGATCTCGCGGACGCACGACACGGTGTCGGCCCAGACCGTCGGGTTGACGTTCCACGCCGGAATCTGGGTCGCCTGGTTCGCGATCGTCGACCGGTTCGTGCGCGAGTCGTTCTCGCCCGGATACAGCGTGGCGCCGTTCTTGTTGAGGTAGATGACCCGGCTCTGCGCGACGAGCCCGGCGTCGTTCGTCGCTGGCAGGACCTGACGGGCGAACCGCAGATCCTGAGCATTGCTGTCAGTCGCTACCAGATCGTAGAGCTGCGCGGAGCTCGAGGGCTTGATGCGATCCGCGTGGGCGAGCGCGGGCGTCACGACAACGAGCAGGGCAGGTAGGAGACGAGAACGCATGCGCCGCCACTCATCACGGACCGTGCCTGCGTCGCTACTGACTCGCTCTCAGTAACTTCAGGGCCTACCGTCGCTGACAGTTCCATACCCTGGGAGTCAGAACGGGACGCTTGGCGACCAGAACCCCGCTTCAGTCCCACCCGAGGCGGTTCGCCCCACGGCGTTGCACCGCTCACGCCGAAGCATCGGAAAACTCGCGCGACCGATCGGGCCGCATATAGTGAGGTGGATGTGCCGCATGGTCGGGCTGGTCGCCGCGAGTCCCGTGGGGCTCCGTGGCTACCTGCGCGATGCGCCGCGCAGCCTGTGGGCCCTCTCCAAGGAGCACCCCGACGGCTGGGGTGTCGCCGTCCACGAGCACACGGACTGGGTCGTGCATCGCAACACCAGCTGCGCCCAGCTCTGCACCGAGTTCGAGGCCGTCACGCGCGACACCCAGGCCCGGGTCCTCGTCGCTCACATCCGCCAGAAGACGGTCGGCGAGACCTCGCTCCGCAACACCCATCCCTTCCGCAGCGGCGCCTACGTCTTCGCGCACAACGGCACCGTCACCGCGATCCCCGCGCTCACGGCCGGGACGTCGCCCGCGCGTGCGTCCACGATCACCGGTGACACCGATAGCGAGCGTCTCTTCGCGTTCCTCGCCACCCACGTCGACTCGGCCGGTGACCTCGAGGCGGGCCTCCTCGCCGGCGTCCGCGCGCTCCACGCCCTCGGCGACGTCGGCTCGATCACCTTCCTCTTCTCCTCCGGCGACCGCATCTACGCCCACCGCCTCGGCCGCACGCTGCACCTCCTCGCGCGCAGCGGCGCCGCCCGCACGCCGGCCGTCGCCATCGCCAGCGAACAGCTCACCGACGAGCCCTGGTCCGAGCTCCCCGAGCGTTCGCTGACCGTCCTCGAGACGGTCGATGGCGCCCCGTCCGCCCGTCGCCTGCTCTAGCGTCGCGCGCGTTACAGGACGTTGCAGTCGTTCAGCGTCACGAGAATCATCAGCACGCCGAGCACGAGGATGCCGCCCATGTGGACCATCGCTTCGATCTTCGGATTCGCGCGGCGCCGCGTGACCAGCTCGTAGCCGAGGAACACGAGCCGACCACCGTCGAGCGCCGGGAGCGGGAACAGGTTGAACAGACCCAGGTACACCGAGAGCATCATGAGCAGCTCGATGCCCGTGACCCACGCGTACGAGAACGCCTTCTCGAACTCCGAGAGGATCTGCACCGGGCCCGCGGGATCCGCGCGCTCGACGCCGGTGATGATGTCGCGCAGGCCGCGCAGGATGATCTTCGTCTGCTTGATGGGAAACTCGATGGCGCGCACGGCCGCCGCGCCGATGCCGATATCCACCACGTCGTAGTTGTTCACGATGCCGATGCGATAGACCGGCTTCTCTGCCCACCGGCGCAGCGTCGACAGGACAGCCTCGATGGTCACGGGGTAGGCCCCGTGCCGCTCGAGGAACACGAGCTCGTCGCTGTTATGCCCGTACGTCGCGCGCGGTGGAATGCGCGACGTCACGTACGCCATCATCTCGTCGTTCAGGTTGCGCAGCCGTAGCGTGCCGAGCTCGCTGGCCATGCGGCGCACCTCGACCTCGACGATGTCCTTTCCGCGCTGCAGCTTCAGCTTGATGCGATCGGTGGGCGCCTCGTTCACGGCCTTCGACAGCGCCAGGCTGCTCGGCGAGTACATTGGCTTCCCGTTCACCTCGAGGATGCGATCGTTCGGCTGGATCTTCCCGACGGCATCGAACGTCGGCGACGTCTCGGCCACGTGATAGGTCTCGGCGCGTACGCCGTGGCACGTGTACAGCAGGAACGCGAGCACGATGGCCGACAGGTAGTTCGTCGCCGGTCCCGCGAAGATCGTCACGAAGCGCTGCCAGGCGGGTCGATTCGGATACGCGTGTGCGTCCGTGGGATCCGCCTCCTCGGCGATGTTCATCCCGCGAATCTCGACGAACCCACCGAATGGAATCGGTGCGAGCTGGAAGACCGTCCCCTTCTTGGAGGTCTTCTTCAGGATCCCGGGGCCGAACCCGACACTGAAGCGATCCACCCGCATCGAGCACCACCGTGCGACGACGAAGTGACCGGCCTCGTGGACGACGATCAGAAATCCGAGCGCAGCAATCGCGAGGGCCCAGTACACCTGGCCTCGACTATAGCGCGCCCGGCGCGGTCAGCCGGTACGCCCGACCGCGCAGACGCTCAGAAGCGAGCGAACGCGCGAAACCGGCTGATCGACGAGCGCGCCGTCACACCAACGGGCCCCGTCATCCGCACGGCGATCGACTGGAGCTGGAGCCGCTTCGCGAGCCGGCGATGCATCGCCGCGCCGACGAGCTTCGCTCCCCGGAACGCCGCCAGCGCTCGCACGCGCCGCGCGATCGAGAACCGACCCAGCGCGACCTCGGCGTCGCTCTCCTGCGCCAGGAGCCGCCGCACGGCCTCACCCACACCATCGAGCGATGCCGCCGCCACATCGGGCGTCGCCACGAGCAGGAGCGTGCCCTGCGCACGCTGCGCGCCGACATCGACCCCGCGGCCCTTGCCGGGCGCGTGCGTCACCCGCAGCTCCGGAACTTCCCCGCGCAGCAGCGCGAGCACCGCGTGCGAGTTGTCGCCCGAGTCCTCGTCGATCGCGAGGATCTCGAACGCGAGGCCGAGCCCGCGCAGGTACTCGGCGGTGCGCTTCACGGCGATCCCGACAGCCTCTTCGTCATCTCCGAACGGCAGCACGACGGAGACGTCGAAGCGCGCACTCTCGATCATTGCGGCGCTATCAAGCACCAAGTGTGCCGTCATGAGACGCTGGTTCATCGCACGAAACCGCAACGAACGTGACGTAAAAGCAACGGCTTGGCCGCGCCGGTCGTCGAGTGGTCCAACCAATTCGGCTCACGTGCGAAGGAGGTTACGCACCGCAGCGAATCGATCATTGCGCAGTCGGTACCAGGCGCGGCCCGACCGCGCACCAGTCGAGCCCGGCCACGGCCTGCCGAGCCGCTGCGATCGAGGCGCTCGTCGTCCCCGCCAGCGCACCGTCGATGGCCGCCGCGAGCGCCCGCGGATCCTCGGGCGGGACCAGCCGGAGGGCCGACGACCCCGGGAGGCTCCGAAGTCCTCCGACGTTCGAGGCGATGACGGGCACGCCCGCGGCGAGCGCCTCGAGCGCGACGACCGGGGTCCCCTCGCTGCGGCCGGAGGGCATCACGCGCGACGGCACGACGACGACACCGGCGCGCGCGAACCACTGGTCGCGCATCGCGGGGGCAATCACACCGAGAAACTCCACGCACGTGCGCGCGTCCGCGCGTCGCGAACGCTGCTCGAGCTCGGCGCGTGCGGGGCCATCACCCGCGATCACGATGCGGACGCCCGGGGTCTCGATGTGGCGGGCGGCGGCGAGGAGCACATCCACGCCCTTGATCGGTACGAGACGGCCGACGAACAGCACCACGCGTTCGGGGGTGCGCTCGATGTGGCGGAAGCGCGCGAGGTCCAGGCCCATCGGCTGGATGCGCGCGCCCGCGAGCCATGACGACAGGGTTGGCGCGGCGGCGCGCGCGATCGCGCGGAGCTCGTCGGAGACGAACACCAGCTCGGCGTGTCGGTGATGCAGCAGATGCAGGGCGGGGCCGAGCAGGCGGAGCCGGCGCAGCGTGTGGATGTCACCACCGTGGGCGATCGCGAGCAGGGGGAGGCGGGTCGGCACGGCGGTCAGAGCCGACGGAGCGAGCCAGTGCGCCACGATGCCGTCCCAGCGCCGAGCGGCGAGGACCACGCGGGCCAGCATGCGCGCGGAGAACCACGCCGCCGATAGCAGCGCGCCGGGCTGTGCTTCCAGATAGTCGGGCGCGCCGCCGCGATCGAAGAGGGCGTCCCCCTGGCCGGAGATGACCTCGACGTCATGGCCGAGGGCGCGCAGCGCGGTGACGTGCGCGCGAACGAAGCTGCCCGCCGGATCATCCGGCGTCCGCGGATACGACGTCGTGACGACGCCGAGCTTCACGCGCGCAGGCGCTGCCGGGCCTGGGCGGCGAGGCGATTGCCCCACGAGCGGATCAGCACCCACGGGATCGGATGCAGCGCCGTCCCGAGGTTGATGCCGCTCCGCCAGTGCTCGCCGTAGATCGGACGGACGCGGACATCGGTGACGCGCGCCTTGGCGACGTGCAGGCGCGAGAGCAGATCGTTCGGATAGCCGTAGCGAGTCCACAGCTCGTCGAGGTCGATCCGCTCGAGCGCACGGCGATGCATGGCCGTGTAGCCGCACTGCGAGTCGAAGACGTGGCGGTACCCCGAGGTCACGCGGGTCACGGCCGACAGCACGACGTTGCCGACGATGCGCGACGCCGGCATCGCCTTCCAGATCTCGGGGTGCAGGAAGCGGTTGCCCTTCACGTATTCGGCGTCGCCGGCGGCGATCGGATCGAGGAGGGCGGGCAGGTCCGTCGGATCCATCTGGCCGTCGCCGGCCATGACGACGGCGACATCGACGGAGAGCTCGAGCGCGCGCCGGTAGCCGGTCGTGATGGCGGCCCCGACCCCACGGTTCTCGCGGTGGCGGATGACCTCGACGCGGGCATCGCCCGTCGCGGCGCGGCGGGAGGTGTCGTCGGCGGAGCAGTCGTCGATGACGATGATGTGATCGATGAAATCCGGAATGGTCTCGACGGTCGCGGCGATCTTGCGACTCTCGTTGTAGGCCGGCACGACGACGGCGACGCGGAGGGACCTGTACATCGTGGGGGGTTGTACCAGCGTCAGAGGGGCGTGCTACAGCCCACGCGTACACACGAGACGAAGTCGTCTCGGAACGCGAAAGGACTCGAACATGGCCGGTGGTGTTAACAAAGTCATCCTCGTCGGGCACCTGGGCGCCGACCCCGACATGCGGTTCACGCCGAGCGGGCAGGGTGTGTGCGAGCTTCGCCTCGCCACGAGCGAGAGCTGGAACGACAAGAACGGCCAGCGCCAGGAGCGCACCGAGTGGCATCGCATCGTCGTGTGGGGCAAGCGCGCCGAGATCTGCTCGAAGTACCTGTCGAAGGGCCGGCAGGTCTACATCGAGGGGCGCATCCAGACCCGCAACTACGACGATAAGGACGGCAACAAGCGGTACATCACCGAGATCATCGCCAGCGAGGTGCAGTTCCTCGGCGGTGGTGGCGGTCGCGATGGCGAGCGCGGCGGTGGCGGCGGTGGCGGCGGTGGCGGCAGCGCCGGTGGCGGTGGTGGACGCAGCAACGACGGTCCGCCTCCGTCCGACGGCGACTTCGGCGGCTACGGCGGCGGCGGTGGCGGTCCCGACGACGACATCCCGTTCTGATCGTCAGGGCGCGGCGGTCGGGACTTCGGTGATCGTCTCGACGATGTCGACCTCGACCGACTTGCCACAGTCCGGGTTGCCCTCGCACTCGGGGGCCATGACGTTGCCCTTCATGGTCCCGATCGTCACCTTCTTGCCCACGAGACCGGCCGCGTCCTTCGGCCCGTTCGGGCAGAAATCGTAGGAGCCATCCATCATCGTCGTCTGGCCGTCGGCTCCCTGGAGCTCGATGGTGCACGACGTATCCGCGTTCGTGATCGAGACGAGCGTCCACTCCTGGGCCGCGGCGCTCGGAGGCGCCTCGCCCGTCGGGTTCGTGTTCGAGGTCGTCTGGGCGTTACCACCGCCACAGGCGGCGAGAGTCACGACCAGCAGAGCGAGTTTGATCATGCCGGCCACGGTATCAGCGCCGGCCGGCGCACGTCGAGCCGATGCCGGCCACGTTCGTCCGCTACAGTATCGGCGTGTTGCCGCGCACCGGCCTCTGGGCTCACGCCGACTTCATGCGGCTGTGGGCAGCACAGACGCTGAGTGCCTACGGCTCGCGCATCACCCGCACCGCCCTCCCCATCATCGCCGTCACGACGCTCGGCCAGTCGGACGGCATGGTCGGCGTCCTCGTCGCGCTCCAGCTCGCGCCCGGCATCCTCGTCGGTCTCGTCTCGGGTGGTTTCATCGATCGCAGCCGCAAGCGGCGCATCCTCGTCGGGGCCGACCTCGTGCGCGCGGGTGTCGTCGGCTCGCTCACCGTCGCGTGGGCCCTCGGCTATCTCTCCATGTGGCACCTGATGACCGTCGGCATGGTCGTCGGCGGTGCCAGCGCGCTCTTCCAGATCACCGACAACACCTATCTCCCCGCCCTCATCGGGCGACGGCAGCTCGCCGAGGGCAACGCCAAGCTCGAATCGACCGAGGCCATCGCCGAGATCACGGGGCCGGCCAGCGCGGGCTATCTCATCGCCGCGCTCGGAGCGCCCCTCGCCGTCGTCATCGACGCGGCGTCGTATATCTGGTCGGCGGTGATGCTCGGCCGGATCCGCGCGGTGGAGACCATCCCCGCTCCTCGCGCCGACCGCGCCCGGATCGCCGACGACCTCCGGGCCGGCTTCCGCGTCATCTTCACGCACCCGATCGTCCGCCCGATCGTGCTCTCGCACATGGTCTGGTCCATCGCGGGCGGCTTCTTCATGGCGCTCTACACGCCCTACTGCCTCCGGACCCTCCACATCTCCGAGTCCATGTTCGGGGTCGTCATCGCGATGGGGGGCATCGGCTCGCTCGCAGGCGCCCTCATCTCGCGCCGCCTCGTCGCCGCCCTCGGTCTCGGTCGCACGCTCGTCCTCGCCTCGTCGATCTCCCTCGCCGGCGCCTTGTTGATCCCACTCGCCGGCAGCGGCTGGCTCGCCGGCTCGATGATGCTCGCGCTCGCCTTTCTCATCACCCATCAGCTCGTCAGCGACGGCTTCTCCGTCGCCTTCGTGATCCAGGCCGTCACCCTCCGCCAGACCGTCCTGCCCAAGGACGTCCTCGGTCGCGCCAACGCCGCCATCCACGTCTGCACCTCGGGCATCCTGCCCATCGCGGCCCTGATCGCCGGTGGCCTCTCCGAGCTCTTCGGTGCGCACACCGCCATCTGGATCGGCGTCCTCGTCGGCCTCGCCGCTCCGCTGCTCCTGCTTCCTCTCCGCTCCGTGCGCGAGATGCCCCCCGCCGTCTCCGGCGAGATGCCCGCCGCGAGCTAGTCCCTTGTCCGTCTCTTGTCCGGCGGGCGGACGCTCGTCCGAGCTCCGGTCGCTCGTCGGACAGTCGCCGTGGTCGTTTCGCTGACTTACGGCTGGCACCCGCGTTGCTGAATGGTCCTGCCATGCAGGAACCCAGCACCAAGAAGATGTTCAAGGTCATCAGCCCCATCACCAACAACAAGGGCGAAACCGTTTACTGGATGCGGATCGGCAACGCGTTCACGAACAAGGACGACTCGCTCAACATCTACCTCGACGCGCTGCCACGCACCTTCCAGCTCCAGCTGCGCGAGCTCGACGAGGAAGACCTGCGTCGCCGCGAAACGCACCGCCACGGCTCCGCGCGCGGCTCGCAGTCCGCCAACGAGCGCTCGTCCTCCGCCGGGGCCGCCGACCCGGCGCCCTACTGAGGTGCGCCGATGACGTACCGCTTCCCCGAGCTCGCGAACAAGATCGCGACCGTCATCGCCATCATCCTCGTGGTCATCGCGATGGATGGCCGCTGGTTCATCGGGACGCCCGCGCGTGCCGAGCCCATCGTGTC
>JALHPV010000309.1 GCA_022842285.1 Kofleriaceae bacterium
GGACGCGAAGGTCCCCAACATCATGGACATCGTGAAGAACGTCCAGGACATCGCCGCGAGATCGGCGAAGTAGCGTCTGCTCGGGAGCAGATCGCGTCAGAACGAGCCGACCCTGAAGCGGTCGCGGCCGTCGACCACCGAGTACGCGTACAGATACTGCCAGCTCGCGAGCATGACGACGTCGCCCGTGATGGAGAGGCTTTCGGGTACGAAGCCCGTGGGAGTCGGGATCGCGCGATCCCACAGGCGCTTGCCGGTCGCGATCGAGAAGGCGGTGAGCCGCGTGGCCGCCGGGTTCGAGGTCGTGTAGAGCGCGAACGCCGCGTCCGCCGACATCGCGAAGAGCTTCTCTTCGAAGCGAGATACGAGCGGATCCTGCGCGGGGATCTCGGTCGTCCAGGTGGCCTTGCCGTCTTCGACCTTCGCCAGCATCGGGACGGCGGTCCCCGGCGTCTTGTAGCCGACGGCGATCGTGTCCGGGCTGCCGGCGCGGCGGACGTAGCGTTCGATCTTCATGTTCGTGACCTTCACCTTGTCGATCCAGTTGCGCATCGAGAGGTGGTGACTCGGGCCATCGAAGGTGTGGCTGATCGGTACGCAGACATCGGACTGTTCGACGCCCGCACGCTCGAACATCTCGTAGGCCTTGTCGTTCGTGTAATCGCGGTCCAGGCGGAACAGCTTCGATGCGGGCTGCTGCGCCCCCGTGTGGTCGAGGCGCACCCATCTCTCATCGGCGGTGCCAACGATGACCGCCTGATCGCCGTCCGCGCACATGATGTCGACCTTCTCGCCCAGGGCCACCTTCCAGGCCTGTGCGCCCGTCTTGGCGTCGCGGGCGGTCAGCGAGCCATCGTCCAGGGCCATCAGGATCTGCGAGCCGACCCCCGCGAGCTTCACCTGGCTCATGGCGGTGTAGGAGCCGAGCGATTCGCTCTGCCATCGCTGCTCGCCGGTCTTGCCGTCGAATGCCGCGAGGTGGCAGCGATCCTCGTCGAGGACATATCGGACGAGTCCGATCGCGTCGCGCGTCCCATCCCCGTCGAGATCGATCAGGATGGGTGACCGGCTCGCCCACATCGAGCGATCCTTGCCGCCACCGCCGAGGCCGCCCCGCTTCGCGATCATGAGGCTCATGCCCACCCCGCCCACGAGCATCGCGAGCGTCACGAACAGCGGCCACTTCACCGTGGCGGCGGGCCGCACCGGCATGAGGTGCTGGAGGCGCTGGAGTTGCTCCAGCCGCGCCTGCGGCGCCTGCGGCAGCGTCTTGGGCACCTCGAACATCGCCGTCTTCGCCTGGATGCGGGAGACGACGCCGCAATAGCTGCAGGTGACCGACGAGACGGTGCTCGCGATCTCGAGGACGGCGTTGCAGTTCGTGCAGCGAATGATGACCGCGCGGTACGCCACGCCTAACGCTACCAGACGGCCGTGCGTCGGGCACAGGGCACGAAACCCAGAGCGCTCAGCGGGTCGGGCGGTGCCGGGGCGGCACGGTCTCGAGGAGATCGTCCTCGGTCCGCGCGAGCGACATCGTGACGAGGGGGTGCTGGAACATCCGCTCCGCGGTCACGGCATAGAACGTCTCGAACAGGCCGGGGACGGCACATTGCTCGTGCAGCGCGCGGGCTCGGAGCTCGTCGCGAACCACGACGCGCGGGACCAGCGCGAGCGCGCGGATGTCACGGGCGAGGAGACGCATCGTGGCCATGTCATCCACCTCCGCCAGAATGTGCGGCCTCACGCCCAGCTGCTCGCACATCGCGTCGAACTCGGCGCGGAAGTCCGTCTCCCGACCGGGCAGGAGCATCCGCGCGCCGTCGATGTCATCGGGGAAGCGGAAGCGGACCGCCCGCCGCGGACCGACGATGCTGACCTGCTGCCGGGCAATGCGACGACTGCGGAGCGTCGTGTCCGTGCCGCGCGGCGGTGCTCGATTCGAGAGCACGAGGTCGAGCTCGTGCTGTTCGAGCCGGTGTAACAGGCCGACCAAGAGCCCGGCCTCGAGGCTCAAGCGCACGTCGGGCCGCATCAGCAGGGGCTTGACGAAGGACTCCTGGAAGTTACGCGACAGCGTGGCCACTGCTCCGATCCGGAGCAGCTGCTCGGATCGGCGACCACGCCCGAGGGTCGCGATCATCTGCGTGCCCGCGCGGAAGATCTCGTCGGCGTAGGTCAGCGCGATCTGGCCGGCTTCCGTCAGCACCAGGCGCCGGCCGCGGCGGTCGAACAGCCGCTGGCCCAGCTGGGTCTCCAGGTGCTGGATCTGAGCCGAGAGGGCGGACTGCGCCACCCGCAGGCGCGCGGCCGTGCGGGTCAGGTTCCCGTCGATGCCAACCGCCCAGAAGTAGCGCAGGTGGTGGAAGTTGACCTGGTCGATGCGCAGCTCATCCATCTTAAAAACAGAACAAGACTACCTGTTTTATGTGTTTTTCGCGAACGGGTGGGTCGGGGTAGGTAACGGGCAATGTCCGGGTCTGGATCTGGTTCGCTCATCTCCCTGCTCGCGCTCGGGGTGCCGGCGGCGCTCGCGGTGGTGGCCATCGCCTCGCCACGTCGTGCGTTGACCGCGACGGTCGTGGCGCTGGGGTTGGCATCGGTGTTCGCGCTTGCGGTCGCTTGTCGGTCGGCCGCGGCGAGCTCGATGCTCGGCGTGCGCCTCGACGTGGCGACGTGCGTGATGCTCGTGTTGATCACCTCGCTCGGCGCCGTGGTCGCGCGGTTCTCCATGACGTATCTCGACGGCGAGCTCGGCCGCGAGCGGTATCTGCGGTGGCTCCTCCTCACGCTCGGCGCCGTCACCGTCCTCGTCGCGGCGAGCAACCTGCTCGTCATCGCCGGCGCGTGGACCGCGGCCAGCTTGTGCTTGCACCAGCTCTTGACCTTCTATCCAGACCGTCCGGCCGCGCTCGTGGCGGCGCACAAGAAGTTCCTCGTCAGTCGCTTCGCCGATGGCTGCCTCGCCGTGTCGCTGTGGCTCCTCCACGCGAATGTCGGCAGCTTCGAGCTCGACCACATCGCCGCCTGGGTGGCGGGGCAGCCGGAGCTGCCGACCTCGATGGAGGTCGCCGCGATCCTGCTCGTCGTGGCGGTGGCCGCGCGGTCCGCCCAGCTCCCATTCCACGGCTGGATCACGCAGGTGATGGAGGCGCCGACGCCGGTCTCGGCCCTGTTGCATGCGGGGGTGGTGAACATCGGTGGGTTCGTGTTGATCCGCCTCGCGCCGTGGTTCGAGCGCACGAGCCCGGCGCCGCTCGTCCTCGTCATCATCGGCCTCGCTTCGACGATCGGCGCCGCACTCGTGATGACGACCCGGGTGAGTGTGAAGGTCGCCCTGGCGTGGTCGACCTGTGCGCAGATGGGCTTCATGCTCGTGCAGTGCGGGCTCGGGCTGTGGTCGCTCGCGCTCCTTCATCTCGTGGCGCACTCGCTCTACAAGGGCTACGCGTTTCTCTGCGCTGGTTCCGCGGTGCAGGACTGGAAGCAGAAGGGGGCGCAGCGGAGTCAGGCCCCCCGGCGCATCGGTGTCGCCGTGGCCATCGGGGCGCTGGTCGCGGTCGGGGCGACCTCGGTCGTACACGTCATCCGGTCCACCTCGTGGACCGGTCCGGCCGATGTCGTGCTCGCGATCCTGCTCGCGCTGTCGCTGGCGCCGCTGCTGATCACCCGGCCGACCGGTATGCGGGGAGTCCTCTCCTTGGTGCTCCGGGTCGTCGGGGTCGTGCTGCTCTACCTGGGCTGGCACGAAGCTGCGAACTACGTGGCGCCGGCACCCGCCACGCCCCCGACGGTGGTCGGGTGGTGGCTCACGGGCGCGGGGCTGGTCGGTCTGTTCGTGGTTCGAACGCTCCTGCACCTGGCCCCGGAGGGGCGAGTCGCTCGCTCGCTTCACCCCTGGTTGTTCTCCGGGCTCTATCTCGACGAGGTATTCACGCGCCTCGCATTCCGCGTGTGGCCGCCCCGCCGGCCCGGGCGCTCCCAGCCTGCGTCGGCACGGCTGCGGGTCGTGACGCGCCGGCCGCTCGAGGCGCGGTCGTGATCGCGGCCGCGATGGAGGGGGCGCGGCCAGAGGATGCCGCCATCGCCGAGGCCTGCGCCCGGATCGCTCCGAGCTGGCCCCTCGATCGGTTCATCGCGGTCAATCCGTTCTGGGAGCTGATCGGAGCGCCCCTCCCGGAGGTCGCGGCCACGTTGCGAGCGCTGTCGGGCGCCGAGCTCTTGATGCCGCGTGCCTTCTACCGCCACGCCTACGAGAGCGGGGCGTTGCGCGACGAGCACCTCGCGGCGGCGATCGCGGTGAGTGGGTCGAGCGAGTCGATCAGCCACGTGCGCTCGCTGCTCGATGACGAGCCCCCTGTCTGCACCACCCGCGAGCGCGTCGTTGACGTGCTGGACGCCACGCGGAATCTCGAGCGCGAGCCGTCGTGGCGCGGCTTCGTCATCCAGAGCATCAGTCAGTTCTGCGCTGCGTACTTCGACGAGGGTCAGGCCTCCGTGCGTCCCGTCCGTGACGGCGGACTCTTCGCGACGTGGCGGCGCTACGCGGAGACGGACCGGGCGCCCGCGCTCCTCATGGGCGACCGCACGTACCGGGCGCGGGTTCGAGAGCTGCCGACGACGGCCCCCGCACTGATCGAGGCGGCGCTCGCGGGGCTCGGCATTCCCCCGTCGGATCGAACGGACTATCTCTGGAGCCTGCTGCTCGACGTGAACGGGTGGGCGTCGTGGTGCGCGTATCGACGGTGGACGGCCCGGCTCGCCGGTACGCAGGACGGGTCGATCGTCGAGCTCCTCGCCATCCGACTCGCCTGGGAGTGGTTACTGTTCCGCCAGGGCGGGGCGTCGGTCGCACAACGCTGGTCGGCCGCGATCGCAGCGTGGCCCCTGATCACCGCGGAGACCGCGGCCGCCCGGCCCCATGACTGGTTGCTGCAGACGGCGATGGAGATCGCGTGGCGGGAGCCGATCGTGCGTGCCCTCCCGGCGGGGCTCTCCACGCCGCGACCCACGCGACCCGCGGTCCAGGCGGTGTTCTGTATCGACGTCCGGTCCGAGGTGCTTCGCCGCGCGCTCGAGGCGACCACGTCCCACGTCCAGACGCTGGGGTTCGCCGGCTTCTTCGGGCTCCCGATCGACTACCAAGCATCCGGCGAGCTCGCGCCCACGCCGCACCTGCCGGGGCTGCTCGCCCCGAGCCTCCGCGCCGGCGATCAGGGCGTCGAGGCCCGCGAGCTCGACCACCTCGCGACGCAGAACGCGCTCTCCGCCGGCTGGAGCGCCTTCAAGACCGACGCGGTAGCGACCTTCACGTTCGTGGACGCGGTCGGCATGTCGTACGTCGCGGACCTGATCGCGGCGAGCCTCGGTCTGCAGACCGCGGGACAACGGCGCGTCGTCGGGGCGAAGCCACGTCTCGTCGGACTGACGAACGGCGGGGCGCTCTCCCTCGATGCTCGCTGCGACCTCGCGGCGGGGATTCTCCGGGGCATGAGCCTCACGCGCAGCTTCGCGCGGGTCGTGTTGCTCGTCGGTCACGGAAGTACGACCCGCAACAACCCCCACGCGGCGGGCCTCGACTGCGGTGCCTGTTGCGGACAGACCGGCGAGGTGAGTGCGCGGGCCGCCGCCGCCTTGCTCAACGATGGTGACGTCCGCGCCGGGCTCGCGCAGCGTCGCATCGTGCTCCCCGACGACACCGTGTTCGTGGCGGCGCTCCATCACACGCTGACCGATGAGGTGGAGATCTACGATCTCGACGAGCTCCCGGCGTCACACGCATCGGATCTCGCCACGCTCAGGTCCTGGCTCGCCGCGGCGGGCGTGCGCGCGCGGTCGGAGCGGAGCGCGCGACTCGGTCTCGATGCCAGCAGCCCGACCGCCCTGCGGAGCGCCCTCGAGCAACGGACCCGAGATTGGTCTCAGGTCCGTCCCGAGTGGGGCCTCGCCAACAACGCCGCCTTCATCGTCGCGCCGCGCGAACACTGCCAGCACCTCGATCTGGAGGGCCGGTCGTTCCTCCACGAGTACCGGCACGAGGAAGACGAAGGCTACGCGGTCCTCGAGACGATCATGACGGCCCCGATGATCGTCACCCACTGGATCAACTTTCAGTACTACGCGTCGACCGTCGACAACCTCCGCTACGGGAGCGGCAACAAGGTGCTGCACAACGTGGTGGGCGGCCATATCGGCGTCTTCGAGGGCAACAGCGGCGATCTCCGGATCGGGTTGCCCCTGCAGTCGCTGCACGACGGCACGCGCTGGGTCCACACCCCGCTCCGCGCCAGCGTCTTCATCGAGGCGCCGCGCGCGGCCATCAGGGCCATCGTCGAGAAGCACGCGACGGTGCGGAACCTGGTCGCCAATGGCTGGCTCTCGCTCTTCCAGCTGGACGAGCAGGAATCCGCCGTCTACGAGCTCCGCAACCTGGAGTGGTGCCCGTACTCGGTGCCGTGACGCCGCATCCGCCCTCTACCTGCCGCACAGTGTCGTCCCACCCGGTCCGAAAGCAGCTTACGTTCGGCACCTCGTGACGAACCCTCGATTTGAACGCTTGCTAGCCCTCCGGGGCGACCCCGTGAAGGGGCTCGCGCCGACGGCGTGGACGGCAAACCTTGCCGAATATCCCTTCGACGAGCTCGTGCGGGCCGTCATGGAGGTCACGCGCCGCCTCGTCCTGCCGGAGTGGGCCCTCCAGCGTCCAGACGACCTACGCCCGCAGCACGCGCTGGATGCGGCGGCCGCCTGGCTCGGCGCGAAGTCGAAGGAGACGGTCGCC
Source organism: Kofleriaceae bacterium (assembly GCA_022842285.1). Classification (GTDB taxonomy): domain Bacteria; phylum Myxococcota_A; class Polyangia; order Haliangiales; family Haliangiaceae; genus JABFXX01. The sequence continues at coordinate 6,782 of JALHPV010000309.1, forward strand.
GCCATGAAGGCACGCGCACAGGAATGCACGGCGGCCCGCAACGAGACGTTCGGGAAGATCCATCGAGTCCCCGAGGCCGCGCGCGCGATCGTATGGGCCGCCAGCGCCAATGATGTGTCGCATCTGTGGGACGCGCTCGTCGCGGTCGAAGCCGAGCTCCTCGGCCGCATCGCGCTGGTCGCCGAGTACAAGCGCGGCCCAGAACAGCGCCGCGCGATCGTCGACATCTTGCGGACCCAACTCGAGCCGGCGGAGACCGTCGTGCAAGCTCCGACGAACGAGCCCGTCGCCTACGCCGCGAGCGGCAATTTTGGCGTCGGGCAAAAGCTCACCCACGCGAAGTTCGGGAACCTCGAGGTCGTCGCGGCTGGCGACAAGTGGATCGATGTCCGCCTCGAGGATGGCACCACGAAGCGGCTCGCTCAGAAGCCCAAGTAAGGGGCGAGTCCCGTCAGTCGCGGCGGTACATCGTCACGACGCAGGCGCCGCCGAGGCCGAGGTTGTGCTGGAGCGCGACCTTGGCGCCTTCGACCTGGCGCTGCTCCGCGGTGCCGCGGAGGTGCCAGACGAGCTCGGTGCACTGGGCGAGGCCGGTGGCGCCGAGCGGGTGGCCCTTGGAGAGGAGGCCGCCCGACGGGTTCGTGACGAACTTGCCGCCGTAGGTGTTGTCGCCGTCCCAGATGAACTTCTCCGCTTCGCCTTCCTTGCAGAGGCCGAGGGCCTCGTAGGTGAGGAGCTCGTTGGCGGTGAAGCAGTCATGGAGCTCGACGACGTCGACGTCCTCGGGGCCGATGCCGGCCTGCTCGTAGACCTTCTTGGCGGCGGCCTTCGCCATGTCGAAGCCGACCATCTTGATCATCGAGTGTTCCTCGAAGGTCGAGGGGTAGTCGGTGGTCATGGCCTGGGCGGCGATGTAGACGGGCTTGGTGATGCCCTTCTTCGCGGCGAAGTCGTCGGAGCAGAGGATGGCGGCGGCCGCCCCGCAGGTCGGCGGGCAGCACTGATAGCGGGTGAGCGGATCGAAGACCTCGGGGGAGGCCATGATCTCCTCGACGGAGAGGACGTCCTTGAAGAGCGCGTACGGGTTCTTGGAGGCGTGCTGGCGCGCCTTCGCGGAGATCTTGGCGAAGGTCTCCTTCTTGGTGCCGTACTTCCAGCGGTACTCGCGGCCGGCGCCGCCGAACATCTGCGCGGCGGGCGGGGCGCCGTTGAAGCCCTGCTCCTCGTTCATCACATTGACGAACTTGTCGAGCGGGTTCGCGCGATCGGTCCACTTGGCGGCCAGGGCGCCGGCTTCCATCTGCTCGAAGCCAACGACGAGGACACACTCGGCCATGCCGCCGGCGACGGCCTGGGCACCGAGCATGAGAGCGGAGCTCCCGGTGGAGCAGTTGTTGTTGACGTTGAAGACGGGGATGCCGGTCTGGCCGAGCTGGTAGACAGCGCGCTGACCACAGGTCGAGTCGCCGAAGACGTAACCGGCGAACGCCTGGTTCACGTCGGTGAAGGGAACCTTGGCGTCGGCGAGAGCGGCCTCGGCCGCCTTCTTCGCCATCACGTGGTACTCCTCGCTCTTGCCGGGCTTGGCGAAGGGAACCATCCCGACGCCGATGACATTTACTTTGCGGGGCATGGTCGTTCTCCTTACGCGTTCAGGTTGTTGAGGATGCCGAGGCGGTGCGCGACGGAGACATCTCCGTCGACGCGCAGCTTGCCGTGCTGATAGAGAGACTTCGAGGTCGCCTTGCCGCTGGTGAGGTCGGCAAAGTCGGCGTCACTGATCGTGAGGGTCGCTTCGGTGGTGCCACCGAGGTCGAAGGACCGCTTCGTGCCATCGACGACGAAGTGCAGCGTGGCCCGCACTTCGTCCTTCAGGTGCTTGTTCTCCGCGAGGCGCTTCTCGAGCGCCGCGAAGATGGCCGGGGCCTTGGCCGCGACCGGAGCCGCTGCCGCCGCCGGAGCCGCTGCCGCTGCCGCCGGAGCGGGAGCCGC
>JALHPV010000310.1 GCA_022842285.1 Kofleriaceae bacterium
CGACCTCGACAAGGCGGCCAAGCACCTCGAGGAAGCGGCGAAGATGGACGCGACGGCGCTCGATGTCGCCGAGAAGCTCGCCGAGGTGTACTCGCACCCGAACTTCCGCGACGGACAGACGCGCCACAAGGCCGGCGAGCTGTTCGTCGAGCTCGGGCGCCGGCGCATGGCCACGCGCGACGACGCGACCGGCATCAACTATCTGCGCCGCGCGGTCGGCGTCGATCCGCATTCGAAGGGCAGCGCCCAGGCGCTCGAGCAAGCGCTGTCGGAGACGAACCAGTGGGCCGAGCTCGATCGCGCGCTCCGGCACCGCAGTGCCGTCGTCCAGGATCCGGGCGAGCGGGCGGAGGTGCTGAAGCGGCGCGCCGCGCTGTACCGGAACCAGATGCCGAACCGTGCGGGGCTCGTCGAGGTCCTGACGGATCTCATCGCGTACGAGCAGCCGGGTAGCAAGGCCGCGCGCGAGCTGCGCGTGCTGCTCCACGAGGATCAGGACTGGGAGTCGCTGTCGCGGCTCATGGAGGCCGAGATCAACGCGCTCGGGCAGAACCCCGAGACCCCCGCCGATCTGATCGTCGCCGAGATCCTCGAGCTCGCGACCATCGCGCGCGAGCACATGAACGACCGCGATCGCGCGGCCGAGCTGCTGCACCAGGCGCTCGGCGTCGCGCCGACGCACGAGGAAGCCCTCGCGCGCTACATCGATCACTTCCGCGAACGGCGCGACTGGCGCGGTCTCATCGACCTGCTCGAGTTCTCGCTCGACAACGCCCGCGAAGCCGGCGCGCCGGGCGACGAGGTCGTGCGTCGCCTCGAGGAGATCGCGCAGCTCGCCGAGCTCCGCCTCGGCGACATCAACCGCGCCCTCGATGCCTGGGAGCGGATCGCGGAGTACGAGCCCGGCAGCCCGAAGGTGGCCGAGGCGATGCGGCGCCTCACGTCGCGCAGCAACATGTGGCAGCAGCTCGTGGCGCAGCTCGAGCACGAGGTCGCGACCGCGAGCAATCCGGTCTCGCGGGCGGCGGCGCTGCGCAAGATGGCCCAGACCTACCGCGAGCGGCAGATCGATCCGCGGCGCGCCATCGACCTCTACGAAGAGGTCATCAAGGAGAACCCCGAGGACGAGGCCACCCTGAAGGCGCTCGCCGAGCTCTACGAGCGCGAGGGGGATGACCAGGGTCTCGCGTCGTCGCTGCGGCGCATGCTCGAGCACGACGAGGCCAAGCTCGCCGAGACGATGAAGCGCGCCGGGAAGCAGCCGGACGCGCCCAAGGAGTGGCCGGTCAGCAAGCGCGCCGAACGCCTCACACAGCTGCGCCGGCTCGCCATCCTGTACGAAACGCGGCTCGCCGATGTCGATGGCGTCGTCTACGCATCGAGCGCGGTGCTGGAGCTCCTCGCGGGTGATCGCGATGCCCTCGAGCGCATGGAGCGCGTGCTCGAGAAGGCCGGCGACCCGCGCCTCGAGCAGACGCTCGAGTATCACGCGGCGTCGTCCACCTCGCCCGCGGAGCGCGCGAAGCTCCTCAAGCGGATGGCCAAGCTGGCGTCAGCGCGCCAGGACGACATGGCCGCGCTCGATCGCTGGGAGCAGACGCTGCGTGCGTCCCCCTCCGATCCCGAGGCCCTCGCGGCGCTGTCGGAGCTCTACGAGCGCGCCGAGCGCTGGCCCGAGCTGGCGCAGATCCTCGAACGCCTCGATGGCGGCAAGCCCCTGCCGCTGCAGGGCTCGCCCGAGGCGGCGGTGCGAGCGGTCGAGCTCGAGAAGTACGCGACGATCCTCGACCAGCGCTTGACCGATCCGGTGCGCGCCACCAAGGCGTGGCACCGCGTGCTCGAGCTGACCCCGAAGAATCGCGCGGCGCTCGATGCCGTCGTGCGCCTCTACCGCGGGGCGAACAAGTGGCGCGAGCTCGCCGATGCGCTCGGCGCGCAGGTGAGCGTGTTCTCGTCGACCGGCATGCACGAGGATCGCGAGCGGGCATGCGCGGCAGCGCTCGAGCGCGCCGACCTGCTCGAGACGAAGCTCGGCGCCCCGGCCGAGGCGATCAACGTCCTCGACGGCCTCATCCGCGACCTCAACCCGAACCACCTCGACGCGCACACCGCGCTGCGGCGCCTGCACGAGGCCCGCGGTGACTTCGACGCGGCCGTGCGCGTGGCCGAGCGCGAGATGTACCTGTCGCCGGAGCCGATCCGGAAGATCGCCCGCGGCCTCGAGATCGGCATGATCTGCCGCGACCGCCTCAACAACCCGACGCGCGCGCTGCAGGCATTCAAGCGCGTGCTGGAGCTGGATGGCGATCAGGACGAGGCCCTCGCCGCCTCCGCCGAGTTGCTCGCGCGCCTCGGTCGCTGGAAGGAGCACGTGCAGATGGTGGAGCGCATGCTCTCCCTGCTGCCGGGTCGCGATGCGCCGGATGCCGCCGAGTGGGCCGAGCATCGGCGGACACTCGTCCAGCGCATCGCCGCTGCCACCGCCGACAAGCTCGCCGATCCGAAGGGCGCGTTCCGCTGGTGGCGTCGCGCGCACGACGAAGCCCCCGACGAGCAGACGCTCGCGGATGTTCGCCGCGCCGCCGAGGCGTACAACCTGTGGCGCGAGCTCACCGAGGTCCTCACCGACGAGCGCAAGCGCCTGGTCGCCCTCGGCGGTGGCTCGCGGCGCTCCCAGCCCCTCTTCGGTGGCACCGCAGCGGAGGCCGTGGGACCGGCCGAGCCGGAGCGCTACGTGGCGTTGTCGCGCGAGCTGGCCGGCATCCTCGAGCGCCGCCTCAACGACAAGGCGCGCGCGATTCCCGTGCTCGCCGAGGCGCTGGCCGTGGCGCCGCGCGACGCGTCGCTCCTGGCCGAGCTGGAGCGGCTCGTCGGGGAGCTCGATCAACGCCCGCTCTGGCGCTCCCTCCTCGACGGCTTCGACGTGGCCATCGCCGCCGCGACGCCGACCGAGCGCGTCGAGCTGCACCTGCGTCGCGCACGCCTCAACGAGGAGCGGGTCAACGATCCGAAGGGCGCGGTCGCGGACGTGATGGCGGCGTTCTCGTGGGCCCCCGATCGCGAGGAGACGCGCGAGGTGCTCGTGGCCCTCGCCGCCAAGGCCCGCGCCTGGAACGAGGTCGTCGCCGTCGACGGTGCGCTCGTCGAGCGAGCCCCGACGTCGCAGAAGCGGGTCGAGCTCCTCCGCCGCAAGGCCGCCGTCATCGAGGAGAACCTCAAGGACGCGCCGCGCGCCTTCCGCACGCACCTCATCGCGCTCATGCTCGCGCCCGACGATGCCGATACGGCGTCGCACCTGTGGCGCCTCGCGCGCGTCATCGGCAAGTACCGCGAGACCGATCGTACGCCCGCGGCCGAGCCGCCGATCGCCACCATCCAGGCCGACGCCGCCGTCGCGGAGGCCGTCGCCGTGTCGGGCCGCGCCGCGCCCGAGGCCATCAAGCCCCGCATCCCCCTGCGCGCGCAGACCGAGCCGATCAGCGACGCCGAGCTCGGCGACTTCTCCGTCGGCGATTCGACCCAGCCGATCGACATCACCGACATGGAGCTGCAGCGCGCGCAGACCGCGCCGCCGGCGAAGGCGCCAAACCCGTTTGCCAGCGAGCCCCCGACGATGGCGCTGTCGGCGAGCGATCTGCGCGGCATGGTCGTGCCGCCGCGCCTCCCGCCCGGCGCGAAGGCGCCGCCGAAACCGCCGCCGCGTCCACCGCAGATCAAGAAGGCCTTGCCCGGTATGGGCGCAGCGCCACCGGTGCCGCGCAAGGCGCAGGTCAACGTACGTCGCCCGCCCCTGCCCGCGCTCGCGAATCGCTCGTTCGAGTCGCCGTGGGAGGAGCTCGCGACGACGTACGAGAGCCTGCCCGCCCCCGACGTGGCCACGCGCCTGCGCTGGCTGTATCGCGCGAGCGAGGTCTGGGAGACCGGGGGCAAGGACATCGTGCGCGCGTTCGATGCACTCGCGCGGGCCTTCGCCCAGGCGCGCCGCGCCCCCGAACCCAAGGTGGAGGCCGCCGGCGGACGCTGGCGTGCCGAGGCCGATGCCGAGGTGCGCGGTCGACTGCACCGCGTCGCGCAGGATCACCGCGCCTGGGATCGCCTCGCCGATCTGTACGAAGGCATGACGGAGCAGTCGGAGACGGCGACGGAAGCCGCGGATCTCCTCATGGAGGTCGCCAACATCCGCACCGAGCAGAAGCGGCCGCGTGAGGCCGAAGCCCAGCTGCGCCGCATCCTCGGCATGTTGCCGAACGACGCGGTCGCCCGGGCCCGCCTCGAGGAGCTGTACCGCGCGGAGAGCCGCTGGGTGGAGCTCGCGGCCTCGCTCGAGGAGCGCACCGATCCCCGCCTCGGCACCGCCGCTCCCGATGCCGAGCGGCCGCAGCTCCTGCGCGAGCTCGCCGGCATCTACACGCAGAAGCTCCAGCGCCAGCACGATGCGATCGATGCGTTCGAGCGCCTGCGCCTCCTCGCGCCGTCGGATCCCCAGGTGCTGTTCCAGCTCGCCGACATCTACGCCACCGTCGGCCGCTGGTCGAAGGTCATCGAGACGCTCGGCCGGGTCGGCGAGATCGCCGAGGGCACGCCCGAGAACCGCGATGCGCTGCGCCAGATCGCACGCATCTACGAGACCGAGCTCGAGCTGCCCGAGCGCGCCACCGACGCCTTCGGTCAGATCGTCGCGACCTGGCCCGACGACACCGAGGCGTGGGCCGCGCTCGACCGCCTCTACACCGAGAGCGCGCGCTGGACCGAGCTCTCCGACGTGCTCCGGCGGCGCGCCGCGCTCGCCCGCGAGCACGGCGAACGTGCCGCGCTGCTCGCCCGCCGCGCTCAGGTGCTGCTCGAATGGCTCAACGCGCCCGAGGAGGCGGCCGCGGCGCTGCGCCACGCCCGGACCGTCTCGCCCGATGATCCGGCGCTCGCCGATCAGCTCGTCGCCGCCCTCGTGAAGGCAGACCGCGATCGCGAAGCGGCCGCGATCCTCGAGGACCGCATCGACACCGCGATCACGAGCAAGACGGCGCCCGTCGGCGAGATCGCGGGCCTGTTCATCCGGCTCGCACAACTCCGCGTCGATCGCCTCCGCGATCGGGCCGGCGCCCAGGAGGCGATCGAACAGGCCCTCGCGCTCGTGCCCGAGCATCCGACGGCGCTCGCCGTGCTCTCGGCGATCGCCTCCCCCGACGACGATCCGCGCGCCTTCGCCGACGCGAAGCTCCGCGAGGCCGAGAGCGCCAAGGATGAAGACGCTCGTATCGCGGCGCTGATGGCCGCCGGTGACGTCCTCTCCACACGCGTCGGTGACACGGCCGGCGCGCAGCAGGCGCTGGAGCGCGTGCTCTCGCTCCGCCCGTATCACGCCGATGCGACGTGGGCCCTCGCCGGCCTCGTCGCGCAGGGCGGCGATCCGGAGACCGCCGCCCGGGTGCTCGAGAAGCGCCTCGAGGACGAGTCGCTCGTGCCCCCGGAGAAGGCGCGCATCATGACGCAGCTCGCGGCGCTGTCGCGGGCCGCCGGGGTCGAGCCCGCCGCGGAGCGTCGCCTGCTCGAAGCGCTCGGCTGCGTGCCGGATCACATCCCGGCCATCGTCGCGCTCGCTGACTTCTACGCCGACGCGCAGCGCTGGAGCGATCTCGAAGCGTTTCTCCGCGAGGTCATCGGAAGTGGGAGCCGCCCCGCCGACAGCGAAGGTGACGCGCACCGCGGTTCCCTCGACGGAACCCTGCTCGCGGCCGCGCCCCCTGCCCTCGTCGCCGATCTGCACCGCCGCCTCGCGACCGCGCACGAGAAGCTCGGCCGCGACGAGGACGCGTACCAGACGCTCGTCGCCGCCGACCGTCTGCACCGCGGCCACCTGCTCATCAAGCTCGCGCTCGGCGAGAACCGGTACAAGGCGCGTCGCTGGCGCGAGGCCGCCCTGCACCTGTCACCGCTCGCGACACACGAGGACGCCCCGAAGTATCCGACCGAGGTCGCGACCGGCCTCTACCACGCCGCCCTCGCCGAGATTCGCTCGCTGCGCCCCGAGAAGGCGGCGCCGCTCTACGCGCGCGCGCTCGAGCTGAAGCCGACCTACGCGCCCGCGCTCCAGGCCCTCGCCGAGATCGCGATGGAGCAAGGCGACCACCGCCGCGCGGCCGACTTGCTGACGCGCCAGGCCACCGCCACCGAGGAGCCGGGCGAACGCCTGCGCCTGTTCGAGGCGCTCGGCGACATGGCGCAGATGATGCTGCACGACGAGGAGCGCGCGCGCATGTGCTACGCGAGCGCCGTCGCCGCCGCGCAGCCACTCGAAGCGAAGCACGTCCCCCTCCTCCTCAAGCTCCTCGATCGCCAGGAGGCCGCCAGCGATCACATCGGCTCCGCGCGCACCGCCGAGCTGATGGCGGCATTTGGCGCGACCCCGGCGGATCGCGCCGCGCGCTACCTCCGGGCCGCGCGCGACTACCTCACTGGCGGCGATCCCGTCCGCGCCCGCGGGGCTGCCGACCGCGCCGTCGAAGCGGACCCGTATGACGTCGACGCCGTCGACCTCGCCTCCGGCCTCGCCCTCGAGCTGGGTGATGTCGAGACGGCCTCGGGCATTCTCACGCGCCTCCTGACGGCGAAGGACGACCGCATGGGCCCCGGCGACGCCGAGCGACGCGCGGAGATGTCCTACCGCCTCGGCCACGCCCGCGCCCAGCGCGGCGACACCCGCCAGGCGCTGCCGGCCCTCGATCGCGCGATCGCGATCGCCCCCACGTCGGCCGGCGCCACCCTCGCGCGCCGGGCCCTCGTCGAGCTGCTCAAGGGCGACGCGCAACACAAGGCCACCGTCGTCCAGCACCTCGGCCTCATCACCGCGGCGAGCGGCGAGCGCTCCGACCTGGTCGCGTGGGCCGACGAGCTGCGCCGCCAGGGCAAGGCGGACGCCGCGCTCCTCACCCTCGAGCTCGCGCGCGCCGTCGGTCACACACCCGACGTCCACCAGTCCGCCTTCCTCTCGACGCAGAAGGCGCACGTCCTCCGCGACGATGAAGCCTACAAGGCTGCGGTCGAGAGCGCCGACCGCCTCCTCATCACCGACTTCGCCGAAGCCGACCTCGCGCCCGTCGCCGCCGCCATCGCCGAGGCGGCCACGCTGCTCTGGCCCGACACCGAGGAGGCCCTCTCGCGCGCCAACCTCGCCGGCGCCCGTCGCATCCCCGCCACGCTCCACGTCGCGGCGACCTCCATGTTCCCGCGCCTCACGACCGCCCTCGGCACCGGCGCCGTCATGCTCTATCAGCACGACGCTGGCCCCGATGTCTCCGTCGTCGCCGCTGCCACGCCGGTCATCGTGCTCGGTCCGCGCCTGGCGGCCACGACCGAGGTCCCCGCGCCCGAGGTCCGGGCCCTCGTCGCCCGCGCCGTCGATCTCGCGCGCCCCGAGCACGTCGCGTTCGCCGGCCTGCCCCTCCCCGACGTCGTCCGTCTCATCTCCTCGGTGATCCGCCTGTTCGGCCCCCCGCCCCTCCGCGAGGCGACCGCTCACTTCGTCACCGACGCCGATCTGCAACGTGGCCACGACGAGATGGTCAAGGCCGCCCTCCAGGTCCGCCTCCGCACCCGCCTCGAGCAGCTCCTCGCGAACCTCTCGCCCCAGGCGCTCGATGTCGGCCGCTACCTCGCGGCCGCGCACCGCACCGCCGACCGCGCCGCCCTCCTCCTCGACGGCGATCCGGTCACCCTCGCCCGGCTCTGCGCCGAGCGCGGGTCGCCCGCGACCCACCTCGTGGCCGCCGTGGCCCAGCCGGGCTGGTTCGCCCTCCGCGCCAAGCTCGGCCTCGGATTGCGGTAAGGTCGGGCGACCGATGTATCTGGGAGTCGTCAAGGGCACCGTCGTCGCCGAGCGCAAGACCGCCGGCCTCGAGGGCAAGAAGCTCCTCCTCGTGCAGCCTGTCGACGAGCATGGCGCCCCCGTCGGCGACCTCCAGGCCGCCGTCGACACCGTCCAGGCCGGCGTCGGCGACCTCGTGTACCTCGTCGGTTCGCGCGAAGCCGCTCTCGCCCTCGACCCTCACTTCGTCCCTGTCGACGCCGCCATCGTCGGCATCGTCGACGGCCTCGACGCAGGTCGCGCGTGAGGTACTGCCGCGTCGTCGGTCCCGTCTGGGCCTCGGTGAAGCACCCCGCCTACAACGGCCGCACGCTCTTCATCGTGCAGCCTGTCGACGAGCGCGGCGCCGACACCGGCTCCACCTTCGTCGCCATGGACCACGCCCAGGCCGGCCCGGGCGACAAGGTCATCGTCCTGACCGAGGGCAACGGCGTCCGCCAGATCCTCAAGCAGGGCGACATTGTCCCGATCCGCTCGATCATCGTCGGCATCGTCGATCACGTGGAGCCCGCGTGAAGCCCACGCGTCCCCTGCGCGTCCAGGTCGCCGACGTCTCGCAGCACCTGCACCAGCGCGGCTGGGTCGCGAACCACGACGGCAACGTCACCGCCCGCGACGGCTCGCGCTACCTCGCCACGCCCACCGCGACGTCGAAGCGCCTCGTCACCGAGCGGGATGTGCTCGAGCTCGACGCCCGGTTCCAGCCCACCGGCTCCGGCAAGGTCTTCGGCGAGATTGGCCTCCACTCCGTCGTCTACGAGCGTCGCCCCGACGTCCAGTGCGTCGTCCACGCGCACCCGCCGCACGCCACCGCGATCGCCGCCTCGCGCGGCAACATCATCGAGCGCCCCTTCATCGCCGAGGCCGTGGTCTCCATCGGCCCCCTCATCCCAGATCGGAAGAGCA
>JALHPV010000311.1 GCA_022842285.1 Kofleriaceae bacterium
GAGCGCGCCGGCCTCACCACGCTCTCGTACACCCGCCTCGCGCGCGATGCCGCCGGCGCCGCCATCATGCCCACGCCGACGGCCTTCGAGGCCGCCGAGGAGCGGGTCGACGACGCCCGCGGGACCGAGGTCATCGTCGTCGGCCCCGACGAGCTGCCGCCGGGTGCCGACGCGGGCCTCATGCTGCACGATGTCCTCGAGGTCGCCGATCTGTCCGTCGTCCGGACAGCCCCCGACGCCGCCGCCTGGCGGTCGGATCCCGACGTGGCGCGCCAGCTCGCCGCCGCGGCCCGCGCGCGCGGGATCGCGGACCGCCATGTCCGCCACGCCAGCGAGCGTATTCACGCCACGCTCACCGAGCCCCTCGCCCTGATCGACGGCTCGGAGCTGCCGCCGCTCGTCGCCGCCGACCAGCTCGCGCGCGAGGTCGAGTTCGCCTATCCGTACCGCGCCTCCTCCGGCTCGACGGGCCTCGTGAAGGGCTTCATCGACGCGATGGTCGTCTACGGCGACGAGCTCTGGGTGCTCGACTACAAGAGCGACGCGCTCGGTTCTCCATCCGACGCCAAGGCGCGCGTCGCCGAGCACTACGATGTCCAGGCGCGCCTCTACGCGCTGGCCGCCGAGCGGATGTGCCCCGACCTGCGGTTCGCCGGCCTGCTGTTCGCCTTCGTGCGCTACGGCGTCGTGGTCGCGCGGCGCGTCGATGCCGAGAAGCTCGCGGAGTGGCGCACGTGGCTCGAGACGCTGCCCGTCGCACCGGCGGATCCGCGCGGAGAGGTGACCCCATGAGCCAGGGCGAGCTCGATCCGCAGGGCACGCTCCGCGCGCGCTTTGCCCCCGCGCGTGACGCGGGCTCCGTCTCGGCGGTGTTCCGGCACCTCGGCATCGGGGCGCGCAAGTGCGACCTCGGCGACGAGAGCCTGTACCTCGCCGAGGAGCTCGTGCGCTCCGATGGCTGGCTGGGCGGTCCCGAGGCCGAGGGGCTCGCCGTCCTCGTGCTCGCCCTCATGATCGCGCAGCGCCAGGGCTCGACGTGCCTGTCCCTCGACCCCAAGGATCCCGAGAAGCGCCTGCGCTCGCTCGTCTCCGACATCGGCAAGCTCGCGGGCGGCGACATCGACGTGCCGCGCACGCTGAAGACGATCGCCCAGCTCACCAACAACCCGCGCTTCGGCTCGATCCTCGGCACGGGCGACGCCCGCCTCCCGCTCGTCGTGGATCATGGCGCCCTCTACACCGAGCGCTCGCGCTGGCTCGAGGAGCGCGTCGCCGTCCGCCTGCAGGCCCGCCTCGCGGCCGTGCCGTCCGCCCATGCCCCGCTTGCCGAGGCCGCCCTCGCCTCGCTCGTCGCGAGCCCGGGCCTGCGGGCGCTGTCACCCGAGCAGGCCGCCGCCACGCTGCTCGCGCTCACGCATCCCTTCACCGTCATCACCGGTGGCCCCGGCACCGGCAAGACCGTCGTCGCGGCGGCCATCGTCCGCGGCCTCGCGCGCGTCGGCATCACGCATGTCGCCCTCGCCGCGCAGACGGGCAAGGCCGCCAACCGCCTGACCGAGGTGATCGGCGAGCAGCTCCGCGCCGTCGCCAACGCCGATGCCGTCGATCGCGCCCTCGCCCTCGCGCCGCCCACCGCGCAGACCCTGCACCGCCTCCTCGGCTACCGCGGCGGCCGCTTCGCCCACCACGCGCTCTCGCCGCTCCCCGTCGGCGCCGTCATCGTCGACGAGGCCTCGATGGTCGATCTCGAGCTCGTGGACGCGCTCCTCGACGCAGTCCCCGCGCACGTGCCGCTCATCTTGATCGGCGACGCCCACCAGCTCCCCGCGATCGACGCGGGCCAGATCCTGGCCGACCTCGTCACGATGGAGACCCGCGTCGCGACGCTCGCGCAGAGCTACCGCATGAACCCCGCCGATCCGCGCGGTCGCGCCGTGTACGAAGCGGCCCAGGCCGTCAACGAGGGCGCCGTCGCTCGCGCGCTCCCCGCGCCCACGACCCCGCAGCGCCTCAAGTTCGCCGGCGTCGAGTACGTCGATCCCACCGCGTCCGACCGCCCGCTCGACGAAGTCCACCGCGTCGTCGATCAGCTCTGGCACGCCTTCTCCGGCCCCAAAGCTCTCGCCGATGCGAACACCGTCTTCCACTTCGACGACGGTGTCATCGATCCATCGCAACGCGACGACCTCGAGGCCCTGTGGTCGCTGCTCGGCCGCGCCCGCGTGCTGACGGTGACCCGAACGTTGCCCACCGGCTCCATTGCCCTCAACGCGCACCTCCACGCCGAGTCCCTCGCCGGCATGTCGGTCACCGGCGCCCCGGACTTCGTCCCCGGCGAGCCGGTGATGATCACCGCGAACGACTACCACCGCGGCCTCTTCAACGGCGACCAGGGCATCATCGTCCGCGCCGACGAGGGCCTCGGCCGGCACCATTACCGCGCCGTCTTCCGCATCGGCGGCGAGCTCCGCCCCTTCGCCATCGAGGCCCTCCGCGACCGCCTCGAGCTCGCCTGGGCCCTCACCGTCCACAAGTCGCAGGGCAGCGAGCTCGATGCCGTGGCCCTCGTCCTCCCCTTCGAGCCCGACATGCCGCTCGTCACGCGCGAGCTCGTCTACACCGGCATCACGCGCGCGCGCACGAGCGTCGTCCTGTGCGCCGCCCGTGAGGTCCTCATCGCGGCCGGCAAGCGTCGCGCCCTTCGCTTCTCCGGACTCCCGCTCCGCATCGCGGCCGCCGCCGCCCGTGCGAACGCCTGCGAGCACGACGTCATCATCAACGGCGTCTGCGACGCGTGCGGCGCCACCAACCCGCCCCCGCCGCCCAAGCCCGGCGCCACGAACGTCGTCCCGATCGGCCGCCTGACGAAGCCGCGCTGACCTTGCCGCAGCCCCGTGACCACTCGCGGCCACCACGCTACGTAGCCGCCTCTAGACGGTCCCTACAAGTACGGTAGACAGTCCATCGCGACCGCGCGCACTTGCAGTGCCGAATCGGGGATCTCGAAGCGCACCGCGTCGCTTCGTTCGTGCAAGCCCGTTCCCCCGAAGGGCCTCGTCGATCTCGACGGCCTTCGTCGGATTATGTGGCCCGCATGTCGCAATAGCGGTCTCCAACCAACAACCCACCTACCGATCAGGACCACACCATGAACAACTCGGAATTCGCGACCGCTATGCCCACCTCCCTCTGTTCGCCCACGCATCAGGATCCGTTTCGCACGCTCACTGCGACAGAGCTCGAGTCGACCGCCGGGGGAGCGTGGAGCGAGTCCGACAGCCGCGCGGTTGGAACCGGAATCGGAGCGCTCGGAGGTTTCATGATGGGTGGCCCGAAGGGCGGGATCGCGGGCGGAACGATGGGCAACCTCGCCGGCGGCCGCATCGATCAAGCGATCCGGAATTACCAGGCGCCTGCGAGCCGCCCCGAAGGCTATGGAGGTGCGACAGGCCGCGGTGCGGGATCCGCGGTCGATCGCAGCCCCGGTCTGTTCTGATCAGTGAACGCACACGCGCTTTCGTCTCACGTACGCCGTCCGTGCGCGTCGTGCGGGTCTCACGCTGGATCGTTGCCTCTGGCCTCGTCGTGGCGTGCAACTCGCCCGAGCAGCCGACTGTGACCAAGCGTTCAATTCCCCGACTCCGTCGCCGATGCACTGGCCGACCGCGCTACGACGACGACCGCTCATCGGCACTCGCCCGGCGTCAGCGCTGTGCCCCTTACGCAGTAGCGGACCGCCATGGCATGCGGTTGCCTGACGGCTCGCCCCGCGCTGTCGCAGGGGTCCGACCCCTTTTGTCCGGGATGTGTCGCACCCCCCAGGCGCTAGAACTGCTTGCGCAGGCGCGACTCGACGAGCTCGCTCGGGTCGAAGCCCGTCTCGGCCTCGATGAAGTCCACCATGTCCTGCATGGTCGCCGGCTGAGTCTTGTGCGCCTGGTAGAAGCGCCCGATCACACCGTCGAGGACCTCGGCGCCGACGGCGGTCGCGACGTCCTTGTAGAAGAACGCGCCCTGCATGTACGGCAGGTTCGTGAAGAGATTGTCGCGGATGATGTCGATGCGGTTGCAGCCCTGCGGCCACGCCGGCGCGCCGCCCTCTTCGATCGCCGCGTCGAGCTCGTCCTGGTAGTCGCGCCAGACCTTCGCTTCCGTCGACGGCCCACCGACGACCGACAGCGCGCGCGCCGCGAGGTAGCTCGTCGTGCCTTCGGAGAGCACGAAGTCTTCCCAGCATTTGATGCGGACCCCGTCGCCGAACCAGCCATGCGCGGCTTCGTGCGCGTGCGTGACCTCGTCATTCATCGCGTCCTTCGCGACGTGCCAGTACGGGTGGTGCTCCATCCCGCCGTAGAGGCCTTCGCCCCAGATCACCGAGACGGAGCCCGCGCGATCACCGAACGCGTACGGCCCGAGGACGCGCTCGTACCAGTCGAAGACGTCGACGAGCCGCTTCGTGCCCGCGCGCGCGGCGGTCTCGCCGCCGGGGAGCCAGTCGACGCTGATCGTCGTGCCGGCGGGCGTCGTGCCGAGCTCGGCGTGGGTGTACTTGCCGACGGCCCACGCGAGCATGTACGGCGGCGACTCGGCGTCGATCGTCTCGGGGTAGATCGCCGTCTTGCCGTCGGGGACCCCGTCGATCGCGAGCGCGAACGTGGTGCCGTCTGCGGGCTGGCTGTGGCATGGAAACACGTTGCCGCAGAAGTACGGCCAGATGACCGTCGAGCCGCCGGGCAGGAGCCCGTTGGCCATGTCTTTCTCCTCGAACGCGTACTCGACGACGAGCGGGCTGCGCACGTTCGACACGTAGAGCGTGCCGTTCGTGATGCGATGCTGGCGATTGCCGCGCTCGTCGCGGACGGCGGTGATGGTCAGGCCACCGACCTCGAGCTTCACGTGCCCGTAGCGCTCGAGCTCGATGGTCGCGGTCGCGGTCATGGTCGCGAGGTCGACATCGAGCGCGGTCGCCGCGATGTTCACGCCGCTCGCCCCATCTTCCTTGCCGTCGCCCCAGGTCGGGTCGTCGATCGGATCCTCGGCCGGGTCCATCGAGCACGCGCCGAGCACCGCCGTCAACGACCACCCGATCAGCCACGCGCTGCGCATGCGCGGACTTGCAGCAAGCGCCGCGCCACCGTCGCTACTGGGACTTAGCTCGCGAGTGGCGACTGCGCTAGCCAGCGCACGGCAGCGAGACCGCAAACGTCGTCCCGGCCCCGAGGTCACTCGTGACGTCGATCGACCCGCCCATGCGCTCGACGAGCGAGCGACAGATCACCAGGCCGAGGCCCGTCCCGCCCGTGGTGCCGCCGGTCGTGAAGAAGGGCTGGAACAACCGCGCCTGCGTCTCGAGGCTCATCCCGGTGCCCGTGTCGGTGATCGCCACGACCACGCGATCGGCCCGCGCCTCGGCACTCACCGTGATCGTGTTCGGCGCGTCGGGGCGCGTGGCGCGGGCGGCATTCACGAGGAGGTTCAGGAACACCTGCACGAGACGGGACGCATTGCCGAGCACCTGCAGCGCACCGTCCGTGGTCCGGACCAGCGTCACCGTGGGGCCGAAGCGATACGACGCCAGGCGCGCCGCAGTCGCGATCACGCCGTCGAGATCGATCGGCCCCACCGGATCATCGGCCGGCTTCGCGAGCGACGACAGGTCGTTCACGATCGCGGTGATCCGCTCGGCCGCATCGTTCACGTCGCGCAGGAGCTCGGCCTCCTCGGCACCGTCGACGAGCTCGCGCAGCTCGTCGACGCCCATGCGCACGACCGTCAGCGGCGACCGGATCTCGTGAGATACGCCGGCGGCGAGCATGCCGGCCGTGACCATGCGATCACGGGCGATCAACTCGTCGCGCGTCCGCTGCAGCTCGGCGGTGCGCTCGTGGACCCGACGCCCGAGGTCGGCGTGCAGCTGCGCGAGCTTCTCGCGATAGTGCTTCGTGATGCGGGTGATGACCACGTCCACGACGACCGCGCACACGAAGCCGGTGACAAGCATGTCGATGCGAACGGTGCGGTGGAACACGAGGCTCATCGCCGCGGTCACCGCCAGCGACATCACCACGACCGTCGCCGAGAGGAGGCGACCGCGTCCGAGCACGATCGAGCGCATCACCACCGTGCTCACCAGCGGCAGTATTCGGGCGTTTCTCGTCGCTGGGAAGATGCGGCTTGCACGCGACGCGTCGATGTCGCAGGCGCGACCTCCGACGAGACGTCGCGCTCTCACGGTGTCAGGACGGTTTGGAGAGCGCGCCTTCGCGATCGATCGCGATCCCCATCGCCTGGTAGCCCTTGTCGACGTAGACCGTCGAGCCCGTGATGCCCGACGCGAGCGGGCTGCACAGGAAGGCGGCCGTGGCGCCGACTTCTTCTGCGGTGATCGGCTCGGGCAGCGGCGCATTGCGCGTCGTGTAGTCGATCATCTGATCGATGAAGCCGATGGCGCTCGCCGCGCGCGAGGCGTACGGCCCCGCCGAGATCGTGTTCACGCGGTGGCCCCAGGCGCGCCCCGCCTCGTACGCGAGGACCCGCGTGTCCGACTCGAGGGCGGCCTTGGCCGATGACATCCCGCCGCCGTAGCCAGGAATCACCCGCTCCGCCGCCATGTATGACAGCGAGATGAAGGCGCCCCCCTTGGGCATCACCGGCCCGAGCTTGCTGACGAGGGAGACCATCGAGTAGGCCGAGGCCGACAGCGCGGAGAGATACCCCTTGCGCGAGGTCTCCAGGAGCGGCTTCTTGACCTCGGACCCGTTGGCGAGGGCGTGCACCACGATGTCCGTGCCGCCATCCGCCTGGACCGCCGCGGCCAGGCCGCTGATGGTGAAGTCACCGAGATCCCGGTACCGGCGATTCTCGCGGAGCTCGGCCGGGACCAGGTCGAGCTGGTCGTATTCGGCGTCCAGGGGGTAGATCTTCGCGAACGACAGCTTGCTCCCGTCCGGCATGGCCAGGGATTCGTCGAACTTGCCGCGCTCCAGCATGGTCTTGAAGATCCCGAGGGCTGGCGGCCACGTAGCGACCGAAACGGTGGCCCCGGCCCGGGCCAAGGCCTTGGCGATCGCGAATCCGAACCCACCGTCGTCGGCCACCCCGGCAACCAGGGCGCGCTTGCCCGCCAGATCGATGTGCAGCATGCGCAGGGGTGTCGCCTGGATCACTCAGTCGGTCCAGATCCGGACAGCGATTTCCTGCTGCAAGGTGACCCTGACTCGGCGTAGGTTCCCGTACCTCATGCGCTTCGCTGCCTCCCTTGTCCTTGCCATCTCCGCGCTCGCCCCGGCCGTGGCTTCTGCCGAGGTCTTTCAGGAGCGGGTCATCCAGTCCGATCCGGATGCCGTGAACGCGGCCCCCGCGAATCGCATCCTCTACGTGAACAGCTGCATCGGCAGCAACGGCTGCACCGTCACCCGGAGCGGCAGCAACAGCTCGCAGTCCAACACCTCGTCGATCCCGGACTTCCAGACCGTCCGCCTCACGCCGTACATGCACGGCCAGGCGCACTTCGACATGGTGATGGAGTGCGTCCGCGAGAAGATGGCGATGTACGACGTCCAGGTCACGACCGTGGATCCGGGCGCGACGCCGCACACCGAGGTCATGGCCGCCGGTAGCGCGGCCGCGATGTTCGATCGCGAGCCGGGGCAGTTCCCGGGCGGCATCGCGCCGTTCCTCGGATGCAACGGCCAGGTCCAGAACGGCCTCGCCTTCCTCTTCGCGAACGACACCGCTGCGTCGCAGATCCAGTACCTCTGCACCGGCATCATTCACGAAGCCGCGCACGTCTGGGGCGTCTCGCACGTCTACGACGACAAGGACCACATGTCCTATGCGCGCCTCGGGCAGGAGAAGTGGTGGCAGAACAGCATGTCGCAGTGCCACGACAACAACTTCGACCCGATGAACTGCCCGTGCTCGGGCTCGACGCAGAACACGTTCCGCACGCTCCGTAACACCTTCGGCCTGTCCCCCACCCTCGAGGGCAGCACCGTCGCGCTCGTCACGCCGCTCGACGGCGCTTACGTCGGTCCCGACTTCGCCATCAGCGGCGAGTTCATGGGCCCGCTCGACCGCCTCGACGCGACCATCTACATCGATGGTGTCCTGAAGACGATGGTCGAGAAGACCGGCCTCATCGTCGCGACCGCCAGCGGCCTCGCGCCGGGCGAGCACACGATCCGCCTCGTCGGTACCGACTACGGTGACCGCCAGGTCGAGGTGACCCACACCGTCACCGTGCTCGAGTCCTGCGAGACCGACGCGGAGTGCTCGGAGACCGACTACTCCTGCCTCGGTGGCAAGTGCCTGCCGCCTGCGAGCGTCGATGGTGGCCTCGGCGCCTCGTGCGAGGTCCGCGAGGACTGCGCCTCGAACGTGTGCGGCGTCGCCGACGGCGACAGCTACTGCACGGCGGCCTGCAACGATGGCGAGTGCCCCGATGGCTTCTACTGCCGCGGCACCACGAACGGCGTGTGCTGGCCCGGCGAGGGCCCGGATGACGGGGGTGACGGCGGTAGCGATGGCGACGATGGTGGTGGCTGCTCGACCGGCGGCGCCGGTGGCATGGTCGGCGGTCTGCTGATGCTCGGTGCACTCCTCGTCTCGTCGCGTCGCCGCCACGTCTAGTGCCGATCTCGCACACGCTCTACCTGAACGACTGCCTGCCGAACGGCTGCCTCGTGCAGCCTGGTTTCGACGACTCGCGGTCCAATCA